>CACYKX010000129.1 GCA_902775075.1 uncultured Prevotellaceae bacterium | reverse complement strand
TGTTCGACCTCTGGTCGCTTGTTCCCGCAAGGGTCTCAAGAAAACAGCGCATGCTGCAAAGCATCAGTCTCTGAGAGCAGAGAGCCGGTATGATTTTTGTGGGTAAAATAATAGCATCAGCTATTTATTCAGAGTATCGTGAAACCTAGGAAATTTCAACGATTGTACTACATGAATAAGTCAGCCGGTGCCCGTGCGATAGCGCGGGCATGACTTATATCTTTGTAGTACAGGTAATTCCTAGGACCTCACGATACGAGAGAAGAGCCATGACTCGCGCTTCTTTTGTGTCCTGAGGTCTTTTGGTATATACCTGTAATCAAACCTGAAGATATAGTTTTGGTGCTTACTAAAACTATATAATTCAATGGTTACAGGAGACATTAAAAATAGGATCGATGCGATATGGGATACCTATTGGGTCGGTGGAATCACGAATCCCATGTCGGTATTGGAACAAATGACTTATCTCTTCTTTATGAAGATGATAGACGATGCACAGCTGAAGAAGGAGGCAGAAGCCAATATCTTAGGCGTGAAGATTGTCAACCCTACGTTTAAAGAGGGAATGTGGCATAATCCTGAGACGGATAATGACGTTCCCTATAATTCTCTGCGTTGGCATGTGTTCAAGAACATGGAGGCAACCCAGATGTTTAACACCATCCGCAACGATGCCTTTTCCTTCATCAAAAATCTCAGTGAGGGAAAATCATCTGCCTACAGTCGTTTTATGCGCGATGCCGTATTCTTGATTCAGAACCCACGCACATTGACAAAGATTGTGGACGGCGTGGATGCACTGGATATGACCAACCGCGATGCCATGGGTGATGTCTATGAGTATATTCTTGGCAAAATGGCAGCTAGTGGCAATAACGGTCAATTCCGTACACCTAGGCATATTATCCGCATGATGGTAGAGCTGATGCAGCCCACGTTGAAGGACGAGATCTGCGACCCTGCTATGGGTAGTGCCGGCTTCATTGTGGAGAGTGCCAAGTATATTGCTGAGAACTACAAGCAAGAACTCTTGAAGAAAGAGAACGCTGAGCATTTCAGAGGCAGCATGTTTCATGGTTTCGATACAGACAGCACCATGTTGCGCATAGGTGCGATGAACCTGATGCTACATGGCGTAGAAGAGCCGGATGTGGCTTATCGTGACAGCCTATCATCAAGCAATAATGACACAGAGAAATATACCCTTTGCTTAGCCAACCCACCATTTGCAGGCAGTGTGGATAGTGAGGACATAAACAAATCCTTATTAGCAATCACAAATACCAAGAAAACGGAATTGCTGTTTGTCTCGCTGTTTGTTCGTATGTTGCAAACTGGTGGACGCTGTGCAAGCATTGTCCCAGATGGTGTGCTGTTTGGTAACTCCAATGCTCACGTAGCTTTGCGTAAGGAGTTGGTAGAGAATCATACACTTCGTGCAGTCATCTCTATGCCGAGTGGCGTGTTCCAGCCTTATTCTGGTGTTAGTACAGCCGTGCTGATCTTCACAAAGACTGGTGCAGGTGGTACAGATAAAGTGTGGTTCTACGACATGCAAGCCGATGGCTACTCCCTTGACCAAAAGCGCACAGAGGTAACAGAGAATGACATTCCAGACGTTGTGGCCCGTTTCCACAACCTCGAAGCCGAAGCCCAGCGTACACGCAAAGACAAGTCTTTCTTGGTGCCCGTTGACGAGATTCGCCAGAACGACTATGTGCTCTCCATCAACAAGTACAAGGAGGTGGAGCGTGAGAAGGTTGAGTATGACAGTACTGAGGTGATTCAAGGTCGCATAGAAGCCTTGGAAAGTGAGATTGCAGCTGCCATTAATGAGTTCCGTACTAAATTCATGTAGTATATGAAAGAAGGTTGGGATTATAAGAAACTGGATGAAGTGTGTTATGTTGAATACGGTACACGTGTAGTTCAAAAAAAGGATGGCGGAACTATCTATCCTGTTTACGGAGGTGGTGGTGAAACATTTAGAATGGATAGATTTAATCGAAGTGATAGTATCGTTATTGCTAGATTCGCAATGTCTAAGCAATGTACGAGGTTTGTCAAAGGGAAATTCTTTTTGAATGATAGTGGATTGACTATAAGAAGTAAGGTTGATAAGATTGCTCAGGATTTTCTGAATTGGCATATTATTGCATTGAACGATGAAATCTATTTGCTTGGAAAAGGGATGGCGCAGAAGAACTTAGATATGCCATCTTTTAGAAATATTACGCTCAAAATACCCCCACTTTCCGAACAGCAGCATATTGTTGAAGAGTTGGACTTGCTGAGTTCCATCATTGAAAAGAAGAAAGCCCAATTAAAAGAGTTGGATAATCTGGCGCAGTCTCTCTTCTATGAAATGTTTGGCGACCCTATCACCAATGATAAGGGGTGGAAGGTTATACGTTTGGGCGATAAGTGTCAAGTTTCTTCTTTTAAGAGAGTTTTAATTGAAGATGTAGTAGACAAAGGAATACCATTTATACGTGGGACAGAACTAATGACATTAAGTAATGGTGATGATGTGAATTTTACTCTATTCATAACTCCAGAACATTACGAAGTCGTTAAGGAAATATCTGGTGTTCCCATAATCGGAGATTTGCTTATTCCATCTATAAATGCAAAAGGTAATATATGGATAGTAAATACAGAACAACCTAGATATTATAAAGATGGTCGTGTGTTGTGGGTTCATGTAGATTCAGAATCATATACAAGCGAAACGTTGAAATTCATTATGAGTTTGTTGATAAAAAAGACGTATTCTGTTGTTGCTTCTGGTGCTACTTTCGCTGAGTTAAAATTATTTGTATTGAGAGACCTTAGAACGATAATCCCACACATTTCAATACAACAACGATTCTCTGAGAGTATAAAAGGCATTGAACATCAAAAAAAACTCATAAAGCAGTCCATCAAGGAGGTTGAAACGCTGTTTAATAGCCGTATGGATTATTATTTTAACTGAATCAGTTAAGTAACGTCTAACCCCAAACTGTCAAGCGATATGAAGAACTTTGACTATCTAAAGGACATTGAGCCACTGAAAGACCTATACGGCTTTTGCAGTGCAGCAGAGGACACCCAGCAGACCAACTATGACGTGTGTGCGTTGAATGGTCGCAGAGCCTTAGAGTGGATAGTTAAGGCTATCTATACGCTGAAAGGCATAGAACTGGATAAGCGGACCTCGTTGCTTGAAATGATGTCGAGTGAACCGTTTACGCAGTTCATTGGCGACGATGACAGGCTGATGATGGCGGCTCATTATGTACGTAAGATAGGAAACAAGGCTGCTCATGATGGAGGCGTGAAGGGTAGGGAAGCCTACTTTACGCTTCTGAATATATATAATGTGGTAGGTGGTATCTTGATGAAACTTGGTGTAGTAAAGAGCTTGGCACCATTCAGCAAGGACCTGATACCAAATAGGCCTACACTAACGGTAGTACCCCAGAATACGGTTCCTACTGCAACAGCGCAGTTTATTGAGAGCGTACCAAAGGAAGCTGTAAATGCACCTCATGATATATCCGACAAGATAAACTATAGCGAGGCTGAGACACGCAAGCTGTTTATCGACTTGCTACTGGAAGAAGCCAAGTGGGAAGTGCTGGATAAAGAAGGGGCCATTGTGCCCAGTAAGGCTTGTATTGAGATTGAAGTTACTGGTATGCCTAATAGTAGTGGCATGGGATATGT
This sequence comes from uncultured Prevotellaceae bacterium, assembly GCA_902775075.1. The sequence continues at coordinate 9,355 of CACYKX010000129.1, read as the reverse complement.
GGACTACGTGCTGTTTGGTGCGAATGGTAAGCCCCTGGCAGTCGTAGAAGCCAAACGAGCTACCAAGTCGCCAGAGGTAGGACGTCAGCAAGCAATCTTGTATGCTGACTGTCTGGAGCGACAATATGGGGTAAGACCTGTCATCTATTATACTAATGGCTTCAAGACGTATATTATTGATGGTTTGGGTTATCCTGCAAGGCGAGTATACGGATTCCATACAGAGGATGACCTGATGGTGCTGATACAGCGACGTGGAAGAAACGGCATCACAGACCTCAATATTAGCGACGAGATAACTAACCGCGAATATCAGAAACGAGCTATCAAAGCTATCTGCGAGAACTTCAACGGGATGCATCGCAGGGGGTTGCTGGTGATGGCTACTGGTACGGGTAAGACGCGTGTTGCCATATCGCTTTGTGATGTGATGATGCGCAACGGATGGGCAAAGAACATCCTGTTCCTGGTAGACCGTACTGCATTGGTGAAGCAAGCGCATAAGAACTTCACCAAACTGCTACCTAGTGCGACGACAGCACGATTGGATGATTTTAAGCCAACGGATAAGGAGAGCGTGATGAAGGCTCGCATCCTATTCAGCACCTATCAGACTATGATTAACTATATCGATACGGAACTGAAAGAGTTCTCTATTGGTAGGTTTGACTTGATAGTGATTGACGAGGTGCATCGTAGCATCTTTGGCAAATATACATCTATCCTCAGCTATTTTGATGCGTTGATGGTGGGACTGACTGCCACACCCAGAGAGGATGATGACAGAAGTACGTATGAGCTGTTTGAGCGTGAAAGTGGAGAGCCTAATTTCGAATATCTGCTTGATGAGGCTGTTGATGATGGTTATCTGGTAAATAAGATTGTATTGTCTCGTACCACAGATATCTTGAAGAACGGTATCAAGTATGATAAGCTGTCTGAGGAGGAGAAACAGCAGATGGAGAGCATCTGGAAATATGAAAAAGCAAAGCAGAACATTCCGGATGACGAACTGTATAAGCGCAATATTGAGCACGATGAGCTGTTTAGCTATATCTTCAATCAGAACACCGTTGACAAGGTGATTATTGACTTGATGGATAATGGCTTGAAGATAAATGGTGGTGACACCATCGGCAAGACTATTATCTTTGCTTATAACCATAATCATGCGGTACTGATAGTAGATAGATTCAAGTTGCTGTATCCTGCCCTTGGCGATGATTTCTGTCAACTGATAGACAATACGGTAAACTATGCTCAGAGTCTTATTGATTCCTTTGAGGTGAGAGGTAAGATGCCTCAGATTGCTGTCTCTGTGGATATGCTTGATACGGGTATTGATGTGCCTGATATCTTGAACTTGGTATTCTTCAAGCAAGTACGCTCAAAGATTAAGTTCCTGCAGATGATAGGTCGTGGTACACGATTGTCGGAAGAGATATTTGATGAGGGAGAAACACCAGCGGACAGAGACAAGAAATTCTTCTATATCTTTGACTGGTGTGGCAACTTTGAATTCTTTGGCGAGAATCCCAAAGGTTTTGAACCCATGAAGTCGATATCACTCACACAGAGACTGTTTGACTTGCGTGTTGACCTGGCTATAGCACTACAGCATGAGCAGTTCCAGAATGACGAGGTGGCAAAAGCCTTGCATGATGAAGTGAAAGCAATTCTGATGGGGCAGGTAAAGGAGTTGAACGACAAGCATATCTCTGTACGTGAACATTGGGATATCGTAGATAAGTATCGCCAGAAGGAAACTTGGGTATATCTCTCGAATACGGATGGCATTGAACTGAAAGACGTTATAGCCCCGTTGTTGGTAAATGGTACAGCGAATATGGGAGCTGTCAAGTTTGACATCCTGATGCTCAATATTGAGTTGTCACAGGTTGATGAGGCTGTTAGTAGTGACAAGTCTAAGTTGGTAGTGGAGAAGATTGCCAATAAACTACAGGAGAAGGCTAGCATCAAACAGGTGAATGATAAGATGCCGCTTATTAAGCAGATATCCAATCATGACTTCTGGGAAACTGCATCGCTTGACAAACTGGAATATGTTCGTAAGGAAATCAGGGAATTGGTGCAGTTTCTGACTGGTACGACCAATCAGAAGTTTACCATCAATATTAAAGATACTGTAGAGACGAAGGAATCACCAACTGATGTAACGCTACAGAAATCATACAAACAGCGTGTGATGGACTTCTTGGCAGAGAATAAGGAGTTGCCTGTAATCCAGAAGATTGTCAATATGGAGAAGTTATCTTTCGAAGACATCTGCGAACTGGAGAAGATATGCTGGAAGGAACTGGGCACGAAGGAGGATTATGAGAAGTTTATTGCCAAGAGCAATATGATATGTGGCGACAGCGTGGGTGCATTTATCCGCTCACAGATTGGCGTAGATCGTCATGTAGCTATGGAGCGATTCTCGCAGTTCCTGTCGGACACCACGCTGAACTCCCTGCAAGAAGAATATATCAAGAGTATCATCACGTATGTTTGTGATAATGGTGATATTACGCCAAACACGTTGCTTGAAGAAGAACCGTTTGCACAATACGAATGGCTAAATACGTTTGGCAAGGACTTCATTGCTGTACGCAACTATGTGAATGATATTCACAATATGGTGAGAGTGGCAAGTGGTGAGAGCATGAGCCAAGGTTCTTCACAGCCCTCGATGAAAGTAGCAACGCCTTCAAAACGAGGAAAGAAAGCCAAAGAGGTACGTTTTGTCGCTCCAGGTTCTGTGCTTCGTCATGTAGAGGATGATAGAGAGGTTCGCAACCTGATATATAATTTGCTTCAAATGGATCGTGAGATGAGTAATATGAGCATTCAGGAAGAAGTCATCAATAAGTTTGGTGATAGGTATGATGGAATGAAACTAAATGACTGGCGTCATATCATTGAGGCGTACACCTCGATGATCAGACCTAACCTGAAAGATACTGCTTCAGAAGAAAAAGCGAAATCTACAGGTTATCCAATGGCAGCAGAGGAGGACATATAGACGCTTACCATAACAGAAAAGGTAGAGAAATAACTAAAAAGCCTATTATATATGAGTAAATTTAGTAAAGGCGATAAGGTTAAGAACACTATAACCAATGAGATTGGATATATTATAGAGATACATCCTCCTCGCAGGGGAAGACAACTTTATAAAGTCAAATATGACGATAGAGAGGCTGACGAGAACAGCGATAAGTTATTGCCTAATGTTGACCTTACAGACCCGTTTGAACGAGTTAAAGAAAACTATTTTGACCACTATTCTGAGTATTTGAAAGGAAATACTGCTTTCAAGATTCAGAGTTCAAACAATAGTACCATATCTTCACTGAAAGCATCACGTACTTTGTTCAGGCCATATCAATTCAAACCCCTTCTTAAATATTTGAACTCAGACAATAAAAGGCTTCTGATTGCTGATGAGGTTGGTTTGGGTAAAACAATTGAAGCAGGCCATATAATGCTTGAATTGAAAGCTCGTGGAGAATTTCATAACGCTCTCGTTATTTGTCCTATGGCTCTTCGTTCAAAATGGGCTACTGAACTAAATGAAAAGTTTGGACTTGACTTTATTGAGATAGATAAGAAAGAAACTTTAATACATGAACTTCAATATCACAATGGTGGAGTACTCGCTGTTATCAACTACGACAAGATAAGGGAAACCAGTGAAATACTCAAAGTGATAGATGAGAGAAATATTAAGTTCAGTATTATTGTATGTGATGAGTCGCACAAGCTGAGGAATAGCAACACGATGATTTATCAAGGAGCTAAGCGCTTACTGATAAATTCAGACAGCGTCGTCTTTATGTCTGCGACACCTATCATGATTGACGAGTTTAATCTATATAATCAGCTACACTTGTTAGATGCTGACATGTATGACAACCCTGAAGTATTCAGAAATAATGTTCAATTGAACCGACCATTCGTCAGGGCTCTTAGTCAATTAAATAATGGTGCCGACTTGTGTTCTATTGCCAACGAATTATCTTCATCAGAAGTAACGACCTATAACAGTATTAATGATATTGAATCAACTCAGAATTTCTTGATTCGCGACTATTTTAAGGATTATCCCATATACCAGGACATCATGCAGCTGTTGACACAAGGTAATGACACGCCGGCAATTCGTGCACAGTTACAGTTCAACTTGTCAGAGATGAGTCCTATGAACACTATTTTCTCGAGGACTCGCAAACGTGAAGTTACTCAGGATTGGTCTCAGGCGGAACGTAATCCTTATACTCATCGCGTCAGCCTTGATGTAGCTGAGCGAAATGCCTATGAGCAAGCGTTAGATGATTATATCGATGACCACACGGTTTATGATGAATATGGACGTGAGAGGACAGGTAGCATGGGATTGGTAACTGTAAAACGTCAGTTAGCAAGTAGTGTTTGGGCCTATCTAAACGAGAATGATGACTTGGATAGGGGAATAGACCGTTATAATGAATATAGGGACTCAAAGTTTGAACAGCTTCTTTCCATCTTGAAAACCGTATTTAATCACGGCAACAAGAAAATAATTGTATTTGCAATTTTCAAGAAAACCTTGAAATACCTCAATATTAGGCTAAGAAAAGCTGGGTATAAGTGTGAGCTCATATACGGAGATCCAAGTATAGATAAGATTGCAGCCTTAAGAAGATTTCAGTTTGATGATTCAATACAGATACTTCTCTCTTCTGAAGTAGGTAGTGAAGGTCTTGATATGCAGTTCTGCAACACTTTAGTTAATTATGACCTTCCATGGAATCCAATGGTTGTAGAGCAGCGTATTGGTCGTATTGACCGATTTGGTCAAGAATCTCCCAAGGTGAACATTAATACTATCATTGTTTCGGAATCCATTCTTGAAGACATATATGAACGTCTTTTGTCTCGTATCGGAATATTTAGAGAGTCTATAGGCGATTTGGAGGCCATCTTAGATTCTGTGATGGAGATGGAAAAACTATCACTATCCAAGACGCATTGAAAAAAATGGAACGTGATTTCTATTCTGAAAAACTAAAACCTGAGGAGGTAGAGAAGAAACAACGCGAAATTGAGCGTGCCATAGAGAACGAAAAGCTGAACCTGAAGAAAATTGAGGAAGGTCTGACGAACGCCTTGACTAATGATTCATATTTCAGGGATGAGATAAACAAGATTGTGAACAACAATGCTTATGTAACAAGCACGGAGTTGTATCATTTTGTACTCCAGATAATAAAGGAGCATTTAACGACCTGTGAACTTGTCTTATCCGATTCGCCAGATGTCTATATTCTAAAGGTTCCTAAGAGTGACCCCAAGGTTGTAAAACGATTCCTTGAGCAATATCAGCCAGCTGATACTGACAGCAAAAAGATGTTCCGTAAGTATCTGACGGAAATAGAGGATCAGTTGGAGCTGAAGATGACATTTGATCAGGAAAAGGCATTTAGGGAAAAGAAGCTTGCTTTCATAAACATCTACCATCCTATTATTCGTGCAGGAGTGAAGATGTTTGAAGCAAATCGCGATAAAGCACAATGTACATTCTTCTTCCAATTATCTGCAAACCACTTGCCGCAGGAAATATGCAAAGGTTTGTATATGCTGGCTATATATAAGATTTCAGTTAAACGTACATTGTTTGACAAACCAATTGTAACGGATTCGCTTTACCCAATTCTCTTTGATGTTGCTCATGGACATATAGTGGAAGACCATGACCTGGCTGAGCGTTTTATGGGCCGTGCTCAGGTTGATGGTCAATATGCACCATTAGAAGAGTCGTGTAGATTGGATGAGGAAATGATAGCTGACCTACGATATGACTTAAATGACTATGTAAACGAGTACGTATCGGATTATCAGAAAGAAATCCAAGGTCGTATTGATAATAGCAAGAAACTACGCTATCAACAGACAATTCAATATTATGAAACGCGTCAAAGAAATTTTGAAAGAAATATAAGAAACCAGGAAATGATGCGCGAATATGCAATTTCTGTTGGTAATGATGATGAGTTAAGGCGAGCAGATAACACGTTGAGGCTGCATCGTGCCAATCTTCGTGATTTATTAGAGAGGCGTGAAGCAGATTTAGAACGCATCAATCGTGATGTGCAACTAAAAGTAACACCAGAGATAAAATCGTTGAATCTTGTTCAAATTGTTTAGCACTATGGATCAAATAAGAATAGGACTCGATTTTGGTACGCATCAGACAAAAATCTGTGTGCAGCGTACTCCCGATGAAGGTCATGGAGAACCTAATTATGAATTCTTTAAATTTGCAGACTTACAAGGGAATCATACATATTTCTTACCGTCAGTTATACAAATAAACAATGACGACACGCTTTCTTATGGGTTTGTGGATGAAACGAGGAGGAAATCAGAGCCAGAACCTCCACATAAGGAATCAGTTACTTTAGAAGAAGTATTTGATGTGGCATACATGGCTGACGGATTGTATAGAGAATACTCAACGGACAAGAATACACCTGAGGATAAACAGGTGTTAGAAAAAATGCTTCAAATACGCCTTCAGAATATTAAGGCAAGAAACAATTTGCGATTAAAGGAGTCTGAACGACAGTATGAGAAGGAATTTAAAGATTATAAAGATGCTTCAAATGTGTTCCGCTATTTCAAACAAGCCACATTCATTGGAGGAGAGTGGAACCGTGTTACATCAATAAGTAATCGTACATTATGCATATGGTATCTTGCGTATGTTATTTTCCTATTAGAAAAAGAATATGATACGAACTTCTCAATCAACATGGGTGTCCCTGTAGATGAAGTGACATATGATGCGAATAAACGACTAGCCGTTGAAATTCTTGCTAGTTCTTATTACTTAGTTGAAGATGTATACAAAAATGATTTTGACAGTTTCCTGAACGAAAAAGTAGATAACCTTCTTAAAAAGACAGAAAATAGGAGATTTTCTCAAGAACTGAAAGAAGAGTATTGGATTAATATCTTCCCGGAAGCTTATGCCAGTTTGATAGCTCTCACGTCAAGAGGTAAACTTCCTACAGGAATGAGTTTGACAGCTGATATTGGAGGTGGTACCACAGATATTTCGTTCTTTACAATAGAAGATGGTAATCCTATGATTTATAAATTCTGGTCAATCCCCAGAGGACTAAACTATGTAGCAGCAAGGTCTGGCTTTGATTACGCTGAAGGAGATTTCCAAAGGAGAGCTAATCAGGATGTAATTGACAAATATAATAGAAAGAAACACGAGCTTGTTTACAATTTAGTAAGAGATTTACAGCGTAAGATACAAGACGAGACAAGCATCCCTGTGCAAAATCTTCGTGATGCTCTGAAAGACCGTATTATAGTTTACTCTGGTGGTGGTAGTACATTCTCTTTCCTAACAAAACCTATTGATACATTCACCGATATTCGTGTAATCGATTCTACAGTATGGAATGAAGAAAATGTAAAAGATAAGGCCTCTATATCTAAACTTTCTGCTCTATTGACTACCGCCTATGGTTTGTCAGTAAGTAAAAGTGACACAGAAGTAAAACTCAAAAGTTATTCTTCTTTATTTGCTCATCTGCCGAAGAAATTTGAAAAGGAAGTCCAGGAAATCAGTAAAGATCAATGTTAATATGAAGAATGTATCGTTAATCGGTTATATAAGGAATTCTGTAGAAGACGAATACGCAATGAATGTCTTCTATAGCATTGTTAAGGATTCATTTTTTAAAAATGATTTCTCGCTTTCGAACTTACCATCGATATATATTGATGGTAGATTCTTTGGGGAAGAAATAAATATTGGTCTCCGGGGAAAGTACAATAAGACCCCGAAGCACGTACTGGCATTATTGCTATCGATACGTTTGCTGATGCTCAATCCGAAATTTGTCAAATACTGCAATGAAGACAATCTCATCATCTCTTCTAGGATAGAGGAGAGCTTTCAATGGGTAGAGTTCATGGCATTCATACTTGATAATTGGGATGATAAAGAGATAAAAATGCTCTATTTAATGCTAGAAAACTACCACTTTGATGAGAATTTTACGGATGAGGAGAAGAAAGAATTCATAGAAACAATAGTCATACCAGAGTATAGGAATGAAAAGGCTTATTACAGAGAGGTGGCAAAAACGACATCTGGTGTCGCAAATAATGTTATAGGTAATTGTGCCTTTATAGAAGCCGATATTGATAAGTATATCGTAACAAAGGATATTGAATATGTTGGTGATACTGCCTTTTCGTATTGCGAAAACCTAGAAACTTTGGAATTTGAGGATAAGGTTTTGTTTGGTGTATTTCCAATTATTGAATGTTTGAAACTGCGACAGATTATAGTTCCCACGTCACTAGTGGATTACTATAAGCAAGAATTGAAGTATTTTGAAGATATAATAAGGGATAAAGAGATTGGTAAGACTGAAGAGAGAAAAGAGAAACTTACAGGCATAAAACAAAAATCATCTCAGTCAATAGATGATACTGAAATAGAACATGTTTATGTTGGAGTTCCTTCTGCAGATCCATATACAGAGGTCGAAGTTGATAGTAATCCAGAAGAAGATATTATTGAAGTAGAAGAAACTGAGATTGTGATTGAGCCTAAAGTTCTTTCAAGTGTGTTTGATAAGAAAGCTACATCATATAAGTATTTTTGGTTCTTATCACTCATTTCGTTGGCTAAAGAGTCAGATAGTCTAATTGTATCATATAAGGATATCGTTATACGAATGGCCGCATTAGCTTGGCCAATTGTTATGGATGCAGAAATCGACTTGGGTAACGTGGATATGTTGTCTAAATATCTAAGTGAGATATCAAAGAAAACTAAACTTATAAAAGCGGCATCAAGTAATGTTGTCGAAACATACATGAGACAACACTATAGTTCGCAGGGAATTGAACAGATATTGGCACCTCTATTAAAGAATGTTCCATATAGATTCCTTTCACCTTGGATACCTTTCACTACTACGGAGGAGGTTATTGCTAAATCAAAATCCAGAACCTTCCCTGGATTATATGCATTACATGATGAGGTTGTTGTAATCAATAAAAAATGGTGGGATTATATTTTACCAAACTATGTGGATATATGCGATTTCGCAAAACAATCGTTCATCACATATGCAAAACAATATAACAACCAGATGAAACTATTGGGACTGATGTCTCAAGGATGGAGTCTCATATAATCGAACGAATCTATTAACTTGTATCTCCTATGAAAGATGAGGAAAGATTAATCCGTGCTTTGAATGAGTTGGCTGATATTGCGAAACGCAAAGAGGCAGAACGGGAAAAGGAACGGGAACTGGAAAAGGTGAGGGCAGAA
>CACYKX010000128.1 GCA_902775075.1 uncultured Prevotellaceae bacterium | reverse complement strand
GTATGCCTCTATCGCCTCCAGTTGTTTGTGGTCGGCAAACACCTTGGCGGCTCTTCCTTCATAAACGATGCGACGAGTGATGCCGTCAGCTACCGATTCCGTCATCGTATAACGGTCCACCACATCGCCAAACACATCTATCGTAGCATCAATCGGTGTTCCCGTGAAGCCCACGTAGGTAGCATTGGGCAACGAGTCGTGCAGATATTTCGCAAAACCATAACTGCGTTTCACGCCTTTATCGGTAATGGTCACATTCTGTTCCACATTCGTCTGTGAACGATGGGCTTCATCGGAGATACAGATGATATTTGCTCGGTCTGAAAGCAGGTTGATATCCTCGCTGAACTTCTGTATGGTCGTCAGGAACACGCCGCCGCTCTTTCGTCCTCTCAACTTCTTGCCCAACTCTTCTCGTGTCTCGACATTCACCACAGTCTCGTCACCAATAAACTGCTTGGCATTCACGAACTGTGCAGACAACTGGTCATCCAAGTCCGTGCGGTCAGTAATCAGAACGATGGTAGGACTTGCCAGATGTCGGCTGCGCATCAGCATGCGTGTCAGGAACAGCATCGTGAGGCTCTTGCCGCAACCTGTTGCACCAAAGTATGTTCCTCCCTTTCCGTCGCCATGCAGGTTGATGTGCGAGTGCTCCAGGATGTTTTCGTATAAACGATGGGTGGCGAAGAATTGTGGATAGCGGCAGACTATCTTCCTTTCGCTCTTCGATGTGTCCGGGAAGAATACAAAGTCCTTCATCACGCTTAGCAGCCGTTCCCGTCGGAACAACCCTGCCATCATGGTATGCAGGGAGTCGATGCCGTCGTTTGCCTTGTCTGTGCGCTCCACCTTGCGCCAGGCATAGAAGAATTCGTAAGGCGTGAATAGCGTGCCATATTTATTGTTCACACCATCGCTGATAACGACAAAAGCATTATAGCGGAACAACTCGGGAATATCCCTACGATAGCGAACAGTCAACTGCGTATAGGCATTCATGATAGTGGTGTCTTCCTTTACGGCACTCTTGAACTCCAATACCACTACAGGCAAACCGTTCACATAGACGATGCCATCAGGGATGCGTCGCTCCAACCCCTTTATTTCCAATTGGTTGACAATCTTGAAGATATTCCTGTCAACATCCTTAAAGTCTATCACTTCCACGAACAAATCTGCCAACGAGGCTTCTTCACGCTTGATGGCGAAGCCCTCCGTCATCAGCCGATACGTCTGTGCGTTCTGCTCATAGAGAGGAGCACCATTGTCTGCCGTCAACTTTGCTATGACTCGCTCCACCTCCAAGGGCGTAATGCCTTCCTTGGCATATCTGTCCATCAGATACATCCGCAAGTCATCACGCAACAGCACCTCCGTCTGTTCCTTGTGTATCGTCTCGCCATTCACGTAGCTATAGCCCTGTTGCTCAAACAGCTCCATGATGGCCATCTCCAGCGTATGTTCGTTAAAGTGTGACATAGGCATTATCTCTCTTTAAATGCTTTATAAACGTACGAATAAGACTGATTCGCCAAGTCCCCTGCTTCCTCCGCAGCCTTGATATTGTCTTCTGCTCGTTTGATGGCAGTATCGAGTTTTCCATCAGAACAAAGATTTTTCACCCAAGTAGAGTCTTGCAGATACTTTTCCTGTTTTAATAACTTTTTCAAGTTCTTTGTTGGGTCAGCAAAGCAAGGCTTGATATAAGGTGCTAAGATATTTGAAATAGCTCGATAATCTTTTAATAAGTCTGTTTTATCCTCAAAATGTAGCAAGAACCAATACTCTATACTTGGCATACTTGGACATATCACAACATTTCCGTTATCAATTTCTGTTCGAAACTGCTTTTCAAAATCCTCGTGTTTCTTAATCTTCGCATCGATTCCATAAATTGTATCCCAATCGAATACACAAAAAATTTTAGGATCAGTATTTGCATTTAATATCTCTTTGATTCTTTTGGGAAATGCCTCGGTGTAGTTTGACTCATCAGCAAAATACTTCGGTCTGATATTGAACTTATACTTTGTTGTGTCATTTATATGTGTAAAGTAATAGCGCTCGGTATTGGTTCCTCCACTGATAAGGAATGGGTACAGCGGTCCCATATCCCTTGTTCCCTCATCTTCTTCTGGTGAGGGAGCAGGTACAGCCTCAAAATATTGTTGCTGTTCAACGCCCTCTGCTAATTCTCTTTCTTCCATCACATTATTTCATTGTTGCCCCAAAACGCTTGTTACGATAAGCCTCTCTGATAGACGACAAGCGATTTACGCCTCGGAAGTCTGTCAGTTTATACAAATCTGTCACACCAGCCTTGTCCTTTTCAGTAAACCACACGGAATCTTTTCTGATGAGATCATCCACCAAATCCAGCAGTCCATCATTATGCGTCGTAACAAGTAGCTGAGACCTTGAATGAGTTTTCAGATATTCATATAACATCATTTCCAACAATCTGGAATGTTGTGAAGTCTCTATCTCATCAATTGACAAGAAAGCATTGCTGGCAAGTGCCTCATACAATACCGTTTCTATTCCAAATGTTCGCAAAGTTCCGGTCGATTCATCACCTCTATTCATCTGGTATGCCTCTCGCCCGTTTTCATTCTCAACAGTATGCTCGAAACTGGTATGAAGAAGCGAGATAGTTTTCTCTTTCTTGATTCGCTCCCTTTCGTCCTTCGGGATACTCTCGTCAGAGATTCGAAACTTCACTTCTTCATCTGATATTTGCCTATTCACAATATCTGAAGAAATATTAGTGATATTGAAATCTGCCTCATGCAGGAAGTTCACAAGATAATGGGTCAAGTCTTTATTCTCTGCCGTTTTACGCTGTGCATAATCTGTAAGATAGGTTGATGGGAATACGGCAGGCATCGTCTGCTCCTTCATCCAGTTTTTGGCAGCATCAATCAGAGGCAGACTTGCATTCACTTGATTACGAGCCACAAAGAAAGAAAGATTCTTTAGACAATATCCATTAATCAACTCTTTGGCTGAAGCACTGATTTTATCACCTTTCGGGTTAATCTCCACCTCCGAATGTCCGTCCACCAGTTTCCTCTCAAACAGCATAGTGGGTTGAGCACTCTTATAATACGAGAGTTTTTCCAAATAGACTTGATTTCTGTCCAACTCCAACTGATACCAATATTTCACATTGCCGACAAAGAATATCAGTTCGAAGCAGGATGGCTTATTTGGCGAAACAGCGTCAAGTTTGAATGGAACAACCCCAGTTGGCTCGTCCATACCTTCAGGCTTGTAACTCCAAAAACGAGGAAGGAAGTCAAAAGCATAGAGCAAATTTGACTTTCCTGATGCATTATATCCATACAGCACGCCAAAGCGAAGCAATCGCGTACTATCGTTAATCTTTACCACCTGACTATCTTCCGCAAACTGGTCGCTTGAGGCAACAAAACTGAATGTCACTTCATTCTTAAACGAGAGCACATTTTTTATTTTCAATTCCTGTATCATATCTATGCATTTTTATTCTGTTGCAAATATACTGATAAATTCCAATAAATCAACATTCTATCTCTAAAATCTGTGCAAAATTTGCAATTTTTCATAATAGAAGTAGTGATTTATCGTTTTTATTACGTGCTACTCGCCAAACTTCGATGCAATTTCTTTATAGATGATAGCTTTCTCCAAGAACCAATTATAGGCTTTTGGCCAACATTCCCGTTTTTTGGGATTGATATTGGTTGTGATGAATATGCGACATGCTTTCTTTGCCTCCCGCCATTCCACCTCACTATTCAACATTGTAGAGATTTCATCCTTATGCATCTTGAACCGCTCGAACAATTCCTTATCATCATTAATATAAATATCTGCACCAATACTTTGCTTTTGAGTGTTGATAGTCAAGGCAACATGATAGGCAGAACTACCGATGCTCAAATCATACCAATGTTGAGGCATTGCTTTGCGGGCATGGAAATTGCGAGTAAAGTCATTGTTATCGCTCATCGCCTCATTAAAGCCTGTCCAAAATTCAAGTTTAAGAAGGTCTGTATCAGAAAGTCCTTCTATCGTCTTCATCGTTTTAGACCAGTCATTCGGTCTTTCCACAATATTGAAGCGTGGGGCCTTTGCCGAGTCACCAATCTGCCACAATTCTATTTCCAACAAGAAGAATCCAATATTGTTATCTGTATGCTGGTTCAGCCACTCTATCGCCTGGCGATGTTCGTCACGTGCTCGTTTCACCACCCAAACAATCACTTCAGCACCTTTACCTGAGGCGTATGTAATCAGTTTGCCAAGATGGTCGTGGTTCGTATCTTCTAACTGATTCTCGATAATCACACGACGATTGGTGCCCACTTCTTTTGCAAAGATATCCACATTGAAACTACCAACAGATGATTCTCTTTCTTCAAGTTCCAACTCAATATCTATCGCATCCCCCAGCAGCGTAAGATTCTCCTCTTGCGCTAACCACTTTGTGAAGTCATTTGCCTCATGAGGCCATACCGACCTTAAATCGGTAATTCTTATCATCTTGCCTAATTTATCCATAATGCCACAATTATCTCTTTAGTTCATACTTATAATCTTCTTTCAATTCTTTTATTAGAGATTTTGTTGTTCTCTCCATATTCCTGTAATAGTGAAGTGGCAAGTAACTCTCTTTGTTATTAATTGAGGAGTCACACAAAGCCCTTTCCTCACGATATTCTTTCCACTTGTCAATGTAACTGAAATCATTATAATGGAACGGGCCTTTCTCTTGCTTTAATCTAAGAGTGTCTATTAACTCTTCGAGTTCTTTATCTGCTTTTTCGTATTCCTTTTGGGCGATTTCAATTTCTTCTATTCCACTTACATGGTCAGAATACAAAGCATTTCTGATAATATCATCCGAATCATCTATGAACTCAATAGCATGAGAAATTAGTTTTCTTGCACTATCTATATCAATATTCTTTTTCAGAGGAACTTCATGACAATAAATATGCCTAAGCCTAAATATCTCAGAAACAGACTCTAGTATTGCATCTCCATTATCTTTCTTCCTAAATTCTGATAAGAAATTAATACCAAGTAGTTTTGATATTGCATTATCAATATCTGCCAATTTGCTACATGGTATTAAAAGAGATAAATAATCACTTAATGAAATGTCATTCTCTTCAAAAGCCTCTATTACTTCAAAATCATACTTGGTGTCCCTAAAAAGGTCTATATTTTTTAGGTTCTTCTTTACTTTTGGATTTACAAGAATTTCCTGATACTCATCTCTGAATAATTGTTCAAAACAAGCCACAATCTTAACAGGTACATACTCTAACAGTTGGGGATTATCCATTTTATAACATAATTCCCGCAAATCATAGAGTTCTATTCTAGCTTGGAAATTGGTTTTCCCTCGCTCTAATGATTCTGTTAATTCCGATAACTGTAGCTGTTTCTTCATATACAATATATTTTCATCGCATTTTATTGCCCCATCTTCGCCAAAAGCAAAGACTGTAATTCGGTTAATTTCTCGTTTTCTTTATATAATACAATTAAGTTGTCAAGTATTGGTACAAACAAAGACTTCTTTTCGTTATCGTCGAAAAGGACAATAGGCTGTTGTGCGACCAACTCTTGACTTAGGTTTTCTTGTGCCCCTCCATTTGCCAACTTTTTGATGTCCTCTTGATTTGCCAATAGATGGAAAAACAAATAAGCAGCATCTTCTTTGCTGTAGCATATCATGTTGCAACATGCTTGATTGGTGGTAGTATCACAACTAAGATATGCTACTTGTGCAGCAGTTGCTCCATACATCGCCATTATTATAGAGCCTTGAGGAATAATCTTTGCAGAACTATTATCTAATCCCGCTTGACTAATATATTCCTCGACACTAGTAATAATGTTATTGTGGACTTCTCCTGATTTTAGCCAAGGGTAATCCTGCTTATTCCAATATTCATTATGATTTCTACTTGGAGTTCCACCTGATTTCATTTCCTTGCTGAACTCTTGTATTGTTCCCATTCTCCAGCCTTCAGGGAGGTTTTCTTTGTCGATGTTATCGACGAAGGTTTTGCGGTAAAGGGCTTGGGCGGTGGTTTCGAGATGCTGAATCATTTGATTGTTGAGACGAATGCGGTTGGCCAGCGTTTCATATTCTGCTACGATTTCACGTTGACGGGTAATGGAGGGGATGGGGAGCATGACATCACACATTGCCTCCCACTCAAAAAACTCATGCGCACTTCCATGTGAATAGTATATGGCTAATCTGTCAAATTCTGGTCGTTTAAACCACATCATCAGGTATTTGGGATTTAATAGGTTTTCATCCACGACTTCAAACACTTGATAAGCTGAAGACACAGTGCAATCTGGTCCCTCTCTTAAAGCGATTGAGATTTTTTCCCCATTTCTTGTTGTTGCTCTATTATATGCAAACTGCCCTGTTCTAACGACTTTGTGCGTTTCAGGATTATCTGCAACTTGCTTTGGATTCTGAAAATACTTAGCATTGCAAATACCTTGAGACAAGTGTACCTTCAAGCCTCGATTACGTACATCTACTGGTCGTATATATCCGCCTAAACGCTGGTATGTTGTCATTCTTCTATCCTCTATTAATTTGCAATCTCGTTTTAAACTTCAATCATAGCAGAAGGATTAAACCCGTTCGTCAGATGCTCTCCATGCGAGATGTAGCCCAATTGATTGGATACAATGAGTGTGTCGCCTATTTGCGCTTTGATGTTGCGATGTGAATGCCCATATATCCAGTAGTTAATCTGGCTATCTGCTATAAAGTTGCCCAATTCTACCGTAAAAGCACCGTTAATAGTGCTGTTTAAAAATTCTGCAGCAGTACATAATTGCGTAGGAACATGATGTGTAAGAACGATTATCTTTTTCGCATCACTTTCTGAAACAGCCTGTTTGATGAAAGCGAGACAACGCTCATGTTCATGGTTAAAATCATCTGCCGTCAGTCGATGTTCACCATACATGATACGATAGAAATCGCTCACACTTTGCTCCGTCTGAAATGCATTCTGGGGCTCTATCTTCGACCATAATGTAGAAACGATTATGTCCATGTCGTCCAGATGCACTATACTGTTGTAGTATGCATGAACATTATGGCGAATCTGTTTACAGTAGCCATTTGGTATAGAGGACAAGTCATAATATCCGTAAAAGTCGTGATTCCCCAAACACACTATAACCTGGCTGTAATGCTGACTCGTCCAATCCCAGAATTTATATTCAGAATAAGTGTCGCAATCCGAGTTTGGCAGATCAAGATATGCAGAATCGCCAGCGACAAGCAAAATATCACCAGTTACCTCCAATGGATGTTTTGCAATCCACTGACGATTCTTAGCGAACTCCAGATGGAGGTCGCTGATATACTGGATTCGAACACCGCGTGGTATGCTTTTATTATCTGGTTGCATCATCTTTTTTCTTCGTTATCTTACTCATTACGACTTCTCTTTTTCTTTCCAATTCTTTCCAGTTCTTTAAACATTGGAAAGAATCACAACATATACCCCAACTTCTCAAACAGTTCTTTCAACTGCTGTTTACTTGCTTCTTCCTGCTGCAAGAGGTCGCGCATATCTGCTTGCAGTTGCTTCATCTTGGTGTCGAAGTCTATCTGCTCGTCACGGTTGCGAAACTCGATGTATTTACTGGGTACAAGACTCCAGCCTTTCTTCTCTATCTCGTCAAGGGTGGCAGAATAGCAATATTCTGGTTCATTGTGATACGTCTCTTCATAGCCTACACGCTGCCAATTATGGAAGTTCTCGGCTATCTGCTGTATCTGCTCCGTAGAGAACTGGATGTATTTCTTCTCGAACGGTTCTCCCCATTGGCGCAGGTCGATGAACAGCACTTCGTCCTCACGATTACGATAGCGAACCATCTTGCCGTTTTGCTCCACCGTGCGGGCTTTCTTGTTATTGTTCAGGATCCAAAGTGTCACGCTGATGTCCGTAGAATAGAACATATTACGAGGCAGGATAACAATCGCTTCCACTAAATGATTCAGAAGCAGTTGCTTACGGATAGCAAGTTCCGTACCGTCGCCACTCAAAGCCCCATTGGCAAGAAGGAAGCCAGCCGTTCCGTTGGCAGAGAGCTTAGAGACGATGTTCAGAATCCAACCATAGTTGGCATTACTCGTCGGAGGCACGTCGTAACCTGCCCATCGCGGGTCATCTTTCAGTTCGTTCTCTGCTCGCCAGGCCTTCTGGTTGAATGGAGGATTAGCCATAATGAAGTCAGCCTTCAGGTCTTTGTGCTGATCGTTGTGGAACGTATCGGCAGCCATCTCGCCCAGGTTGCAGGCAATACCACGAATGGCGAGGTTCATCTTCGCCAGTTTGTAGGTGGTGTTGGTGTATTCCTGTCCATAGACAGAGATGTCGCGTTTGTTGCCATGATGTGCCTCGATGAACTTCATGCTCTGAACAAACATACCGCCAGAACCACAACAAGGGTCATAAATCTTGCCACGATAAGGCTCAATCATCTCAGCAATAAGGTTGACGATGGTCTTAGGCGTGTAGTATTCACCTTTACCCTTACCTTCGGCAATGGCAAACTTACCGAGAAAGTATTCATAGACGCGACCGATAAGATCGTTCTCTGGGTCTTTCAGCGTATCAATTTTGTTGATTTCATCAAGCAGAGCAGCAAGCTTGGTTCGGTCGAGCGACAGGCCTGCATAGTAGTTGCTTGGCAAGGCACCCTTCAGCGTAGGGTTGCTCTGCTC
>CACYKX010000127.1 GCA_902775075.1 uncultured Prevotellaceae bacterium | reverse complement strand
CGACATGGATCTCGATATGCCTGAAATCATGCCAGATTTCGCTATCGTTGGCGAGGCTATGATGGAGGAGGCAGCACCTTGTGCAGGAGCTACGGAATTCAGAAGACTAAGAATGAAAGATATTATGCAGCAGAAACGTACTACTCCCGAACATATCACCTCGCTCCAGCCCAACGAGATTTTCGTCTTCGGCTCGAACCTTCGTGGAATGCACGGCGGAGGTGCAGCCTATGTTGCATACCGCCACTTCGGTGCCATCATGGGCCAAGGTGTCGGTCTGCAGGGACAGAGTTATGCCATCCCCACCATGCAGGGTGGCGTAGATACCATCCGTCCCTATGTGGACGAGTTCATTGAGTTCGCCAAGCAGCACCCTGCCCTTACCTTCCTCGTCACCCGCATTGGCTGCGGCATCGCCGGTTTCACGGACGAGGATATCTCACCTCTATTCGAAAAGGCGCATGAGGTGGACAATATCGTATTGCCACCGAATTGGTAAAATATAACGTACCCCTCATTCCCGCGAGGTTGTATCGTTTTTGCCGACTATATGAGACTATGAGTCGTGAGACTCTACACTTTTGCTAATGGCGTGAACGTTTGCGGACTTATCATTGGACTCTGTCTTTGAAATTCCTGCGAGGCTTCTGGACGCTGAATAATAGCAAAAGCTTTTATATTACCCAAGAATCTGAGACGGTGAGCCGTGAGGTCCGCTGTCTCTTTTTTGTTCCGTCTGCTTCATATTCAAAAGGTATGCATGGCTCTGATGGGCCTCATTGTACGCCTGACGTTCTTCAAGTACCAGGATGTCACCGTCGTCCATTGTTTGCTCACTCTTGATGGACTTCACTTTACGAAAGAGGTCATTTGCTTCCATATCATTTCTATAGCCATACTCCTTTCGTGATTTCTTATGCTGCCGACATCGATGTGTTATCTGCCTATAATAGGTAGTAGCCAGCCGTTCTGCTATCAGTGGCAATAAATTGGTAGTCCACTCCATACCTCATACAAGAAGAGGTAGCCATCCCAATCAGAAGAGGTACACCCTGGATATTGCCTAACAAGGTAGAGGCGAATAGAGCGCTTACTGTACCCGCTGCAGGTGAATGTTTGCGCATTCTGTGTCATTACCATTCTCTATGCATGTTGGACTTCTCCTTTTAGCTTCCTATAGGCCCTTTACTTATTTTTCCTTTGCAAATTTAGCGCAAGCCCGTGCCCTGCAAGTACTGGTCTCTAAAGTTCCCGATTCCTACACAAAAATCACAGCAGCCTTCCACATTTTCTTCTTCACGCCGGAGCCTAAAGAAAATGGGGTATTCCATGATTTTTGCTAGTAATTCCTTGCATTTACGCACTTTCCTCTTGCTGCTCTTCATTGCACGTAAAAATTACAAAAGCTCCTCGGAGCTAAATTAACAAGAAGTCAAACAATTAAAAAAATAAGAATTATGACACAGAATGTACAAACATCAGTTTTCACCCACAGCAGGTTATACAGCAAGCGCTATTATGCAGGCAATATCTACAGTGTAGTTATCAATTGTGAGGATGGCGAATACTATGAGTATGAGGTAGAAGCGGACACATTCGCTAAAGCCACAGAGATAGCAGAGGGCATGGCCAATGATCTGATGGCAGATATTACATTCATCGAAGTCTATAAAGCAGCATAAGTATCAATCACAAAATAGAGTATAAACAATTAAAAGAAATAAGTATTATGGAAGCAAAAGTTATTATCGTTACAGAAGTGAAGTCTAACAAGAGTGAGAACAATGTATGGATGGTGGCCATCACAGGTGAAGAACAAGGTCAGGCGTACTGCAAGAGTCCCTACAAGGCCATGCGTTTCGCTTTCATGTTGAAGAAGCAGACAGGATTCCATATCGAGGATGCATCCCTCAAGGCTCTCTCAGAGGAAATCGCCAAGCAAAAGATTGAATCCGGAGCTGAGAAGCCAGCAGAGCAGGAGCCTCAGGCAGAGGAGAAGCCTAAGAAAAAGCGCAAGCCTCGCGCCAAGAAAGCCGAGGCTGAGTCTCAGACATTAGCTCAGGTTGCTGAGCAAAAAGGATTGATAGCCTTCCTGTAAAGGGGGCTATCAAAAAAAAAGGTTCGCTTCACAGCGAACCCATCTCAATAAGAAATAAATTTACCCTAAATCTTAACCAACAACAATTAGGAATGCAAAGGTACAACAAAAATCCGAGAATCATGAAATATTTTCGTGTCTTTTCCCCACCCCCCACCCTTTTTTATCTTTGCACAAAAAAGAAACATCATGGCCACTACCATCAATACCACATTTAGCAGCATCTTCCTCACGTCACATCTTCCGGAGGAGGTCAGCATCACCACGGACCAGCCATCCGTGGAGGTTTCTCTATTCCTGAATTCCTCAAAGGTGTTCTCATCCGTCTATTACCCATACGAGGGGGAGGTCATCGTCCATGATATCCGTTCCATCATCGAGTCCCACATGACGGAACTGCGATATTGTATGGCCACGTTGCGGATAGAAGCAAAGGAACCGGAAGTCAAGCCCGAGACTGTCACTTACGATGAGGACGGCAACATGCACGTGTCATATGACGAGACGACCTCCGAGCCCGTCATCGCGGCGACAGACGATATCAACGTCATCTTCAGTCGCTTTAAGTCAACGGTCTCTACGGACGCTTTTCTTCGCACGCACTTCCTGACAACACGTAAGAGCGCACTCATTCCACGGCATGCGTCAATGAACCTCAGTTATTGCACCGACGATTCTGAGGAGGGCACCAACTACGCTATCATCCACTACTCCACCCCTACCCGCCCCGACAAGATTCTCACGTACAGGCGCCAGTTTGAGGGCTCGCTGTTTGACTCGAGCACAATTGTTTCCGACAGTCTCTCGCATGCCTATTTCAAGTCTCAGGTTGACCGGGCTATGAAGGTTGACTGTCAGGTTCATGGTGTAGAGTATCACATCGGGAAACGGCATTTCAATCTCTTCTTTACGGATGAGCAGCCTAGCGACTCTTTCACTTTCATGAACGCCTTTAACATTCTCGAGACGGTGAATCTATTCGGTACTACCACCATCAAGACAGAGGTAAACCATAGTGAGGCCATCTGTGGACGCAAGGCGCAGTTTTATGACGAGACCAACAGCGTAAAATACGAGGTAGAGACGGCTCCTTTAAGATACGACGAGGCAAAATGGCTTAGTGAGATGCTCGCTTCAAAGTATGTCACACACCAGATAGACGACTTCACGCAAGTACAGGTTCTTATCAGCGATATCACATCCGAAGTAACGGATTCCGATAAAGACCTCATTCGCCTGAAGTTCACCTGGAAATATGCCGACGGCAGCCAATGGTTTAGATAATATCTGTTATTCTGTTACTGTGTCTTTTAAAATATTGTGTCTTTAAAAGTTAAACTGTATCCCTATGAACTCAATCCACATTTCCACAGCCCGACTGATTCTCAACCGACCCGACCCAGTAGATATCCGTCTCTGGACTTCCAAGGGTGAGATCCAGGAGTGGCGCCGATGCATCTGCATCAAGTACGACCACTACAAAGGTATCCGCAAGTTCAAGCTTCTCGACTCCAACCAGATCCGCCAGACGCGCGAGTGCTGCATATTCAGTCTTAACGGCCTGACTGTCTTCCTTTAGAGAAGTTTTCCTTGCAAATGCCGTGCATTTCGGAATTTATTCGTATCTTTGCACCCAGAACGGGTTGTGATGAGTCACGACCATTCTTACTGCCCCTGCATACGTGCATCCGCAGTACTCTTTTTGAAACTGAAGCTGACGCGCTTCTGTCTTGTGTACCTGAATCTGGAAAATTCAAAATGCAAACAAGATGGGGGTTCGACAGTTCACGTATATACGTGGGCTTGTCGTCCTATTGTCTTTTTGCATGGCATTCCAGAGCCTAGGTACAGAGACGTGGGATACGCAGGTCCACGTTCTTTGTATCCCTACTTTTCTAGAAGCGCCAGCCTGAGTATACCCATCAATGTTTCCCGTTGCATAACATTGATACACGGCCATTTATTTACTAATTGACCGGTGTTCTTAAAAAAATCGGAAACGAAGTGGCGATCTGAGAAGACCGCCGCTTTTATTTATGTCTTTTCTCATACGCACCCACCTTCATATCTTTGCATCAAAAACGCTAAGATATGAACCAGCCACAAGACTTTAACTATTCCTTCAACTCCGTTGAAAACATTCCTGACTTGAAGGCCTCCGCCGCTTTCACCGCCAATTCGTCCGAGGTCTTCCGCGAACAGTCGGATATCCTTCCTGTGCCTCTCGACGAGGGCTACCAGTATATGCCCTGGGGTGCTGACAACCAGATGCCCTACAAGATCCTTGAGCTTATCGAGTCGGATGAGACGCTTTCCACCTGCCAGATTTTCAATGCCGAGGTTTGCTATGGCTCCGGTCTGGTCTATGACACATCGGAAGCCAAAGCAGACGTCAGGAAGGACGTCGACCATTACCTCATGGACAACGACCTTCCCTCCTATTTCCTCGGCGTCTGTCAGGATTTCAAGCACTTCGGATTCTGCGTCAGTATCATCATCCTCAGTGCCGACGCCTCCCGCATCGTCCGCATTCTTCGCAAGGAGGCCTGCTACTGTCGTTTCGCCCCTGCAGAGAAGGACGGCCGTATTCCCTACCTGCTCTATGCTAACTGGCGAAAGACTATCTCCAGCAAGGACCAGGTCGAGAAAATCGAGATGCTCGACACCCATTCTCCCTGGAGTGATTTGAACAATCGTTTAGGAAAGTCCCCCACATCGCCCATGAAGCCCACCAAGCCCGCGACGAAGTGCCGCAAGTTCGCCATTGTCAGCCGCGTCCCCACCCCCGACAGCACCTACTACCCCATTCCCTACTATGGCTCTCTCTTCAAGGGCAATTGGTACAACATCAAGAAGCTTATCGGTATGGCCAAGGAGGCGAAACTGAAGAACTCGGCGCCCATCAAGTATCACATCGAGATTGCCAACCGCTTCTGGGACGGTATCTTCAAAGCCGAAGGTATTACCGACCGCAAGAAGCAGATGGATCGCGTCGTTGAGGAGAAGGAGAAGATTATCAACTTCCTCACTGGCATGGAGAACTCCGGCAAGGTGCTCTTTTCTACGTTCTATGTCAATCCCAACGGCGAGGAGCAGCACGACGTGGTCATCAATAAGGTAGAGACCGACAAGGAAGGTGGCGACTGGTCTACCGATATCATCGAGGCCGTCAATATGATGTGCTTTACGATGCGAGTCCATTCAAACCTTGTCGGCTCAGTACCAGGAAAGTCCCAGACCAACAATTCCGGAAGCGACAAGCGTGAATTATATACGATTGCCCAAGCCTTACAGAAACCGTATCATGACCTCCTTTTCACCGTCCATAATATTATAATAAGGTATAACGGTTGGGACGGAGTTCATCCCGACTGCCCCTTCATCATGTTATCGACGCTCGATGAGAAAAGAGACGCAAAGCTCGTGACCCCAAACAAGACCATTGACCCCGAATAAAGTTACCCCTGTTCAGTATGCTGCTATGCTATAGCAGCTCTAGCTCATTATCCCCATTCACCCCATTAATCCCATAAAGAATGAAACTAATCACTACCGACGACCAGCTCCGACTGCTTATCCCAAACGTCCTCGCCACCGTAGAGGGCGAGCCCACATTGATTGAAAAGCTTTACCCATATCTCGAATCTGCTGAGCAATGGGCAATTGATACCTTCGTTCCTGAAGCCATCTTTGACGAGATAGCCGCCGACAGCTTCGGTCCTAACGAGCGTTTCCGCTACCCCTTGGAAAAGCTAGTAGCCTGTCATGCCTATATGACCGCCATACCTTCACTTGATTTGGTATTGACCCCTAATGGCTTCGGCATCGTCTCGAACCAGAACGTAGTTCCTGCTTCTCGTGAGCGCGTCGACGCCCTGATTACCTCTCTCGAGTCTCAGCGCGACGCCGCCATCGAAGCCCTCATCCTTCGCCTCTCCGCCCGTCCCGAATGGCGCCAGTCCCAACAGGGCAAGTACTTCTCCAGTACTATGTTCCCCTTCCTGAGCCTATGCCACCGCCTCGCTATCCGTGAACACCTCTGGGAGAATTATCAGAAGCTGCATGACCGCCTCATTAAAATTGAGTCGGTCCTTGCAGACACATACTTCTCCCACGAGCAGATAACAGTCTTCCGTAATCACGTCATCACTCAGCTCCGCACCGCCAAGCCGTTGGAAGAGCAAGTCATCCGCACTCTCCAATCTTTGGAGATGATGCTTCTCTCAGACATGCAGGTTCATCCGCAATCCTTCTATGACCTCGTGAACATCATCCGTGAGCACGAAGAAATCTTTCCCGCTTGGCACAGTTCCCCTGTGGCAGCTCTATACACCCCCAAAGTCTTCGAAAACAAAAAGAAGTCCGGCGGCTACTGGCTATAATGCAAAACAAGCACGGCGTTCAAAGACGTCGTGCTTGCTGCTTATAGTTAATACTCCTTGGTTCAATTAATTCCACGTGCGGGTGATGTTGTATATCTTTGCCTCAATTTTATTGTTGGCCAGTTCAAAGGTTTTGTCATAAGACCAGTTGGATGTATTCGCAATCTGGAGTTTATATGGGGCACCATAATCGTTACAATAAACGACGAAGGCACAGTTTATGACGCCAGTGTCATCAGATGTATAACGATATCCCATAATCAAATCGCCGTCAGAATCACGCACGTCTATATTATAATCCTGATTTGCAACAACTCCGCTGATGTGGACACTAAAAATTGCGGTATGGCTACTTAATTCAAAGGTCTTAGTCGCACTGTTATAGAGTCCCCACACAGGCAATGCTGACTCCATAAGCGTTTCTACATCAGAAGCAATCAAGTTTGTTAGATTAAAATTAAGACGTTTCGAGTTAGATATAAAATAATGTGCACCTGATGCTTCATCACCCTCTATCATGTTCTTGTGGACGAGATAGGCATCGGCTCCTGCTGCAAGGGGGTCTGCATCGCCAAAGTCATAGGATGTCTCAACTGCTGTAAGAGTCTTATAGTCATACACTTTGAGGTCACCCTCAAATGCTGCACTTTTCCCGTCTGCAGCAAGCGACCCATCTTTCATAGTAAGATAGCCTGCCAAGCACAAATAACCCCCAAGATCTTCATATACATACAATCTATCACCCTCTGTAAAAGTCAGCACACGTTTACCGCTCTCAGTAATCATCTCACTTCGAGTAGTTCCATCATTCCCTAGCCCTGCATCTACGGACACATGTATTGTCTGAGGTTGAACATTTGTTTCGTTGTCATCGTTTGAGCATGCAGCAAAACTCATGATGAAGGCTGCGGCCATGACCAGCCAACCCATTCTATTAAAAGTCATCTTCATTGTTCGCATTCTGATTTGGGGTTTGACACTAAGCTTCTTCTTCCTCATACTCTACGTTAAGGGTTGATTGAGGATTACTACCAGCCAGAATATGGCACTGTTGTTTAATCTCTACTACCTGAATGGTAGGTTTCTGGTAATTTTCTTTTTTAGTTATCTCCATTTTTTTGGTATAAATAATACAATAATTAAATCAGCCTGCAAAATTACATCGTATAATTTAATTTACAAAATATTATAGTCAAAAGTTCCTAAAACGGATAAATTATTCGTTTTTTCGTAGTCTATCCGCATCTCTACTAGGGGGTATACTTATTTTGTACTAGCACACGCTTCAACACCTTCACTTTTACAGACAGCAAAAGCATTCGTGTTATTGCACCATGAAAACAAAAAAACAGAACAGGAATTACTCTACTTCTACTAAATTAAATGACACCTCCACGTACCCTGTCCTTCTCATTCTCTCAAACCAAGAACTCTTTGCTTTTACATTCCTCTTCTCAATAAGTCTTTCCATCTCATCCTTAAGAAGTTGTCTCATTTCCAGTTTCGACAACTTCTTTCCTTTGCTATCCCAGAGCACCCTTCTTTTGGCCTCCTCAAGGATATCTTTCATTTCATCCGTCATTGTTTTCTAATTTATTTCGTTAATTTAAATTCGGATCTACACCTTTATCAGTTGATTCATTAAAGCATATGCCCATATTTTTTCTAGCTTCTTCTAGATTCTTTGTAAATTGCTGCAAGAAATAATCAGATAAATTCTTTGAAGCTATCGCCTCTACAAAAGCAAGACCTCTTGCAGCAATCTTTGACAATGTTCTAATAAGAAAAGTGGCTCTGTCTGAAGAAAACGTAGGTCCTGTTAGATATTCTGGCGTCAATTGTGCCTCAATCATAGCATGTGTTAGCAAATTCTTTGCAACTTTCTCTTCATGTTCTTTATCAAACTTCTTCATATTGACTAGTATTTCTAAAATGAGCAACAAAGGTACAAATATTATCTCATCTCAGCAAAAATATAATGTCTTTTCTTCATCCATATCGCATTCGTACCTTTGCGGTATGGAAGCAGTTTTTAATATCTCATTGCCCACCAGATGGGCCGAACTATCCGACGCGCAGCTCCTGATGGTCTATAGTCTCTTCAGCCGTGACTTGTCAGCTGCAGAGGTCAAGACCCTCTGTATCATGAAGTGGAATCACTTGAAGGTGCTTGCCACCCTACCCGCCCATCGTTTCCTCATTAAGAGGAAAAAGGAGCAAGTTGTGCTCAGTACGAGGCAGATTCAGCAAGCCACCTCAGTTCTTGATTACTTGGATTCATTCGCCACAATGCCGTTTCGTAT
>CACYKX010000126.1 GCA_902775075.1 uncultured Prevotellaceae bacterium | reverse complement strand
GTCTTATCTGAATGCTGACTCAATTAAACAATGTAATGCCCTTCTGAACACAATACAAACAGAAAATCTCTCAGAGTTATACACAGCTTATTATATACGACATTTAGCTGCGATAAAGGAGCACGATTATTCTAAAGCTGTTTCATTGGCGGACTCTGCATATCACTATATAGAAGAAATGTATGGAAAAGAGCTTAACGATAAGGAAAAGTACTATACATCCTTGGTTGCTGCTCAATACGAAAAATGCATCAGCGAGGGGAGGGCTCATCTGCTTACATGGCTCGTTTCTTTGATCGTATTTTCAGCAATCGCAGTTATAGCTTTTATTTTATATGCATATCGACAGTATAAACAGAGAGCAGAATGGAAGATTCAACGTGAGCAAGAAAAGCGTGAAATGGAGGAGAAAATGTATGAGGAAGAAATGCATCATAAGGAAATTCAGCTTTCCACGATGCGCAGCTACCTGCTCAAGAAAATCAATATAGCACAAAGGATAGAAAAAATACGTGAAAACAAGAAGAACATCGTCGTTCTAACGGAGGAGGATTGGGAAGAAATTAAGATGTTTGTTGATAATGTGGAGGGTAATTTCATATCAAGGCTAAAGAAGCGATTTCCAAAATTAAGCGATGAAGATATTAAGTTCATGATTCTTATCCGCCTTAAAATGACTTCCAAGGCTATGGGATTGATTTACAATATCAGCGAAAAGTCAATCCGTCAGAAGCTGTTCGTGTACAAGTCAAAAGTTGGCTTGGAGGGTAAGAACAGCCCATCTCTAAGGTCGTATATTGAGTCTTTTTGATGTCCTGAAATGAAGAAATAGACATTAAAAATGTGGGTAGTATAGTTAATTTGCTGAATATCAATACTTTGTGTTGATTTTTATAATTGGAGAAATAGACATAAAATATTTTGAGGCTTAGAATAAACAGTCTAACTTTGCAACCGAAAACAATAAACACGAACAATTATGCAAAAGGTCTTTTTATTTCTGACGATGTTGCTGGTCATATCTCCCTGCCAAGCAACCGGCATAAACGTAAAGAGGGAAGCAACAACTTCTAAAGGTAGTATGCGCATGCCGTCTATAACGCGTGTATCTGCTGACTATGAGAATGGACTTATAACTGTAGATGTGAAAGGGTACACTGGTGGAGTTCAGGTTTTCGTTAGTGATTCCCAAGGCAATGTTGTGAGTTCTACCATGTCTTCTATAACAAATAGTGGTGTGGTATCATTGGATTTAGGAGCTCTTGCAGAAGGGGACTATACCCTTAACATAGTTTTGGGCAATACCACATATAGTGGGGAATTTACATTATAAGAGTATAATAGAGGCCAATATTATAATCCAGACCACACTGGTTAAAGGAGCAATGCCAGAAGCTATAGGATGGCGAATTCAGACCAAACTGAACTTTAACATAAAGGAGCGGATACTGAAAAGCTATACGAGTAAGTAAATTGTAAAAGAAATAAAAATGAAGAACAATGAGATTGCATCTTATGATTCATTTGAAATTTTAAATTACGATGAATTGGAAAGCTTGTGCGGAGGTGAAAGATTTGGTGAGCAAGCAGAAGCGGGGAAAGCAGCCGGTTTCCATTGCTGTAACGGTAGCGATTCTACCACTGTGGAAAAATAGGATATAGCAGATAGAAAATGTATCCACCTATCTAAAAATAGGTGGATACTATTTATTAAATATAAAACAGATGAGGAGTACAAGATACAAGGAACTTGAGGTTGGGAATAAGAAATTCATTTACAATGATTTGAGCATGTCTTTGATTTCGATGAATTCTTCTTCCGAAAAACTCGATGGTAAAAAGATGAAATCTATATTAGGTGCCCCTTGTATAGAAACAAAGGTTAACAATACAGAACCCCATAGGCATATAAATAGAATTACTTTATGTGTTTCTAATAACTGCAATTTGAGATGTAAATATTGCTATGCACAAGGAGGTGATTATGGTGCCGTAAGATCCCTAATGACAATTGATACTGCAAAGAGTTTTATATCCTTTTGCAAAAGTAATTTTGATTCTATCAATAAAATAGTTTTTTTTGGAGGCGAACCTTTACTCAATGAGAAAGTTATAGATTTCGTATGTAAAGAAATAACCAATATATACAGAGGGGAAAAACTCAAAACCCCAAAATTCTGCATTGTAACAAATGGAACTATCCTAAATCCCGTATTACTTGGGGTCATTAGGAAATATATTAGTAGTATAACCGTTAGCATAGACGGGCCTGAGACTATACATGACTTTAATAGAATACGTGCGAATGGAAAAGGAAGCTACAGTTCTGTTGTCAATTTTATTGCAGAAATTAAGAAAATAAAAACTATAGAGTTATCTTATGAAGCTACTTTTACGCAAAAAGCAATAAAAGAAGGCTTCGATCATATGAAATTAAAGCAATATCTCAAAAGTTCTTTTGGAATTTCGGGTGCCATTGTTAATGATTCTCATTTAGATAAAGGCTATGCGTTATCTTATATTGATTCTATCACAAGAGAGCAACTGCGTGAAAGTGAATTTCGCTGTCTACCCACTGAATTTTGGAATATCTTGGGGCACCTAATCAAGAAGAATAACAACCTCTTTTGCAACATTGGCTTCAACAACATATCTGTTTCTGTAAACGGAGAAATATATGGTTGCCATCTATTAAATGAGAAGTCCAATTGCAGTTTAGGTAACATTGCGAGTGCTAATTTATACACTGATATGAAAAAGTTCAAATATGCAATTAGCCATGTCAACAAGGAAAACCAAGACTGTGTTAATTGTTGGTGCAGGAATCTATGTGGCGGCTGTACCGTAGAGTGTTTTTATGACGAGAAAAAAGGATGTTTTACTAATCGTCCCCAAAAGGAGTTTTGCGAGTTTCGTCAAGAATATATTAAGAAGATTTTGACATTACTGGTGGCTATAAGGACTGATGAGCCTCTTTGGAGGCTATTGATTAACAGTTTAAACGGTAAAGAACTATGAGAAGAATACTTTTGATGTGTTTATTGTCACAGCTTGTTGTCTTATCTTACGCACAAAGCGTGATGGGCAAAGTAGTGGATACTCATCATGCTCCCATACCATTTGCCAATATTGTGCTGCTCAACGCCAAAGATTCCACTTTCATGGCAGGGACTGTGACTAAGGAAGACGGCTCTTTTTCTTTGGAGACAGGGGGCTCTAACAACATTCTGAAAGTGTCGAGCATAGGATATGTGACAACACTGATAGCATTCAAAAGTAGTAATATCGGGGATATAATATTGGATGAAGACAACCGAACCCTTGCTGAGGTCATCGTGAAAGGTTCTTTACCACAATACAAGGCTGTTGCCGGTGGACTGAACATTGACATTCACAACTCCTTACTGAAGGATGTGGGAACGGCAAACGATGTCGTCTCTATGCTGCCAGGCATTGAAGGTTGTAACGGCAATTTCACGGTCTTTGCCAAAGGCACACCTGAAATATACATCAACAACAGGAAGGTACAGAATGCCAACGAGCTCAAGTACTTGAAATCGAATGAGATAAAAAGTATAGACATCATCACAGCACCGGGGGCAAGATACAACTCGGAAGTCGGTTCGGTCATACGCATAAGTACCATTAAGAACACAAGCAGCAGCATCGGCGTGACAGCCTTCGGCCAAGGTGAGTATGCCCGGAAATGGACCACTTACGATGATGCTGCCATCAAGTATCATACAGGTGGTCTTGAAGTGACCGGGGCCTTATCTTTTACAAATGGCTATAATGCTGCGGATGCAACGATCACAGATGACTTTAAGAGCAATGGCAACCATATTAATATATTGCAAGTGTGCCCTAATGATTTCTGGTATACCATCGCCAACGGGAAGATTGGGGCAAGCTATGACATCGATGGGGACAACTCGATTGGGCTGTCCTACAAACTCGATGGCTCAATATACGAGGGAGGGCACGCCAACACGCAACAGACCATAACGAGAAACGAGATATTGGAAGGTTATGTGAACCAACGGATGACCATTCTTGAAAACGAAAACCCACAACACGATGCTAATTTGTATTACCTAGGCAAAGTGGGGAAGCTTGGCATAGACCTAAATAGTACATGGGTGTGGAAGAAGTCTTCCCGCAACCAGATGTCGGCAGAAAGCAGCGAGGAATTAGAGGACCGCCTCATCCATTCTTCAAGTACCAACAGGAACAGGATGTTGGCTGCAAAGCTCATCCTTACCTATCCTGTATGGAAGGGAGAGGTAAGTGTCGGCAGTGAGGTGTCCCATACTAAAACACATGGGCTATACAACAATGTTGAGCAAATACTCACATCATCGGATGACGAGATACGCGAGAGCAACACTGCCTTGTTTGCCGAGTACAGTGTTCCTCTGGGAAATTTCAATATCGTTGCCGGATTACGTTATGAGGATGTGAAATCCTATTACTATTCATTTGGGGAATTACAGACAGAACAGAGCCGTGACTATAACGACCTGTTCCCCAATGTCTCCATTGGCTGGCACCACGGGCTGGCAGAGGTGCAGTTCAGCTATGGGAAGCGCATAAGCAGACCTAGTTATCAGTCGCTTAGCTCCAATGTGCAATATGACAACCGCTACGAGTATGAGGGAGGCAACCCGTTGCTGAGACCCACAATAATACATAACGTTGACTTGCTTTTTACTTATTCATGGCTTCATCTTGCAGCCGGGTACAACTACCGTAAAGATGCACGGTTCTCGTTTGCAGATTTGTATCAGGAGGGATCTGAGATTACCATCTGGAGAAGCAAGAACTTCGACAAACAGCAGTCGTTCAACGCCTCCATTACACTGTCGCCGAAATTCGGATTATACAAGCCTTCACTCCTGTTAGGCTACTGGCAGCAACTCCTTGATGCGAAACAATATGGGGTATCAGAGGAACTGAACAAGCCCTTGTGGAAGATGGATTTCCGCAACTGGTTTGAAATAGACAATACCTGCAAGGCAATGCTTTATTTGAGGTACAGGTCAGGCTATGATGATGGCTTTACCAGAAACAAGCATTCGGTTAGCGTCAACCTCCGATTGCAAAAGGATTTCCTACAGAAATCTCTGACCGTATCACTATATGCCAACGACATATTCAAGCAGCAACGCGACCGTTGGACGGGTTATTACAGTGTGGCTACTATGACTAAGGACTCGTACGGCTATACCAGGAGCATTGGTATCTCTGTGTCTTACAATTTCAAAAATACAGGAAAAGGCAAATACAAGGGAACAGGTGCCGGCAATGATGAAAAGTCAAGGTTGTAAAATGCTTTAGCATGAAAGATAGCTTCAAGTGTATAATTCAGTCGGACAGTATGATGTGCGGCATCACCTGCTTACAAATGGTATGTAAACATTTTGGCAGGGAAATCTCATTGCGTACATTGTCAAAACTTTGTGTTGCGACATCAGAGGGAGTTTCGATGCTGGGTGTCAATGAAGCTGCAAATAAGCTCGGACTACGCACAATGTGTGCAAGAACCGATTTTGATACTCTGAGCAAGGCTACTCTTCCTTGCGTCCTCCATTGGGATCAAAATCACTTCGTCGTCCTATACAAAGTCAAAAAGGGCAAGAAGTTCTATGTCGCTGACCCTGGCAAAGGCCTTGTAAAATATAATCTTGAAGAGTTCAAGAGCCACTGGATCAGCACGCGGTCTAACGGGGAAGAGAAGGGTATAGCGATGTTCTTGGAGCCTACACCCGCTTTCTATTCCCGTAAGGAGGACGGAGATGGTGAAAAGAATAAGAATCCACGGTCGTTCCGTTTTCTCTTCGGCTATGTGAAGAAGTACAAGCGCTATTTCGGACAGGTCGTCTTAGGCATGGTTGTGGGCAGTTTGTTGCAGCTCGTCCTGCCATTCCTCACGCAGTCCATCGTCGACGTGGGCATCAAGAATCAAGACCTTGGCTTCATCTGGCTGATACTGCTCGGTCAGCTGATGCTCACATTCAGCCGTACGGCCATCGACTTCATCCGCCGGTGGCTGTTGCTGCATATCTCCATGAGGGTCAACATCTCGCTGGTGAGCGACTTCTTCATCAAACTGTTGAAACTGCCGATGTCGTTCTTTGACACAAAACTCATGGGCGACCTCATGCAGCGGATGAACGACCACAGCCGCGTGAACAACTTCCTTACCAGCCAGGCACTGAGCGTGACCTTCTCCATGCTCACCTTCGTAGTATTCACGGTGGTGCTGTTCTTTTATAACAAGTTGGTGTTTGCCATCTTCTTGTTAGGAAGCATCCTCTATGGCGCATGGATGACGCTCTTCCTGCGCCGACGCAAGGTGCTAGACTATGAGCTCTTCGAGCAGCAAGCCATCAACAACAACAAGACCTACGAGTTCATCACTTCCATGCAGGAGATCAAGCTTCAGGACTGTGAACAGCGCCGCCGGTGGGAATGGGAAGACACGCAGGTGGACCTCTTCAACGTACAGATGAAGTCGATGAAGTTGCAGCAGACGCAGGAGGCAGGAAGCATCTTCATCAACGAGGTAAAAAACATCATCATCACGGTAGTAGCTGCAACCGCCGTGATACATGGGCAAATGACACTTGGTATGATGCTTGCCGTGCAATACATTATCGGGCAACTTAATTCGCCTGTTGAGCAACTGATGAACTTCTTCTACTCCCTGCAGGACGTGAGGATCAGCCTGGAACGCATCAACGAGATTCACCGTGCCGAGGACGAGAATGGAAAGAATGGTCTCAGAACCTCGCTAACCGACAACAGCAAGGGCATCGACATCGAGGGCATCATGTTCAAATACGACCCTCACGCCTTGCGCAAGACCTTGGACGACGTGACGATACGCATCCCCGAGGGAAAGGTGACGGCCATCGTCGGAGCCTCGGGCAGCGGCAAGACCACGCTCGTCAAGCTTATGCTCGGCTATTATCCCGTCTTGGAGGGTCAAATCAATATTGGAGGCACGGACATCAACACGCTCAACAAGAAATGGTGGCGGCGCCAGTGCGGTGTTGTCATGCAGGACGGTGTCATCTTCTCGGAGAGCATAGCAAGAAATATTGCTGTTGACGACGGCGACATCGACAAGGAACGTTTGTTGAAGGCCGCACGGATAGCGTGCATCCACGACTATGTTATGTCATTGCCACTGAAGTACAACACGAAGATAGGACGTGACGGTGTGGGACTGAGCCAGGGGCAGCGGCAGCGCATACTCATCGCCCGTGCGGTGTACAAGAATCCCGACTACATCTTCCTCGACGAGGCCACCAACTCGCTCGATGCCAACAACGAGCGGGCTATCGTGGAGAACCTCGATACGTTCTATCGTGGCAAGACCGTCGTCATCGTCGCCCACCGCCTGAGCACGGTCAGGAATGCTGACCAGATTGTCGTCATCGACCATGGAAAGGTCGTCGAGACGGGCAACCACGAGACGCTGACAGCAAAACGAGGAGCATACTACAATCTTGTCAAGAATCAGTTAGAGTTGGGAAACTGACAGATGCCACCGGCAATCTAACAGTAGAAGAACAATCGCTATAGATATAGCCAACAGTAACAAGTCTTTGAGATATGGACAACAACAAGAATGACATAGACAACATAGAACTGCGGAGCGAGAAGGTGCGCCACATCATCGGGCAGGTGCCTCCAGCCCTTGTACGAACCGGAACGTTGATCATTTCCCTTGTCGTCATCGCCCTTGCCATCGCTTTCTACACCATCCGCTATCCCATCACGATTGAGGCGCAGGGTAAGGTAACGCACAACGATTCCATAGAGTTCCTTGTTCCTTACAAATACCTCTATCTCTTTGATGAGCCGCGCACGGCACGCATCACTTTTGAAGGACAGGACAATGACGATGCCCCAATCGTGTGTCCCATCACCAGCCACAACGACAAGCTGCTGGTCGTAGACGGAAACCATTATTTTACCGCTAAGACCCACATCCGTTCTAATGGCAGCAACGCTCAGCCAGAATTGAAGGTTTCTGCCCGTATCGTTATCAGCGACAAGACGCTGTGGCAGCAGGTCTTCAAGTAATGCCTTGTTGCTTCACCTGTGTTATAGGTGCATGGCGTCTTTCTGTCAAGAAGAGGCACTTGTTGTAGCGCTAATAGACGTACAAAATTTATTTTAATCTGTAAACCATTAAATATCAGCAAAGTAGCAAAGTTGTGCAAATTAAAGAAATAGACATGTAATATTTGGAGGCTCTGAATAATCATCCTAACTTCGCAATCGGAAACAATAAACACGGACAATTATGAAAAAGATTATTCTATTTCTGTTGATGTTGCTGGTCTTATCCCCCTGCCAGGCAAACAGCATAAATGTAAAGAGGAATGTTATAGCTCATAAAGGAGGTATGCGGATGCCATCAGCTACACAAGTAGCAGCAGACTATGAGGATAGAGTCGTCACAGTTGGTATTTCGCGTTACACCGGTAATGTTCAAGTCTACGTTTACGATGCGAACGGTATAGTTGTCGGCTATACTGTCTCCACCATATCAGGTAGTGGCACTGTAACCTTGGACACAAGCAATCTGCCGCAAGGGGATTACACGCTATGTATAATCTTGGACAATGCCACATATAGTGGAGAATTTTTTATTTAAATAGATGTTTTTCACAAAATGAAGTGGAGTAGATATAATATTATTTTTAAGATGCATATAATTTTCTTATGAGATCTTTTGCTTTTTGTTTCTTTCTATGTATGTCCATTTTGCAAATAAGAGCTCAAATCGACACACTGAACATACAACACTTGAAAGGTGTAACTGTAAGTGGTCAAT
>CACYKX010000125.1 GCA_902775075.1 uncultured Prevotellaceae bacterium | reverse complement strand
TGATTCTCCGGATGACTATAGAAAGCACCAGTACATGAATGCATGGCTGGCGCAAGCATATTTCCCTTAAGGCGCATGATTAGTTCACAGATACGGTCATAGGTCTTTGGACCGATATCGCCAAGTTCTTTCTCAAAGTTTCGAGAGGCCCATGTCTTCATTCCCCAGTCTTCGTCATTGATAAAGATGCCACGATATTTTACTGATGGTTCACCTGACACAAAATGATCAAAACTGACAGCAACATCTGGATTATACTTCACAGGAATATCTGCCCACCAATACCATGGAGATACTCCGATACGTCTGGATACTTCATAGACACCATAGATAGTACCTCGCATATCACTACCAGCAATGATCAGACGAGGATGATGTTCACGCGTTACTGTGATGACATAGTTTTCGTGTTTGTTCTTCAAATCAGAAGTCCTCAATATACCTTTCTTTATTAACTCAGAGATCAGCTTACTCTTTCCATAGGTACCTACAACGATCTGGCCTCCGGATGTCTGCTTACTACCTGTTACCAGAGAGATATCATGGCGCAGATCTGTGATGGCTCGAACAACTTGTCGGGGTTCGTCAGCATCATAATTAATGCGAGCATGGAGGACCTTAAAGTTACCTGCCTGCAAACATATAGATGTAAGAGAGAACAAACACAGAAATAGATATTTCTTTACGATCATATTTCAAGGAATTAACTTCAAAAAGCCCGGACCTATTTCGAGTCCAGGCTTAATGAAAGATCATGTTGTTACACTAACTAAAAATTATTAACCATATATTGTCTTTGAAGTATTAATTGCCAGCATAACCAGGGTTCTGCTTCAACTCAGCGTCCTTGTTCGCTTGGATAGCTGACAAAGGAATTGGGAACAGATCGAAGTGTGAATCGTAATCCTTACCTTCTGCAGAATACTTAGCACTGAAATATGGGTTATACTTCTTGATGCGCTCACTGAGTTTACCTACACGCGAAAGGGTAAGACGGCGCTTCTCCTCACAAGTAAGTTCGCGAAGGCGCTCATCAAGGATGAAGTCAAGATCCATCTCACTTGCAGTAACCTCCTTTGCCTTTGCACGATGGCGCAATACATTTATGTCTGCAGCAGCCTCAGCCTTCTTACCTAAATTTACATATGCCTCCGCACGCAACAGATATGCCTCTGCCAAACGGAACATATACTGATCGGTATAGGTCTTTCCTGCGGTACCGGCAAGGGTAAGCGTTGACTTATCACCATACTGAGCATCAGGATGATGGAAAGGAGTTGTCATCTTGGTAGAATAGCCACACATAAAACGGTTAGGCAACTGAGTCGTGGCATTCACACCACCGGCGAAACCTGTTTCCATAGAATAGCCAGCAGGAAGTTTGGTGTTTTCGAGATCGAATACACCATCAGGCATTGCCTTCTTCAATTCTGGATATTGATCTAATACCTGTGTTCGGTGAATCTTAAACTTACGAGGCCAGTTGTATTCAGAATTACGCATATCATTGAAATCACCTTCCCAGATACCACTATAAAGATGTTCATCAGCATAATGGGTACCAATACCACGACCACCGGTCATATCACCGATAGGCCAATTGAAAAGTTGGATGTTAGTACCATCAGGAGCAATGATTTTGAACTTATCGACCTGAGGAGCAAAGAATCGCTCGCCCCAGAAGCTACCAGGATTCCAGAAGAAATGACTCGTATTATTACCACCACCTTCTACATTGGTTTCAAACTGGATGACCCAGATGGCCTCCGTATTACCAGAGGCACGATTCTGGTTATTTGGACGGAAGAGGTCATAGAACACATCGCCCGCTTCATTTTTCTGTGAACCGAAACGTTCGGTCATCAATTTCAAATTTGGATCATTGATTACGTCAGAAGCCGCACTAACGGCCTTATCATTAGCTCCTGTTGCCAGATAAACTTCAGAAAGTAACATGTTTGCAGCAGGGCGACTGATTTCACCATCCTTTACAGCATTGATTTCCGGAAGATTGGCAACAGCAAATTCGAGGTCTGAAACACACTGAGCCAACACATTTTCTTTCGTATCACGAGTATAATCAGTCTTCGGCGCTGTTATCTCCTCTGTTTGGAGTGGCACACCACCATAGAGATAAGCTAATGTACGATAACCAAGGGCACGGAAGAAACGAGCCTTTGCCTCATACACTTTCTTCTGTTCTTCGTTCAACTTTGTAGATTTGCCGACACGACTAATCACTGTATTTGCCTGAGCAATAAGTTTATAGTTCTCATCCCAATAGAACTTTGCTATTGCACCCGACGGAGAAAGGTCGGCAGTGACATTTGACTTTAAAGGGTCTGCGGTGATCCACATATCTGCAAATTTCGAGAGATCTGTAGTACGGTCGTATGTAGTATAGAACTCCTCACGAGTGAGGTAATAGAGTTCTGTCACCGCAGCATCAAAGTCTGCAGATGTTTCATATGAGTTAGATGCAGAATTGAAGTCAAGTGCTTTCTCTTCAAGGAAACTGTCTTCATTGCATCCAGTGAGCAGCAATCCTATTGCTAATAATGGAATTAAATATATCTTTTTCATGGTTTTACAAATTGATGTTGATACCTAATGTCATACTCTTCATTACAGGACGATCCTCATAGCGACTACCTGTCATACGGTTTTGACCGTTGATGTCTTGATAGGTCACGTTTGGTTCCGGATCCCAACCATGCCAACCAGTGATAGTCAGCAAATTTTTACAACTCAAGTAAACGTTGATACCGTCAATACCAATACGCTGCATCCATGTCTTTGGAAGATCATATGAGAGTGTGATATCTTGTAGGCGTAGGAAAGAACGGTTCTCATAACGACCTGGATTGATAGCAGGATTAGCATTATAGAGAGCGTAGATACCACTTGGGTTGCTTGGTGTCCAGAAGTTCTCCACCTGTTCTGTCAACCGATTATGACGCAAGGTATTATCGTTGACAAGTTCAGCATAGGTATTCTTACCCAAATAGCTCTTACTTCCACCAATCACAGCATTAAGGAAGAAACTCAAGGTGAAACGATTATACTTCAAAGTGTTGAGTAAACCCATACGGCAAGAAGGATCTGCCTTACCGATGATACTGCGGTCTTTCTCATCAATCTTACCATCATCATTGACGTCAACGATGCGATAGTTACCAGGATGATAACCTTCTGGTATTTTATCACCTACCTGATAGATGCCATCAATGGTATAATCATAGATCGCTGAGAGTGACTGACCGATAAAGAGAGATGATGAAGAAAGATCGTCTTCCTTACCATCACCATTGGTATCAAGACCAGCTAGTTTCTTGATCTTATTGCTATTGGTAGAGAAGTTGAACATAGAAGTCCACTCAAAGTTTTTGGTTTGGATATTACGAGTATTGATCGTGAACTCGAAACCATTGTTCTGAATTTCACCTACATTAGACATAATAGATGTGAAACCAGTGATTGAAGGAATAGAGACTGCATAAAGCAAGTCTGTGGTCTTGGTGGTATAATACTCAATATTACCGGTGATACGGTTGTTGAGTAATGAGAAGTCTACACCAAAGTTAAAGCCAGAGGTCTTTTCCCACTTCAGGTTATTGTTTTCCATAGAAACCAACTCCTGACGCATCACACCAGAAGAAGCGCCATCACCAAAGATGTAACCGATAGAAGAGTCCACACGTGCCAATGAAGAATAACGGGCTGTCTGGTTACCACTGACACCCCAACCTGCACGAAGTTTCAAGTAATCGAGCGTAGGAACCTTGAACCACTCCTCGTTAGAGATAACCCAACCAAGAGCGACAGATGGGAATACGGCACTCTTGTTACTCTTTGAAAAACCAGAGAAGCCATCACGACGAACAGTAGCTGTCAAAAGATACTTGCTGTCATAAGCATAGTTTACACGTCCCATCTGATAAAGTAGGGTCTCTTCCCATGCATCAGAATTTGTCTGCTGGGTACCGGCAAGTTCGAGTGAGTTGTAACCCAATGTCATACGTGGGAACAACTTAGCATCAGCTGCCGTATAACTATACTGGCGCTTTGAAGCACCATATACAAATGTAGCACCCACAGAATGCTTACCGAAGTCATTCTGATAGTTTACGATATTATCAAATGTCCAGTCATTATATCTTGAATGATGCTTGTAAGCCTGTCCATTACTATTCTCAGCAAATTCACTTGCATAGTTGTGCTCACCGATACGATAGTTGTTACCAAAATTCATACGATAGGTAAGACCTTTTACCGGAAGTTTTACCTCTGCATAGAGATTTGCGAAGAATGAATTTGAGCGATCATAGTCATCAACCAAAGAACCGTGATAAGGGTTCTCACGTGCATCATGAGCAGGATAATGAATCATCTCGCCATTCTCATCATATGGTTTTGTAAGTGGACTGCACTCGATGAGGAATGGAAGATAGGTTTCTTGTCCGTCACGATTCTCAAAAGAACCGAAAGCTTGAACTCCGGCCTTCAACCATGACACAGGCTTAATGTCCAAGTTCACACGAATCGTATTACGCTTATAATCATCGTTAAGCAAATAGTTCTTCTGACTCGTATTGCCAAGAGAAATCAAATACGACATGTTATCAGCACCACCGGAGATGTTCAACTTGTTTTCAAAGATAGAACCAGTACGTGTGAAATCGCTCCACCAGTCATAGTCACCTGGGACGATGTTACCTTTATCATCTGTCATCCATGCATCAGGCATACGCTCAGAGAGTTTAAAATCAGGATTCTGTTGGGTATAACCGGAAGCCTCTGTCTTAGAGTACTGCCATAAGCACTCGTTATCAAAGTTCAACATCTGCTCACGATTCATGGTATGCAGTTTATGAGTCGGAGTCTGCATACTATAACTGCTTGAGAAGTTTACCTTAGCCTTACCCTTGGCACCACGCTTTGTCGTGATAAGGAGTACGCCATTGGCAGCCTGAGCACCATAGACGGCTGTTGCCGAAGCATCTTTCAAGACGTCAACACTTTCGATATCGGCAGGGTTGATACTTGAAAGACTACCGGTATAGATGATTCCGTCGAGGATAACAAGGACGCTGGTATTACCGGAAATGGTGTTGGCACCACGAATAGATAATTCAGGACTAGAACCGGCAGAACTTGCCTGACCGACATTCAGTCCAGGAACAGTTCCCTGTAAAGACTGAAGAAGGTTTGTATTGGTAGATTTCTCGAATGCTTGGATGTTGGCTCTTGTCACAGCACCTGTAACATCACTCTTACGCATGGTACCATAACCTACGACAACGACTTCATCGATAAGTTTCTGGTCAACATGAAGAGTCACCTTCACATAAGATTTGCCTTTGATCTGAACTGTTTGTTTCACATAACCAATATAAGATACTGTAATAGCATCACTTGTGGTGTTTCTCAGTTCAAAATTACCGTTAAAATCACTTACTGCGGCATTCTTTGTACCTACTTCACTAATCGTAGCACCAATGATAGGTTCACCAGAATCATCGGTAACAACACCTTTAAGGATACTCTGAGCTGAAAGCATTGCTGGGAATGCTACCATCACAACGAGTATCATTAGGACTCGATTCAATTGTTTTTTTAATTCCATAACAGGATAAATTAGTTATTAGATTATCAATAAACTAGATTGGTTAAGTTTTGATTAGATTATTTGGCTACAAAGATAACATTGTTTTTAGCATTTGTTATAAGAATTTTGTTGCACGAACTTGCGAAAACATTGCATCCTACAAAAATTCTCGGCATTTCGCAATTAGTCACAAAATGCCGAGAATTGTTAAAGGTGCTGTAGATAGCCTATTCCTACTGGGTTTCTTGATATTCAGAAGGGGAAACTCCGAAATGGGTCTTAAAGGCGGTCGAGAAATGTGCCAAGTCTTGATATCCTACCTTATCCGCTACCTGCGATACGTTCACCTTTCCTTCTCTAAGCAACTTGGCTGCCTGTTCCATACGAAGATTTCTTAAGAACTTTCCCGAAGAGATTCCTGTGATTTCCTTCATCTTACGATGCAACTGTGTTCTACTTATACCCACATCTTTGGCAAGGGAATCGATATTGTAGTTGCAGTCTGACATGTTTGCATTCACCGAGCGCATCACTCGTTCCATGAATTCGTCATCGTTTCCTTTCACATTGATTTTCTCTATACGTTGCTCTTGGTCAACGGCTCCGCTGAACTTTCCACGAAGGCGACGTATATTATCGATGAGATTATCGATCTGAATATGAAGTTCCTCCATATTGAACGGCTTAGCCAAATAGGCATCAGCACCAGTTTTCAATCCTTCCAACTTATATTCCACCTCTGCCTTGGAAGTTAGCATGATAACCGGAATCTGAGAAATCTGGGGATGCTTCTTGATACGTCTCAGAAGGGTGAGACCATCCATCTCAGGCATCATCAGGTCACTGATAACTAGGTCATATTGTTGTGAAAGCAATACTTTCAATGCTTCACGACCGTTAGGCATGTGGTCAAACTTATAGTATTGTCCAAGTTCACAATTGATATAGTTAGCGATTTCGGGATCATCATCAACAATAAGTATACGGAAATGCTGACTCTTCCGACTGGCATTGCTACCATCGGAAAGTATAACTTTGGCTGGTGACTCCTTGACGATTTGGTCGGGTCTCAGATGAGCATTGCCTTTAGGAATGATGACCGTAAAGCAAGAGCCTCGCTTTCCATCGTTACGATTGCTGGCATAGATTCTTCCTTTGTGCAACAGAGTGATGGAACGGCAAAGGTTCAAACCTATACCTGTACCCTTGACGCCAAAATCATCTGAATTATGACCTTGATAGAAGCGGTCGAAAAGTCGTTCTGCCTTTTCTTTCTTTATCCCTACTCCATTATCGACGACATCAATCTCTATCTCTTTCTCAAGTTCACGGAGCACTACCTTTATCTCTCCTCCGTCAAAGATATATTTAAAGGCATTGGAGAGCAGATTGGCAATGACCTTATCGAAATTGATCCGATCGATCCATGCAAAGACATGATTCTTCTCATGTTCAAAAGTAAAGGTGATGCCGCGCTGACTGGCATTATACTGATACAGTTTACAGATGCCACTGATGAAGTCTACCAGATTGGTCTCACGGCAATGCAAAAGCATCTGATTCTTATCGATACGTCGCTCATCCAAAATCTGATTCACCAACGACATCAGTCGCTGTGCATTACGATCAATAGTCTCTATGTCAGCCTTGCCCTCACCATTACCTATCAGTGTCTTCAATTTAGCGAGAGGACCTAGTATCAGGGTCAGTGGGGAACGGATGTCATGGGTGGCATTGATAAGGAATCTCATCTTTTCTTCATCCAACCGTTGACGAGCATTCTTTTTGATAACCCATACTCCTGCAACAAAGAGGAGCAGAAGAGCGATGTAATAGAGGGTATATGCCCATCCTGAGCGATACCATGGTGGAAGGACATCCAGAGTAATCGTCTTAGTCTTTGAATAGACTCCTGCAGACAATGCCCTGACCTCAATGTGATAGTTGCCGGGCTGGAGATGACTGAGTTGTATGCTGTTTATACCTTCTGGTGTCTGCATCCATCTTCCATCATTGATGCGATATTCATAAATGATATTGTCAGGACTGACGAAATCTAGCAGAGAAAATTCCAAACTGATGCTATTATCAAGATATGAAACCTGATAGTGGTCGGTAGAGGTGACTGGTCCATCTGCGACATGTCGGCCATTTGATTCCGTAAGGGTATTAACAGGATTTCCGGCAATGAGAAAT
The DNA here is from genome assembly GCA_902775075.1 of uncultured Prevotellaceae bacterium. The sequence continues at coordinate 1,627 of CACYKX010000125.1, read as the reverse complement.
CCCGTGAGCTTGACATCAGGAAGGGCTTTATGACATCCCATGGTCTGGGATGCATTAAAGACTGTCAACCCGTCATTATTGGCGAAATAGATCATGTCGTCATTGGTATGCAAACTCACATTGTTCACATATTCCTTCATCGTAAGTCCATTGCCCAAGACATGACCTACGAACTTTTTTCTTTTACTATCAAACTGCCATATGCCCATGGAGGTGGCACACCAGATGTCTCCATTGTTGGATTGCACGATATTCCCTATCACCTTATTTGACAGGGCATTACCATATTTAAAACGAACAACCTTCTTACTGCCATGATAATAAATATATAGTCCTCGGTCTGTGCCTATAAGGACTTCGCCATGATTTGTTTCGCAGAGTGAATAGCACATGGTACCATCGAGCAGACTATCCCATCCATAAGGATGAAAGTTATTTTTCTGTGGATCATAGCACGAAACACCGGCAGAAGTTGCCACCCAAAGACAGCCATAGCGATCTGGCATCATTGCAAGGATCCAGTTGTTATGGAGTATACCATGAACAGGATCAACATCTGTCGATAGGTAGTTATGGGAGGAGTGATTCCGGGGATTGAATATGGTCAGCCCACGGGAATAGGTGGAGATGAACAAACTTCCGTGTCCGAGGTCACAGATACCGTTCAACTTCTCGCAAACAAATGATGCCTGATACTGAGACTGACCGGTAAGGGGATTATAGGCATAGAGGGCTTCATCGGTGCATATCCAGTAGCGACCGTTCTTGTCACGATACATAATCTCCGGGGATGTTGGCGATGAAGGATGGGAAACGATATGGCCACGCTTGTCAAAGCCATAAACTCCATTTCCTTGGACGACACACCAGATGATGCCATGATCTCCACGACAGATGGATGTCACCGTCGAACTGACATGATAGCCTTGAGAAGAGAATCTCCAAGACGCAAACTGAGGTTGTACATGGGGGATGATAACCAAACCTTTCGACTGGCAACCTAACCACATATTACCAAAACGGTCTTCTTGGATACACCATATCTTGGCTGTATTAAAATCTATTCCATTGAGATTACACTCTACCCGAGTCAACTTCTTACTTCCTTATTGAGATTACACTCTACCCGAGTCAACTTCTTACTTCCTTTCTCTAACATGAAAAGACCGTCTCCTCGCGTACCTATATATATATTACCATTACGACTTTGATAGGCGCTACTGATGGATGTATTAGACCCTAATACTGAGAGGTCTATATCACTATTACCCATCTTACCTTGATGATAGCTGCTAATACCATGCTGGCAGATGACCAGTATATCGCCTGCTCTCTCCAAGAGTTTCACCACGATGCCTTGTCTCACAAAAAACGAATGTACACCGTTTTGCTCTTTCATCGTAATCTCCTCACCGTAACCGCATTTCCAGAACCGACCTTGACGGTCTTCCAACATCTGGTTGTAATACCAATTACCAGAAGGAGTGGTATATCCATCTTTAACCTTGTTCAAAATATTACCTGTAATTCTGTAGAGTCCTCTTCCCGATGTTCCTACAAGGAGTTCTCCATTACGGCGTTGCAGCAAAGAGGTGACACGAGGGGTCAGTCCTGAACTAAAAGAATA
>CACYKX010000124.1 GCA_902775075.1 uncultured Prevotellaceae bacterium | reverse complement strand
CTTTACGACATCATGGCATTCCTTACTATCCCTATTTTCCATTCTTTCAAGGATAAACATACGGAGGTTTGCAGGCATTTTATATACCTGTCTTGTAGCGAAGTCCTCTTTCACCTCGTCATCCTTGGGGAAAACAGAAGAGCGTCCTTTCTTCAGCAACAGATAAATTAGGACTTCTGTATATGTTGGATTCGTACCTTCGACCGCTTTATTCATATTATTGAGAACATCCCTATGAAGTGTTGCAAACACTTTATTGAGAGCATTGGATGGCAGGTTACAAATAATACGCCTAGCCCAATATGCCTCTACTATGTCGAGAACTCTGTATTTCTCTTCATCGGAAAGACCATTCTTTTCCGCGTAATCAAAGAATGCCATATAAAACGGATATGCAACAGTTGAATCCAAAGTTCTAACTTGATTCAATTTCCTGTTTATCTTTTCCGTTCCCATATTGGCATTATCTATCTGGGAATAGATTTTTGCATAGTGATGCATTTCCTCCAAGAGTTCAGCCCTGCCAATTCTTTCATTTTCAGCATACTCTTTGAAAATGAAATATATTTTGTCTATTCGACCAATTTTGCCCTGTTTCATTGTGAGATAATCACGCACAAATGAAGATGGGTCATATTTGGTACTCTCTTCTATCGGATTCCAATAACGAGTATATAGGTCGTCTTGCTCAGCTGGCGCAAGAGACATGAGCAGATAGTTTCTAATCTTATCAGCCTCACTCAAATCCAGACCAGTTGAATTGAGACTTTCAAAAATTAGTTGTGGATCGTCATCTTCATCGAGCTTTATATTGATGACTTCCAATTTCTTGATGGTCTCAAATAGTTCATCCATTGTGAGACCTGATTTGACGATTTTATCATAAAAGAACTCGTAATTCCGAGTGACATTTGAGCCTTTGAGATATTGCTCTTTGGGTTTATAGAGCAGTGCATCAAAAGCGTCCATATCCTTTTTTATGGGTTTCAGCTTAACCTTTCGCTCATCCTCCTGGTACTCATCAACAAGGTAACGCTTGAAAATTTTATCAACAAGTTTACCATCTGTTGCCTGTATGTCACCGACTTTGAAAGCATTAACCATAGCAATAAGTAAGAGAGATACCGTTGTGATTCTCTGCTGGCCGTCAATGATAAAACGGTCTTCAGTACCAGCCTGAATGCTTGATACGATGCTACCGAAGAAATGACTCTTCCTATTACTATGATGCATCTTTAACAAGTCTTGGAAAAGCTGCTCACAATTATCCTCCTTCCAGTCGTAATTACGTTGATAAAGAGGTATAATGAATCTTTTATCTGACCCATCAAAGAATTTGATTAACGGTTGTGCGTCACCTTTCATATGCTTATTTTATAATTAGTCGTTATTACTATCATCCGCAACCATAGATGTTGTCTCAGGTTCTGCTGCCATTCCAATATATTGTGGCTCTGCATTCATACTAACAAGCTGCGCAAACATTTTGGGCTGTAAGTACTTGATGTTGTAGGCAGTGACATACAGATAGAGTGCTGTAACTATATGGATTGCAGTATCATATTCTGCCTCAGTAGCTATTGGTGCCTGATGCGATTGCTCATTGCGCCAGTCACGTAACTGCTGAAGCCATATCTTGAATTTGTTTGAATCTGGCTCATACTTCAGCCGTTTCAAGCATGGTGTCTGGTAAATACAATCGCCAAGAGCAGGCATTTCGCCTGGACGAGCATTTTCACGGGTTACGACCATTTCCTTGCCATTCTCAATAAAGTAGATTTTCTTCAGAAATACTTCGAAGAAGCTTACCAACGAGCGGAAATGGCTCTTTTTATCCATAAAAGCTACTTTTCTAGGCGAGCAATAGAGACGATTGAAGGCGTTCTGTAGCACATCATTTGAACCGTCCATTGATGGAGCGGTTTCAGCTGCTATCACTCTGACAAGCCAGTCGGCCACAGAGTAATATGGCCTAATCTCTTCCTGAATCTCGCCAAATTCTGCTTGCATTACAGGCAGCACCTTCTCCTTGAAACGTTCTGGATTGAACACAGCCTCGTCCTGAGCACGGAAATTGGCATACATCATGTCGCTCATCTGCGTCATAATGCTGTTATAGAGGTCGTGGTTCTGGAAGAGCCGACGGAAGGCTTCCATCTGGTCGCCATAGCATTCCTGTGCAGCCTCGGCAAATACTTCGGGGAAGATGCTCTCACCAAATTGTTTCGGATCGTTGTTTTTGGCCTGTTTAATCAGTTTGCGACGCACCTTTGGCTGGTTCAGCTTGTCATAGATGCTCTCCACCAAGACACGGTCTTCCTTAGTGAAATTGCCTCGGAACATCATATTCACCTTGTCAATGATGTTTGACAGCAGGTCTCGCTTATCATCAGGACCACTACCTGCACCTGGCTTTGTTGCCGACAATCCGCCAGCATCCTTATCAAGATGGATGCTTTGCATCTCTCCTGCCTCTATTCGTGAGTTTACCAACATCAGTTGCTTGGTAAGGTCGGGGCGTTCGTGGTGCTTGGTCTTGATGAGTTTCAAGAGCAAGTCACAGAATACATATGAGCGATACAAATCACGATTATAAGTACGTTCCACCTGTGCCAGATAATTATAGAAGCGTACAAATTGCTTAATCTGTCCGCGCACGGTGTAGAATGTCTCTTCGTCTAACTGATCAATACGGTCTACCACTCCCTTGAAAGCATTTGACAGCTTTCCTAATCGTGTTGGGTCATCTTTCTTCACAGTCTTTAGTATATCTTCCACTCGTTGCTCGTCCTGGTCAGTCCAGAGGTTAAGCTCACGAATATTGTCACGCAACGTAAATACGGAATTCAAATCCATAGGCTTGATGAGTTCGGTGCCAGTGTAGAACGGTTCGAAACTCTTCTTGATGTCCTCTGGATCATTCACAAAGTCGAGTACGTAGGTATCAACCTTATCAGGATGAGCACGATTCAAACGGCTTAGCGTCTGTACTGCTTTCACATCACGTAGTTTCTTATCAACGAACATCGAGTGCAACAATGGTTCATCGAAGCCTGTCTGGTACTTGTCGGCTACGACCAATACGTTGTAAAGGTCAGATGCGAAGAATAGTGGCAGTCCAGCCTCACTAATCTTGTAGTCAGGCGTAGAGTTCATGGCCGTCTCTATGTATTCTTCTCCCTGATAGCTCACTTTGCCCGAAAAGGCTACAAGTGGATGCACATCGGAGTAACCCTGTTTCTCACAGTAGGCCTTAATCGCCATATAGTAGCGCACGGCATGAGCACGGCTGGCAGTTACCACCATCGCTTTTGCCTTTCCTTGCATGGCAGGGAGTGTCACCTCACGAAACTTCTCAACGATGATAGCACATTTCTTGTCAATGACGTGCTGATGGTTGTCATGGAACGCTTTAACTGCCTTTGTGGCTGGTGTCTCTTCATATTCTGGATCTTCAGTGATACGCTTGGTTATCTCGTAGCTCATTCCATAAGGCGTATAGCTCAGAAGTACATCCTTGATAAAACCTTCCTCAATGGCCTGTAGCATAGAATAGGTATGGAATGCCTCATAGCGACACTTCGTCGGGTCAATATCCTGATGTGTGCAGACACCAAAGGTGCGCAACGTCTTGGGTTTGGGTGTAGCGGTAAAGGCATAGAACGACAGGTTGTTGTGCTGCCCCTGTGCCAGCAGCGTATCCATTATCTCGTCACGCTGTTTCTCCAGCTCCTCTTCTGCAATGTCCTGCATTGCAGCCATTTCGCGTAGGGCCTCGTCTGTGTCGGCAAGAGCAGCTTTCATCTTCTCTGCAGCCTTACCCGTCTGAGACGAGTGGGCTTCATCGACAATAAGAGCATATCTCTTACCAGTATTCTTGTTTACCTCCTTGTAGATAAGTGGAAATCGATGAAGCGTACAGATAATAATACGCGAATTATCGTCATTGATAAGATTACGTAATTTTGTAGAAGGGTCACTGTCCTTCACTGTGTCTACAGTCCCATCCACATGGTCAAAGCCGAGGATGGTGTTCTGCAACTGAGAGTTCAGTACACGTCGGTCGGTAATGACAAACACACAATTGAACATTGGCTTCAAATCAGCGTTTTGCAAAGCACCCAAACGATAAGCAACCCATGCAATGGAGTTCGACTTACCAGAACCAGCCGAATGTTGTATGAGGTAATTCTTGCCAGAACCATGCTCTGCTGTGTCAGTTAAAAGTTTCTCAACCACGTCGAGCTGGTGGTATCGCGGGAAGATGATCTTAACACTTTTCCGTTTGTCTTGTCTTATCTGACCGTCCTTCGTCTTGTATATGCTGATGCGTTCCTCTTCCTGACGGGATATATAACGCTGCAGTAAGCAAAGTAACATACGACGATTGAGCACACGCTCCCACAGGTAACATGTTGTGTATTTCCCTTCTGGTGCTTCGGGGTTGCCTTTTCCACCCACGTTACCTGCACCGTTGCTTCCCTGGTTAAACGGCATGAAGAACGTCTTCTCGCCTCGCAGTTCCGTGGCCATGATAGCCTCGTAGAGATCCACGCCAAAGTAAGCCAAAATACGGTGGTTGAACTGGAAAATCTCCTCTCGCTGGTCGCGGTCGTTCATCCACTGATGGCGTGAGTTCTCCACATTCTGCCCTGTCAGCTGGTTCTTCAGCTCCAAGGCTACCACAGGGATGCCATTCACAGACAGTACCATATCTATCGTATTGTGGTTCTGTATGGAATAGGCAAACTGTCGCGTACACTCCATGACGTTCTGACTATACTTCAGGTTCAGCTCCTCATTTAGTGGGCTGGCAGGCTCGAAATAGACCAACTTGAACTTGAAGCCCAGGTCATCAATGCCGTTGCGTAGCACCCATATCAGGCCACGCTCATGAATCTTGTCCTGTAACACGTTGTAAAGGCGGTCTTCCGTCTGTGAGCCGTACTTCTTCTCGTACAGTTCCCATTTCTTCGTCTGAGTCAGACGGAGAAACTTTACCAACGTTTTCAGGTCGATGGCACGCTCTTTGTCATAGGTACTCTGGTCGCCCTTTGTATAGCCACCTTCAGTAAGAAGCCAGTGCTCGATGTAGGCTTCAAAATCCCGTTCTTTCAAGTCGTTGTTGTCCATATCTTTTTAATCTATTATTGTCTTACCTGTCACGGCCTCAAAGATGACGCTCTTCTTATACTCCTTCAGCGTCTCTATCTTCTGCCGCTTGGTTTCGATTACCTTGTCAATCTCACCACACTTTATATCGAGGTGTTCAGCGATAGCGCGTTGCTCTGAAAGTGATGGCAACACAACATATACACTTCCTATTTCAAATGCTGAAATATGAACAACCTTCAGTTTTGCCTTGCTTTTACTCTTTTGCGCTTGTGCATAATGGCTATTCAATGCGTAATTGAAAAAAGTAGGTTCTTGATGATGACTTATAACTATAATATCACCACCTGCCAAGCACGGATCCTCTCCCAAATAAACGATACTCTTTCCAATTTCTTCAACCAATTCCCCTGTACCAGCGCATAAAATATCACCATAATGGAAGTAGTGAGGAGATTTTTGTATCTCAATATTAGTTGCTGATAAACAACTTATAAATGAGTTTTGGTATTTTGAATATATTTCGCCATATCGAACACATGGCATATTTCCATTAATAAACACTTCTTCTTTTGTTATGCCATTTCCTTTGTCAAAAGAGTTTGCTGCATGTTTTACCTTCATAACTCTCCATCCTTGAGGCACATCTCCAATCCAGTCGATGCCAGAGGGGACGAGTTGGGCATTAGGATTTAACCCTTTGGTGACAGCCTCTGTGATGACCGACTGTTTATAGTCCGTCAGCTGTGCTATCATCTGTTCCTGCAACGCTATCAGTGTATCAATCTCCTTACACTTCTCGTCCAAGTATTCCGCAATCCGCTGTTGCACGGAGAACGGAGGGTATACTGTTGGAATTTGTCCAAAATCCTCTTCGGTTAATGAACTCCTCAGATTCTTTGAAAGATGTAATAAACATTTTTCATCATCCATATATCTGAGTAGATAATTATAATACGGACCATAAACCTCCTTGAATGGTCTGAATTGACTATATGCGGGACTTGTCAATCCTTCATTATTTATTAGTCCGACACAACGAGGTGTTACATCTATATCAAATAAACATAAAAGGAGGTTCCCTGGATAAACATATTGATAACCATCAAAGGTGGTTGGCATTTTTCCTCCAGCGTTGAGGTCTCTTACTATGACACCATTCATAGTCAAAGAAATGATGTCCTCTCCTTTATATTCTGGGCATATTTCCTTGATTTTTTTCATAAGCCACTTATGTGGCATGACTTTCCATTCTACAGGAATCCTGCCAATCCACTCAATACCACTATCTTTATATTGTCTCTCCATATTATCAGTGGTTTAGTGCAACAACTTCTCCATTAATTCGCTCTCCTGTTGCTCCAGTTCCTTCAGTTGCTGGAAAATCTCTGCAGAGGGCTTCAACGGCGTATATTTATAGAACTCACGAGTAAAGGGAATCTCGTAACCTATCTTGATGTTTTTTTCGTCAATAATATAGTCCGGTAAATAGGGAGCAACATTCTTCTGCAGGTATTCGTTGCGATCAGTCAACCAGGGAATAATTTCAGAATCACTGAATGACTTATCTATGACTGGCTTCCCTTTTTTGTCACGCATAACATTGCCTTCCGCATCATACTCAGGTTTCAAAATTGGAAACTTGCTATACTTGAAGTAGTCATTAACTCGAATCTTACTTTCAACGGTAATCAGCGTTCCGTCAACCACAGATGTAGTAAAGACACCATCGTTAAAAGCGTGATAGGCCTGCATGATGAGCTGACGGGCAGCCTCTGTTATCTCCACACGCTTATTACCAAGGGGCTTGCGACGTTTCTCATAACACTGGCTGGCATCGATAAGCTGCACCTTGCCTTGACGCTCAGCCGACTTGTTACGTGTGACGACCCATATATATGTAGCAATACCAGTGTTGTAGAAAAGGTCATTGGGGAGTTGTACGATAGCCTCCAACCAATCGTTTTCCAAAAGATAACCACGGATATTACTTTCACCTCCACCTGGATTCCCCTTGAACAACGGAGAACCATTCTGAATGATAGCCATACGTCCCGTATCTTTCAGTTTCGCCACGCCATTAAGCAGGAACAGCTGTTGACCATCACCAATGGCAGGAAGTCCTGGCTCGAATCGTCCAGCGGCACCTTTTTTGTTCTCGGCTTCGACTGCGGCTTTGCTTGTCTTCCACTCAATACCAAAAGGTGGATTAGAAATGATATAGTCGAATTTATATCCTTCGAACTTGTCATCGCCCAATGTGTCGCCTTGGCGCATATTGTCGGCGTTACCTCCTTTGATGAGTGTGTCGGCCTTGGCGATAGCAAAGGTCTGTTCGTTCAATTCTTGACCATAAGTGGTAATGTCTGCATCAGGATCGATTTCAAAGAGACGGTCGCTCATGCAGCCTAACATCTGACTTGTACCCATCGCCATATCGTAGATAGTAGCAGTGATACCGTCTTCCTCTAAGCGTTCCTCATCTTCACCTACCAACAGTTCCGTCATCAGATTGATGATGTCGCGGGCGGTGAAGTGTGCTCCTGCATGTTCGTCGTAGCTCTCAGAGAATTTGCGTACCAGCTCCTCGAAGATGTAGCCCATATCCACCGAGCTTACCTTGTCGGCACCTAAGTATGCCTTCTCAGTACAGAACTCCTTGATGACAAGATAAAGCAGCTGGTTATCGGTCATTGTTTCTATTTCCTGTTGGAACTTCATTCGGTGAATCACGTCGATTACATTCTCAGAGAAGTGGTTCAGGTACGACTCGAAGTTCTCACGGATATTCTCAGGATCGCTAAGCAGCGTCTCGAAAGTGAAGGGAGAGAGGTTGTAGAACTTCTGTCCTGCAGCTTTCTCCAAGAAGCCTTGCTTCACGGTGATACCGTCCTCGTCCAACTGTTTGTTCATATCAAGCACCTTCTGCTTAGTCGGTGCCAATGTGTCTTCGAATCGTTTTATGACGCACATCGGCAGTATTACGTTACCGTACTCATGTGGCTTATATACACCAACCAGTTTATCGGCAATAGCCCAAATCAAGTTGGCTTTCTCTTGAACATTGACTGTGGTCTGTTTCTGTCTGTCTTCTATACTCATATTTTCATTTTATATTTTTTATTGTGCAAAGATAAATTACTACTATGCAGTCTATCTTCACAGCTCGTAGATTTTTATAATTTCCTTATATTTTTCTTTAATTTGATCACGAAACCACTCAGGGGCTAACACTTCAACTTGCTGTCCAAAGGAGAAAATGGTCTGTTCTAACTCTTGGTTAACTCGTACATCTATAGAAAGTATTCCATCATCAGAACTAACTATTTGCTGACTATGATGAATCGGTTTTGAGACAACATAGGGGAAACGTCCCTTAGGAAACTTCAAGACTACATGTTCAACATCAGGATGTTTGCCGTCGTGAGTTACACCAACAATGTCATTGAAATAAGTCTCATAATCTATCTTATCGTTCTCTTCAAACGGTACATTAGCAATAGAGAACTTTACAATGCGGTCGAGTGCTTTATTAACAGTACACATTCCGTATTCACCATGGTCTTCAAGTCCGAAAAGGAACCACCGGGAATTATACTGCTTCATGTAATGAGGATGAAAAACCATAGTCTGTTCCTCACCTTTGTATGGACGATAGGTCATCTTCAAAGGTTGGTGATTAATTATCGCATCGATAAGGTCAGAAAGAAACTCTATGCCTTTTAACTGGTCATTTTGTTCAAAAGAAACAACCTTATCACGATTTGCTTTGATACCAAAACGGAGTTCCAAACTTGAAATCACTTCTTCCAGCCATGCGTTCTTAGGACTGCGATAGCGTCCAAGCATATCAATAGTAGAAAGAAGATTCTTCACTTCCTCGACAGATAGTTCATTGCTGAAGATGGTGAAATCTGGATCTTCATACGTATAATAG
>CACYKX010000123.1 GCA_902775075.1 uncultured Prevotellaceae bacterium | reverse complement strand
GAATTGTTTCATATATCTTTTTATCATATTAAATTACTTCACCAATAGCCATCCGCCATTCTTCGGGATCGTTACGGTAACCTTTCGGGTTTTAGAAATCTTTATTTGTTTAACACTACCTTCCAACTTTGCGTTGTCTGAATATAAACGATAGTTTTTGCCGCTTTCCAACATCGGAAGATAAATCTCTTTCTTCAAAGTCTTATTCTGAGCATTGATACCAGCAACATACCACTTATCACCACATCGGCGAGCAATCACAACATACTTACCAGGATAACCTTCAACAAACTTAACATCATCCCATGTTGTAGGAACCTCCTTCATGAAATTCATAGCCCACTTCGGAGCATCCTGTAAATTATTAGGGGCCAACGCGAAATGCTGGTCTGCGCTTTGGAACAATACTGCTGTTGCCAACGCATAAACATCTGAAGTTACTCGGGTTGTACCATGTACATTATCACGACCATAGTGTTTGTTTAGAGCACTTCCACCAAAGTCCATACTTCCCACAGTATTGCGGATAAATGGATGCAAACATCCATTGAAGGCTTCATTATCACAACTTCCCTGACCGAAATGTAAATTTTCACTAGCAAGAACGGCCTCACTTGCTACATAATTAGGATACATACGCTCCCATCCACGTGGCAATGTACAACCATGGAAAATACATTCTATTCCATAATCATTTGCATCAGAAAGTATCTCTTCATACACTTTCATCATTGCTTGCTTGTCACCACCGAAGAAGTCAACCTTGATGCCTCGTATACCAATACTTTGCATCCACTTCATCTCCTTGCGACGTGCAATTACATTATCCATAATGCCACGAGGGCCCTGTGGAGCATCATTCCAAGCTCCGTTGGAATTATACCACAAGAAAAGAGCAACATTCTTAGAAGCACCATAGCGAGCCAATGCTGCAATACTATCGCGACCGATCTGGGTATCCCAAAGAGCATCGATTAACACGGTCTTATATCCCATTGCGGCAGCAAAATCGATATATCGTTTCTGTTCTGGATATGTTGTATATCCATCCATCTGAATAATCCAACTCCACACCCCTTTACCATATTGATAATCTCTTGAAGCTTCATACTTAGGACTTACAAGGTCGAAAGGTACCGTTGTCTCTACAATTGGTTTCAAAGTGGTACCAAGGGTTATCGTTCTCCATGGTGTTGTAGCAGGAAGACCTACAGCCGGAGATACACTTCCTTGTCCATTCATCTCTCCAGCCTGAGGAAAACCAATAGTATAAGTACCATCAGATTTTCCCATCAATCTACTTGCACAATAGTTTCCATCAACACCAGTTTCTGATATCAAAATCCATCCTTTTGAACTATTCTTGAAAAGACATGGAAAAGTATATCCTTCTCCCCATCCATTCTTACCTATTGCATCATCTACAGTATATGGAGTTTCATAACTTGGTGATGTGCTTGCAAATCCATGCATCGGGGTAGACTGTGGACAAAGAAAACTTGTAGAACCTTCTGGTAATACAAAACTTGATTTCTCTTCTTTGACTACACAACGGAGTCTTTCTCCTTTAGGATAAATTCGGTAGCAGAATGCGACATCATTATCACTTACGCGAAAGATAATATCAAGTACCTTTTTATCTTCTTTTTTAAAACTGCATGTCAACTCATTAGCTTCATAGTCGACATGGCTTCGCTTTATGGTTTTCAAGCTATAGCTATCGTTGATCTTCTTTACCATTCCGTTCTCTGTCAACGTCAACCCTGAAGACAAATCACTTGCGTCTGTAACCAATCCTAACGGAGATGTTTTGATGAACTCTACACCACCTAAAGTTACCTGATAAGATGGAGTACCTCCATCATCTTTTACAGTAACAACGATTTTACCATTAGGACTACTTACCTGTTTCTCTGCTGCAAATGAAGGCATAACCATCAAAGCAGCAAAGAGTGCAAAACATATTTTTTTCATATTCAAATTTTCTTATATCGATTTATTATTTCATTTCCCACCAATTAAAATTCATCAGTTTTCGACCTTTCTGACCTCTAAAGGCGAAGATAATATCATGTACACCAGAAGGACAATTATGTAGTTCTGCATTCAGCACGGTCCAATATTCCCAACCACCTGTCTTAGCAACAGGAATAACTGCCATAGGAGTTTTGCTGATACTATCTGCATAGACATCAATATATCCACCCTGAGAAGCACTTGCTACCTGAACAGAAATATTAGCGGCTCCATTCTTCAAATCAACATTGCGAACTTTTATCCAACTACCATTTTTAATATCCGTTACATACACACCATCCTTTACGTTTTGTTCTGTAGTAATCCCTTTAGAGTCACCAATTGTCTCAGCCTCAACACGTTTGAACGGATCAAATGTTGCGATAGGTTTTACGCCTTCCTTCGTTGGCATAATCGTTGGGAATGTACCATCTGCATTATATTTGAATTCTTCGATAGCAGTACTTCTGTCAAATCCGCCACCACCAGGAAGATTTCCTGTATGATAGAAGAAATAACTATGTCCCTTGAAATCCACAACTCCACAGTGATTTGTAAACGAGTTAGTAGAATTCAACTGAGGCATAATAGTACCTTTATATGTCCAAGGGCCTAAAGGTTTCTTACTCATAGAATATGCAATATGCTCCGGCACACCACCTGCTGCATAAAGCAGATAATAATTTTTACCTCGTTTAGAAAGCCAAGGGCCTTCGGTATAGATATCTTCGTATTTCTTACCTTTCACGCGATTTGCCGGTGAAGGTGCACCAAAACTCTTTTCACTCTGATTGATAAGAGTAACCTCACCATCGAAGCTGACCATATCATCATTTAATTTCGCTTGATGAATCTCCGGATTACCCCATACAAGATATGCATTTTTACCATCAACGAGAACGGTAGGATCTATATTGTCCCATTTTCCATCATCATAGAGAGGCTTTCCCAACGCATCTTTGAATGGCCCCGTCGGACTATCGGCAACGGCAACACCAATAGCCATCCCCCCCGACAACTTGGAATGGGCACAGATATACCAATAATATTTTCCATTACGCTCACAACATTGGGTAGCCCATGCACGGTCATCTGCCCAAGTAAAGCTATCCAGTCCTAGGAGTTCTCCATGGTCTGTCCAGTTTACCATGTCTGTGGTAGAATAAACTCTCCATTGATACATCCAAAAGAAATCTGCACCTGGTTCATCAACATCAGCATACAAATAAAGTGTATCCTTAACGACTAATGGAGCCGGATCGGCCGTATAACGAGTCGGAATAATTGGGTTTTGTGCATTTGCCGAAGCAGAAAGCATCAGAGCTAAACTCAATATTAAATTTTTCATGAATGATTTGGTTTTATTTTATTATATATATTATTTAAAAAGGTGTGGAACAAACTGGTTCAAACATCTACGCCAAGTCAACCATTCATGATGGGTACCCTGAGAGATATAAGTATCCAGTTTGATTCCCGCATTCTGAAGGCTCTTCACGAGTTGTGCTGTACCGATATTCTCTTCACTTCCACATCCAAGGAACAGATAATGCAACCTGGTGTTTACCTCCTTTGGACGAGAAAAAATTCCATCATAGGTTTTATTCACGTCAAGACCAAAGATCGCGCCACTAAAAGCACCTGCGTATGAGAACAAATCAAGATGTGTGAACACAACATCAAAAGTCTGATGACCGCCCCATGACAATCCTGCCATAGCACGATGATTACGATCGGTCATTGTGCGGAAAGACTTATCTATCGTAGGAATAAGATCATTGATCAATACTTTATAGAAAGAAGCACCATATTGACTATTACCAGCTGTATTGCTTGCACCTGATGCAAAATTAAAAGGAGCCTTTACATCACCACTCTCCATCACAACAATCATTGGAACAGCACTTCCCTTAGCTATCAAGTTATCCATGATATTCTGCATAAATCCCTGTTTCGACCAGCCAGTTTCATCCTCTCCCATTCCATGCTGAAGATACAACACAGGATAACGTTTGTTTCCTTTTTCGTAATCAGCTGGTGTATATACCATAGCACGGCGCCACTCTCCTGTTGACTTAGCATAATATTGGAAAGAGCGGACCTGTCCTTTTGGAGTATCCATCTGTGGACGGTAATAGTCTCCTTCAGAGCCTTCTGGAATCTCTATTCCACTTGTCTGTCGGTTACAACCAAAGAAGGTATCACTGGCTGGATCAACAACAGAGACACCATCAACAATAAGAAAATAATAATGGAATCCCACAACAAGAGGATCTGTGTAACCTGTCCAAAAACCTCTCTCGTCCTTCTGCATATCATATTTCTTGCCACAGATATCTACTTTAACATCTTTTGCTGTAGGAGCAAAGAGTTGAAAATATGCACGATGGTTTTTATCAACTTTAGGAAACTGATTGCCAAGTTCTGCCGTAGAGGCTACAACGGCATCAGAAGGAATGGTTATTACTTCATCACAAGAAGCTTGAGCATGATAGCTTACAGCCGACAATAATAGAGCAACTACACATTTGCCCATCAAACGAAACTTTTGCATAATTTTTAGGTCTTAGTTTTGGTGCAAAGTTACTCAAAATTATCAATATGGGCTTTATGAAACGTTTCATTCTCTATATGATTTGTTTCTTGTACTGCGATATTAGTGCTTTTTTACACTCTTTTCATTCATTTGTCCACTCTTGTTCCATGATGTGTGAAAGGAGTTCATGCAAAAGTCTTAGCAAGAAAATGACCTACAAGTACTGCCAACATACCTACCAACATACTCCCGAAAAGATATAGTATAAGAAGGTAATAGTTTTCATCTTTCATCAGTGACGCACTCTCGTTCATAAAAGTGGAGAATGTGGTAAAACCGCCACAGAATCCTGTCGTCAACAAAACTTTCATCGTAGGAGTCAAATATCGTCCTGAATAAGGAAGCCCCGATAGGAAACCGATGAAAAAACATCCAAGGATATTTACAAGAAATGTGGCAAAAGGAAATGGAAATGCTGCACTTGTCTGAATCAATTTTGAAACCAAAAATCTTAATCCTCCGCCAAAAAAGCTACCCAAACCTACGATAAATAATTCTTTAAGCATTACAATATATATTTTGCATGTAAAATTACAAAATAATTTGATTATTATCATTATCTTTGCCAAAAATATTATACTACACATGGCAAAAAAAGATTATATCATAGCCAACAAACGTTGGCTTAAGGAGAAAGCTCAAGAAGATGGGGTTCTGTCTCTTCCTCAAGGCATCTATTACAAGGTCTTGAAATCGGGAAATCCTAACGGTCCTCAACCTTCACGTCGCAGTATCGTCACAGCCCACTATACGGGATGGACGATCAACGGGAAAAAATTTGATTCGAGCAGAGGAGGAACTCCTTTTGCTATGCGATTGAGTGACTTGATAGACGGTTGGATCGTTGCCATGCAGAAGATGCATATCGGAGACCAATGGGAACTATATATCCCTGCAGAAATGGGATACGGTAAATTCTCTCAACCGGGAATTCCCGGAGGTTCTACCCTAATCTTTGAAGTTGAACTTTTGGGAGTGGGATAAACCACATATATAATAGCAATGCCGATCGCCTATACCTTTATGGATATAGTAGATCGGCATCGTTGTTTATCTTATTCAATTCATTAGTTATGTACCAATGTACCGATTTCTTCACCGGCCATAACTTTCTTTAGATTTCCATATACATCCATGTTGAAGACATAGATAGGAAGATTATTTTCCTTACACATCGTTGTTGCCGTAAGGTCCATAACCTTTAATCCACGTGTATAGATTTCATCATAAGTGATATCTGAGAATTTCGTAGCTGAAGGATCTTTCTCTGGATCGGCTGTATAGATACCATCTACACGTGTACCCTTAAGCATAACATCTGCTTCAATTTCGATACCACGCAGAGAACTACCTGTATCTGTTGTGAAATATGGTGAACCTGTACCGGCTGAGAAAATACAAACATAACCGTTCTCCATAGCTTCAATGGCTTTCCACTTACTATAGAATTCACCGATTGGCTCCATACGGATAGCAGTAAGCACCTTAGTCTTAACACCTAGAGCGCCTAGAGCACTACTCAAAGCTAGAGAATTGATTACTGTAGCACACATACCCATCTGATCACCCTTTACGCGATCAAAACCTTTCTGACTGCCACTCAATCCACGGAAGATGTTACCACCACCGATGACGATACCTATCTGGACACCCATCTCGTGAACTTCCTTGATTTGCTTTGCATAATCCGATAAACGGTCCGGATCGATTCCAAAGCCTTGATTTCCCATCAAGCTCTCTCCTGAAAGTTTCAGAAGAATTCTCTTAAATCTTGCCATATTCTTGTTTTTTATATAATAAATTCTACTTCCTTGAAAGCATATTCGCGCATCACACCTTCACGATCTCGTAAGATCAGGTGTCCGTTATCCTCTACTTCTACTATTGCGGCTTCAAATTCGCCATCTGCGTCACGGAACTTCCAAAATCCATGTTTGCGATATAGGGAATCGTGATAGAGAGCCGTAAGGTCAATATAATCTCCTTCTACCACCAAACTATAGCACTTCTCAAAAGCCTTAATAACCTTGTTCAACAACTCTTTTCGGTCAACATCATGCCCTAAGATCTGTCGAAGAGAAACAGGATTAGGTGCATCACTCATAAACTCTTGCTGATTGACATCTATCCCGACACCAAAAATACAATTTTTGATATGCCCGTTACCTAAAGAAGTCTCTATAAGGGTGCCGCTAATTTTTCGGTCTTTCCAATAGATATCATTAGGCCATTTCAAGGTGATGTCTTCTACATAACTACCGATAGCCATCTTCAAGGCCAAGGCTCCTGCCATCGATAACAGAAACTGACGAGCCACAGGAACCATCACTGGATGTATCAACATAGAGAAAAGTAGGTTTTTGCCACGCTCACTCTCCCATCGATTTGTTCCTTGGCCACGACCGGCAGTTTGATAATCTGCAACGGCAACGACCATATCTGCCTGATCAGCAGACTTGTACTTGGCTAGATAATTATTGGTAGAATCAACTTCCTGGAGTTCTATAATTTCAACTTTCATCTTTATAACAATAAAGGATTAAAGGCATTTTCTATATGTTCTATTTTGTCTATCATAGGTTTTACACCTACTATCGAGACAATATCAAAACGCACTTCTTTACTTATATTATATTGCCGTATATATGCATCCGCAGCCCATCCTAGATTACGGATCTTCCGATAATCCACAGCCTCAATAGGATCGATATAGTCATCAGAGCTACGTGTCTTTACTTCAACAAAAGCCATGATTTTGTCGTCTGGAGTCAATGCAATAATATCGATATCTCGCTTTCCACATTTCCAGTCTCGCTTACATATCTTATATCCTTTTGATTCAAGATAGTGTGCGGCCTCCTCTTCTCCCCAAACACCTTCTTCGTTATGTTGCGCCATATCATTCAAGCTATTGGACATGCAAAAATACGATTTTTCTGCTACATCATCAAAGTTTTCTTTGTATTTTTGCAGAAATTACAGAAATTATGGAACAGGAAAGTCAACAGAAAAAGGATGAGTTTTTCATGCGCAAAGC
Source organism: uncultured Prevotellaceae bacterium (assembly GCA_902775075.1). The sequence goes on along the minus strand of CACYKX010000123.1, from coordinate 1,412 downwards.
GCTCTTTGAGGCCGAAGCTGCCTATCAAGAAGGAGAGATTCCTATTGGAGCCATTATCGTCTGCAAAGGTCAGGTGATTTCTCGTGCTCATAATCTCACTGAAACTTTGCACGATGTCACCGCCCATGCAGAAATGCAGGCTATCACTTCTGCTGCGGATTCTCTTGGAGGAAAATATCTTACCGATTGCACCCTATATGTTACTGTAGAACCTTGTATCATGTGTGCTGGTGCTATAGGTTGGGCGCAGATCCCAAGAGTGGTATATGGTGCTCCAGACGTTAAAAGAGGATTCCGGGAATATGCTCCTCATGCGATGCACCCTAAAGCAGAAATCGTTTCTGGGGTTCTTGAGGATGAATGTCGCGAACTAATGCAGAGGTTCTTTAAGGAAAGAAGATAATACTTATTCTGGGACTTGTTGCGTTATTAACTTGAATCCAGGAATTGTTAAGATTGTTTTATTTATCTTAATTTACCATCACTAAAATATGCTCATAATTCGCGAATTCACATTTTACAATCGGATGTTTGTGAATATCCGAAGCACAGATTATTTATACAAGCTTGATTATCAGACACTTACAACTTTAGCACTTTATATTTTCTGTTAAAAAATGGCTCAATATGCCTTTTCTTGACCAAATTCATATAACTATATCAGCCTACATAGTTAACTGCGTAACCATACGAAGTTAACTTCATCAGCCTATGCTGTTAACTGCGTTGGCAAATACATATAACAAAAGACTGAAAAGCACGTTATTAAGAGGAAAATCTTATATTTTTGAGGATTTTAAAGACCATACTTCCTCTAGATGACGAAAAAAGTCGGTACTTTTTATTTTAACATTCGAGGACGTTTCGTTAAATTTATTAATCTTTAGAAGCTACCAGATCTACAAATCCATTAATGACAAACATCTCCTTTTCATCAAACATAAAAAAAGAGAAACCGGACAAACAATAAAGTCCGATTTCTCTTTTCTCAAAAAAATTATTCTATCCTCTTACTTTACTAAGATAACCAAATATTTGCTGGTGCTCCAGAATAACTGAGGATTTGTAATCGTCAAGACAAACTGCTTGTTGTTATCACGAGTTAATGTATAACTACTTGATGGATGTGCAGTAAGTAATCTTGCACTCTTAGAATACAACTTGATCTGCTTATCAACACGAATATCAATCTTGGTGAAATAGTTCTTGTTGAAACTTGAATTAAGAACCTTACCACCTTCAAGAATATGCTGATCCTTCAGTTCCTTCTTGGTACCAAATACATACCAAGCCGTATTCAACTGCTTGTCTTGCTGACTGATCATCTGACTCTTCGCAGCACTCTCGTTATTCAGATTACTTACATTCGTATTCAGATTATTGATAGTCTCATCGAGTTCTGAGATATGAAT
>CACYKX010000122.1 GCA_902775075.1 uncultured Prevotellaceae bacterium | reverse complement strand
TTACGAAGATCGGTTTTTGGTGGCTCTGTATTTGGTGTTGACTGGTGATTCCCAGAGAGACCCTGATTTGGAGGAGTTAGTTGAGCTGAATAAGGAGGATTTTATACCGTTCTATGGTCAGGATGGCTGGGTAAAGTTCGTGGAGGGGAACCTGCTGATAGACTATGTGGATAGTGACTATGTTCCCGTCGTACGTTCCAAAGGGTACACATACTGGCGTGGTGGATATACGAACCGTGACCGCTTTATAGCTGAGTGCCAACGTTACATTGATGATAGTACTGAAATTATCAATCATAGGGCAAAACTGATAATTGAGAAACTCAAAAACATATTGGAGATATGAACAAGATAGAGATTATCCAAAACGGCGATGTCTATTCATGTGACATCGGAATCAGCAAGGAAGAATGGCTGGAGTTGCTGAAAGATAAATCGATGCCTGTTTCATATAAAGAGGCATTACTAAAGTTCTTTTATTATCCAGCTCATCGTGGCTCATGCACTGCTGTCTGCAATGAGATGGGCGGCAGTCCACAGTCACTAAATCTGTCTATTTCCAAGTGCGGCGAGTATGTACAGAAATGGCTCAATAAGTTCGAGATAATACGCCCTAATGGGAAGCCCTGCTATTGGCTTGTCCCAATGTGTGAGGGAAAAGACCTACCTGCTGGTAGCGAAGGGACTTTTGAATGGCAACTACGCCCGGAATTGGTAGATGCCATCAGGGACTATTTGTATTGGTATCTGGTGGAATGCTATAAGGAGGTTCGAAAAGAGATACGAATTGACGATGATAAATGGGATGAACTATATAAATGGCAGCTCATTACCCAATGTCAAGGCCTGGATTTGATCAGTGTAGTCGATAAGGTGCGAGTAACTAACCTTGTATATACAGCTCTTGTCAGCCCTACGCTTGATTTTGTCATCAAGAATCGTCGTTATGATTTTGAAGTTGCTCTGAAGGCTTTGTCAAATAGTGAAACTCCATTGACGTCGCGTATTCAGGCATATAAGGATAGCATGAGGCAGGTGGCCAAGGTGCCAGACAACGATAAGCAGAATATCTTTGCGGAGGATGAACGCACAGCAGCAGCAATCCTTACTGGTATTGATCCAGACACTTACACCATCTATAAATTCGATGTGTATAAGGAGGAATGCCATTATTTAGGAGTTGATACAAAATCAACGGGGCAATGTTATGCCCATTTTATGGAACTCATAAAACCGCTTCTGGCCATTGTGGAGAAAGACCATGAACTGCAGGAGTTGGTTAGTTCTTCACTGAAAGGGCAAAGAAAATGCAATCTTTTGTTGGCGCAGGATGTTCTATGGGTGCTCTTCGCCTCTTTCCCCAGTAGAATTGGTTATATTTACCCGATTTTGCACCATGAGAAGCAGCGAGTATGGCTCTGGGGTGAGAAGTTCCTTCCAGAAGAAAAGAGTGTTTTACGTTGTGGTTCGTCAGCAAAGAGCATCAAGGATTTTAGGACATTCAAATCGAAAGCTGCGCTTCGGTCTGCCTATCAGAATGATGTTGGAAACCAAGACATAAGAATTCCTGATGCCTATTGGTCATTTGCCAAGGAAGTAAAAGTAGGTGATATTGTAGTCGTATTCGAAGCGAAGAAGGAGAATGGGAAACAGTATCATCTGCTGCACGGCTGGGGACGCTTCACGTCAGAGTGCAATCTTGATGAAGCGGATGAGAATCCTATGTACAGGGAAGTGGAATGGCACATGCCTTTCTTTGATGAACCGAAAGTTTGCAAAGAAACCAAGCACAGTCTTTTCTTCCAAGGTACGACAGACAAACAGGCACGGAAAATTATAGAATTGTTGAACATAGAATCAGAGGATAATAAGATGGAACAGAAATATGCAAACTACATCAATCTACTTGAAGAGACCCATAACCTTGTTTTAACGGGTGCTCCTGGTACTGGTAAAACCTTTATGGCTCAGGCTATTGCCGATGAGATGGGAGCTGAAACGAAGTTTGTTCAGTTCCATCCCTCATACGATTATACAGATTTCGTGGAGGGTCTGCGTCCTGTCGAGAAGAGTGACGGCCAGATGGGATTTGAACGAAAAGACGGTGTGTTTAAGGAGTTCTGCCGTGAGGCCATCAAGAATTTGGTAGATTCTGAGAAAAGTATCGAGACCCTTACCAAAGAAATGTCATGGCAGGAAAAACTGGATCGATTCGTAGAGGATGCCATAGAGAACGAAACAAAGTTCAAAACCGTTAATGGTAGCGAGTTTGTCATTACAGAGATGAAGAGCCATACCATAGTGGTTCATAACGAGCAAAACGAAAAGACAACTCAGGTGGTCGTTAATGCCGACGACATACTTGAACTGCTTACGAATGAAGTTCCTCTGAACATTGTAAGAGACATCCGCAACTACTTCAACCGAAAATTCGGTACTCAGCCTGACTCCTACGCTTACGTCATCACAAAGGCGGTACGAGACATGAAGCAGAAGATGCCCATTGTGGAAGCCAACAATGTTGAAAGGAAACCGTTCGTATTCATCATTGATGAAATTAACCGCGGCGAGGCCTCGAAGATTTTTGGCGAACTGTTCTATGCTATAGATCCTGGATACAGAGGGAAGAAAGACCATTTGGTTCAGACACAGTATCAGAACCTTGTGCCGGAAACCGACGTATTTGCAAAGGGATTCTATGTGCCAGAGAATGTGTACATACTTGCAACGATGAATGACATCGACCGTTCTGTAGAAAGCATGGACTTTGCCATGCGCAGACGCTTTACATGGAAGGAAGTAACTCCTGTAGACACTGAATCCATGCTTGACTCTCTGCCATGTGCAAAAGAGGCTAAGGAAACAATGAGTCGCTTGAACAATGCCATCGCCGATACTGATGGTTTGGGTGCGGCATATATGATTGGCCCGTCGTATTTCTTGAAACTCGGAGAGAATGGCGGTGACTTCGCCAAGCTATGGAAGATGAACATCGAGCCTTTGCTGAAGGAATATCTGCGTGGATTCCGTAAGACCGCAGAGATCCTTGACAGGTTCAGCAAGGCATATTTTGAAAAGAATGAAGAATCGAAAACAGATGAAGTAGAACTGATAGATGAGGATTAATCTGACAGATAATAACATCGGACAGCCCGATGCAGGGACATTCCTGAGAAAGAATGTCGCTGCATTGTTCCCAATCGCAGATAAGACGGTTGCGCAGCTGTGTAGGGAGAATGAGAACTTACTCATCTTCCCCTACAGCATCGAATCGTCTGATGACAGAATTGGTGAGTCTTCTGTCATGAGCATCTTGAATACCGATGATTCTGAAAAGGTTCGTATTACTACAGGTAATGTGATGGGATTCATCGGTGTCGAAAACCTTCAAATCAAGATTAAATCAAGATTTGATGTCGGACGTGACGACTTCCTGCTGCATTATATGCTCCAGAAAGTGTTGTCGTTTAACCTCTTTGATCTCAGTCACAATAATGAGCAAGAGGACGTCTTCGATTTCATAATGTTTATGTTCCCGTATTTCCTCAAAGCTGCCATGCGTCAAGGTGTGTATAGGGAATACCAGAACTTCAAGCATAACGATGCTAATCTCAAAGGGACTATCGACATAGGTAGACATATCGCAAAGAATGTACCTTTTGTTGGGAACATAGCCTACTCGACACGTGAGTACAGTCACGACAACAATATGACAGAACTAATCCGGCATACTATTGATTTTATGAAAACCAAGAGGTATGGCCAGTCTGTCTTGAATGTAGATCGTGAGACTATTGAGAACGTGAAGATAATCGTAGAGCATACACCTTTATATAATAAGAATGAGCGAAGCAGTATCATCAGTAAGAACCTGCGCGTAAAGGCGCATCCTTACTATACGGAGTATCGACCACTACAAACACTATGTCTGCAGATACTCAGAATGGAAGAAGTGAAATACGGCGAAAGTGACGATGAGATTTGCGGCATACTGTTCGATGGTGCCTGGCTTTGGGAGGAGTATGTCAATACTATTCTGCGTGATATAGGGTTTATCCATCCTGAGAACAAGTTGCATAAAGGTGGTATCTATCTGTTTGATGACCATAGCGGTATTCGTTACCCAGATTTCTATAAGGATGACATGGTGCTTGATGCGAAATACAAACGACTTGGCAGTTATGAGAAAGTATCTATGGTTGACCGGGATGACGTACATCAGGTTATGGCATATATGACGACTCTACATGTGGATAGAGGTGGCTTTATTGCTCCGCTGGAAAAGAAACAGGTGAAGATTCCGACCTCACATTTGAAAGGAAGAGCTGCCACACTCTCAATATTCGGCATTGAGATAAGCAAGACTGCTTCTTCGTATGCAGAATTCTGTGAGAAGATGAAAGGAATGGAAAAAGCATTTGTTGAATCACTGAACTGTTTTATAGATAAGAGCTGACATTTATCATGGGAAGACGTTTATCATCAGAGAGCATATCGAAATATCTGGAAGGTGGCATGTATCACTCTTTCCTTCAATATGTGAAGTCCGACAAAGAGTTGGCCTTTGAAATCAGAGTGAAGGATGAAGTGATGATATATTGTCAGAAAAATCTGATTCTGAGAATCACGCATAGGAAGAATGCCTCAGACAATATCACCATGCTCAACCCTCGCTATTACACAAACAGAAAAGATGGTTTGACATTGACCGTACAGCTTAATGAACCTTCTGACTTGCAAGATTTGCACAAGGTCAGGCAGTATTTTGAAGATGCCAAGACTCTGTGCAAAAACTACAAATCACATGATGAGTTTATCGTCCAGCAACAATACAAAACGGTACACAGCTCCTTTGACGGAGATCATCTTGCTATAGACATGGAATGGGCACCTGACCAAACGACTATTCCTATGGAATATAGGTTAAAGGATAAAACAAAAGTCGATTTACTTGTTGTCAGCAACAAGCCCAATGAAGAAGGCAGGCATGAAATCTATCTTGCAGAGGTGAAATGTGGATTGGGTGCTGTAGAAGGCAAATCTGGAATTGAGGATCATGTAAGAATGTCACAGGCCATCATCAACAATGTATATGTCAGGCAGATTCTTCTTGGAGACGTTACGAGTATCATCAAGCAGAAAACTCAGTTGCAGTTGTTTGAAGGGACACCTATCGATTATACTTTTTCAGAGTGCCCCAAGATCATGTTCATTCTTGCCAACTCTTCCGATTACGACAAGTTGAGCTTTAACAGAATTATCAGCAATCTGGGTGAAGCAGGACGTGACATCAAGATTGAGTATATTGGTTCTTCGAAAGCAGCGCAACCAGCTAAGGCCCATTATGGAGGTGACAACGACTACAAAAGAGCTTGCCGCCAACATCAGGCATGGTTCAGAGAAAATATCCTGAAATTGCAGATGGGACGCAACCACTCAACCCGTCAAGGTACAAACGAGACCGCTGAAGAGTTTGAACATCGGCGTACAACAGAGACCGACATCGCTATCCTTACACCTGCTGATGCTGCACGGCTTATGAACTTTGTTCCTGAATACCACGAAGAGATAAGAAAGGAATTCTTGGAGCATAGAGGTGGAATACCCAGAGACTTCGGCTTGATGGCCAACATGTTACGCAGCGAGCATGTCCCTTATAACATCTTCGTCCCAATGATGACAGACTTGTTGACTGCTTCACGTTGTTTCTCTGAGATACTCCCTCATAGAGACATCAAGACGATTCGCAAATGGCTGATTGAATACGCCCCCAACACGATAAACGACAAGACAGCATTCGATGTTTATGTAGAATACGCAACATCCAAGGGTGAAAAGGGCGTGATAGGAATAGAGGTGAAATATACCGAAGAAGGCTATAGCGTGGGTAATAAGGAATTTTCCATGATGCGGGATTCCCAGTCTGCCTATTCGGTTACGACTCGTGATAGTGGGTGTTTCCTCAACAACGACCCCATGCAGTTCAACAATCCTGATTTCATTCAATTGTGGAGAAATCACATCCTTGGCTTGGCAATGCTTCAGCAGGGTAAGGCAGACTATTTTGACTCTCTCACGCTATATCCGTCAGGGAACAGCCATTTCCATTCTTCTGGAAGCCACACAGGAACTGTTGCTGCATACGAAGATTTGCTTACGGAGAAAGGTAAGAACACTTTTCATGCCATCACCTATGAAGGTTTCTTTAAGGCTTTGAGAAAGCACTATAAAAATGATAGGAATCTATCATGGTTGGATTATCTGGAAACAAGGTATATCAATATCACAAGATTATAAGGAGACACAAAAGTATAAAAGAAGAGTGATAGAATTGAATAAAGGTAATATGGAGTATAATAATTCTGACATCGCAAAATTCGCCGATAAGTATATCGATTTCTTCGAGAAAGAATTTGGACGTACAACGGAGTCGTATTACCGATTCTTCGATAATAACGATTTCCCCAATGACTGCCAGGAAATAGGTTTTGATATGGATTGTGGGCAAACTTTCATTGATGCATACGGAGAACGTGCATGGAACGACATTCAATGTTTGAAGGACAACATAGAAAAGATAAACGATATCCAGATTATTGGAAATGCACTCTTTTCCCAATGGAGAAACTTCAATCATTGGTCATCTCCCTCATATGCAAATGAGGATACAAAAGAATGGTTTTTAATACTCTTCCGGAAGTTAAAGGATCTCTGTTAATTGTATAAGGCAATAAATAAGAACAAGGTGATAGCTCTATTTTGACACTGATCATTGATTTAGAAATTAAAAATATAAGATGATGAAATATAAGGTAGCTTGGTTAGTTCTTGTCTTTTCTCTACTACTCACAGTATCCTGTACAAGTAGGAAGAGCCTAAACCCTGATAACATCAGTGATGTGGATAGTATTGCTATTACAGACTCTATACACCCTGTTTCACTTCACCATCCGTTGCCAGATGAATTCATGGATGACCATACTCCACCGCCACCACCACCTGATGGTAAGCATTTCGATGGACCGCCACCTCCACCACCTCACGGAAAAGAACGTCCTCCTCATAAGCCAGACAATATGCGCGGCTTCGACCCTGCTTCGGAAGATGACATGGAAGACAACGGCATGAGTCGCTATATGGAGAATAACGATGAAGAGGGATGGGATTGAAAACGGAAACATCAAAAACGAAAGAGTAATGAATAAGACAGAGCGAAAAGAATTTATGAAGGAGGCCGACCGTATCATACAGAAGTTGGCCAATGTGCTTGTCGAAGAAGTTGATCAAGAAAATTCTACGGCATTATTGCTCTATGTCACAGCAAAATTTACTGCAGGCCTGCTACTTGGCCTACAAGAACAAACTGGAGAAATTGATATTGCAGAGCAGTACACATCTTCCGTAAAAGAACTCATGGCCATTTTGGGGAAAGACATGAAGATTCAGGCCATAAAGGACAAGATAAAGGAAAACGAAGAGGAAATTGCCAGGTTAAAATCGAAGCAAGATGAAGTTCTCCGAATAATGTTCAACGATTCTGACAATCAACTTAACTGATTATGAATAGAAGTAATAAGGATTTTAGAAGATCATTCAGCGAAAAGCTGATGGAGCAAATTGTGGGAAATGCTGCTAACGATGACAATATTGCCGTTTCCCCATCGAGACTTCAAGCAGTGTTAGTCCTTCTTTCAAACTGGGCTTCGCCTGACATGCAACGCAAGATTTTAGATGTCGCTGTCGGCGAAAGTGCCGGAATTGAGGATGCAAACGAGTTTTGTCGAAAGGATAATTTCTCCGTTGCTACATGCTATAATATAAGTGGCGAAGTCAGTGAGAGTCCGATAGTTGAACTGAGCACCATCCTTTGGCTTCAGGAACAACTACGTCTTAAGGCTGGGCACATTGCAGATATGAGAGAGGCATTCGGTGTAGAATACGAACGAGTGGACTTTGCCAATCCTGACACGCAAGGCTTAATAGATGCAAAGATCAATGAGGCTTCACACGGTTTGATACCATCCCTAAATGCGAAGGTTGACCCGCTTACCCGGGTTTTGCTTACAGACATCCTCTATTTTAAAGCACATTGGGAAATACCCTTCGAAGAGGAGAATACCGACGAGCTTCCTTTCTATGGGGCTAAAGAAACCGTTGATGTGCCGACAATGTGTATGGAAGAAAGACTGCCCTATAAAGAGACGGACAAGTATCAGATGGTAGAGCTGAGTTATCTGACCGACTTCTCTTCCGAAAAGTCTTATGTGATGCGTATTTATCTGCCCAGGCTGTGTGTTTCTAATATCGAGTTGCTACGGGCAATAGCTGAGAAAGATGCAAAACAAGAAGTTAAGGAAGAACACGTCTGCTTGTATCTCCCGAGATTCTCCGCTGAGACGGACATCAAGATGACTAACATATTTCAACAGCTGGGACTGAAGGAATTATTCACTTCAACAGACATTCTCCCCCAACTCGCGGACAATATACAGATTTCAGACATAGCACAGAAAGTAAAGATCATAGTAAATGAAACTGAGACTGAAGCTGTTGCATTGACATCCATTGTCTGTGCAGGCTGTCTTCCCCCAGAAGAAGATGATAAACCAATCGTGATGACGGTTGACCGTCCTTTCCTCTTTGAGATAGTGGAAGAGACAAGTGGTACTATATTATTCACCGGCATAATAAACGATATAGAATAATAGGATAATAGTGATATGACTCGACAACATATAGTATTTCTGACAGGTGCGGGCGTTAGTGCTGAAAGTGGATTGAGTACATTCCGTGGTAAGGATGGCATGTGGACAAACGAGGAGTGGGTTCACCTGGCCAGTACGGATGCCCTCTATAATGAGACGCAGAAGTGCCTTGACTTCTATAATTGGAGGCGGAAAAAACTGGCCGAGGTGGAGCCGAACGATGCTCACCGCATGATAGCAGAGCTGGAGAAAGAGCATGAGGTGACGGTGATCACGCAGAATGTGGATAACCTGCATGAACGGGCTGGCTCGACACGGGTCATACATCTGCATGGGGAACTGAGCAAGGTCTGCTCGATGGATAACCGC
>CACYKX010000121.1:9150-13253 GCA_902775075.1 uncultured Prevotellaceae bacterium | reverse complement strand
ACGGGACACGTTGCATCGATAATCTCAATATGGTTCTTTTGTGCAATAGCATAAGTCTCTGGTGGTTCACCATGTGCTCGTAACAATACTTTTACATCATGAAGTTCTTTTAACTGTTCATGGTCGATGGTAACAAGTCCGTTCATACTAAGGCGTTGCACCTCCATGCCATTATGAACAATATCGCCAAGGCAATATAAGGTTTTGCCTGCAGCAAGTTCTTCCTCCGCTTTTTTTATCGCAGTAGTTACACCAAAACAGAATCCACTTCCGTTATCAATTTCAATCTTTAATTCTTCCACTTTATCTAATATATTTTCTTTCTATTATTCTATTTTACAATAACTGGTATCATCACTTTACCATGATCGGGGTCATTTGTTATCATGAGAATTCTTGGTTTCGTACGCGCTTTCTTAAGAGCCTTCGTCAATACCGTAATTTTCATCTTTGTACTTTCTCCCGGAGCCAGTTTGGTATCTTTCAAGGATACTTCCAATCCCACAGTGAACATCTGTAATGAGCGTATCTCTAATGTAGACCTCCCGACATTACTGATCTCAATGATACACTTTCCCTTTTTATTTTTTATATCCGTTAAGACGACAGAGTCCTGAGACAACCGCAATTTGGGAGCATTTACCAACTCCTCATCTGTCAACTTCTGAAAATTAGGTAGCAATACGGTTGATACGGAAATCTCATTATCATCAGAAACTTTATCACCCAATTCATCTCCCAGATAAATATTGGTCTGAGTAAGTCCGAAATCACGAAGCTTTCTGGAATCCAATGTCAGATAAATCGTTCCACTAAGTCCAGGGGCTAATTTCGAAGGAGAAACCACAGCAGACAAATAAGGAGGAAGATGCAACATATTAGGAGTAAGAACTTGATTACTCTTATTGATGATATGTAATTGTTCAACAGGTCGTTCTCCCCTATTTACATTATCGTATTCCAGATTATCCTTGTCAACGCCAAGTCCTCCCATCTGATAAGGATACTTACCCGAGAAATCAACAACATCCCTAACGACAACGCCTCGCATCGTCAAAATAAGCGGTTCTTTATCTGCATTGCTATAAATCCCAACCAACTTATTGAAATGTCCCATCTGTCTGGAGTCGAAAGTAACATTCACAGAGAACTTTTCATTTACACCTATTGGCTTCTGAGGATAATCAACAACAGTACATCCACAACTTACCTTTACAGTTTTTATAACTAAAGGTTTAGAACCTATATTCTGCATCTCAAAAGATGAAGTAACAGGTCGATTATATACTATCTGCCCACAGTCTGCGACATCCGTCACCATAGAAATCTTTTGTGCATTCGCTGTAGAAAATCCACAGAGAGCACAAACTATATAGATGATTTTTCTCATAACCTTATCATTTAACTGTTATCACTTCGCCCTTAGCAATGCCTCTAAATTCAGGACTGTATGCACTCTGTACTACACAACTTCCACTTTGATACTTGCCAGCACGATCAATATAATACTCGGTTTCTATCTTATGTATTCCTTTACTTAAACGATCAATATAGTAATTTGTTGTCTCATCCCTTGGAGAAACATAATATCCCCAACGATAACCACTAAGTTGGTTTACGGGTTCAAAGCAAGCAGGACGCTTATCCACAACTTCTACAAAATCATAATCACGATCAGCAACTATCGTAAGTTGAACCTTCACACGATTACCTATTGTGAATCCATCTTTTGCGATAATCTTACGTTCTATCTTTATTCCTGTAGAAGTATTTTCTACATCACTCGCCTTCTGCTGGAACTGTGCATAAATGTTTCCCCAACTAGTTCCTTCACCGGTTTTCTCCGCCTCCAAGGTTTGATGTCTACCATCAACAACAGATTTCACATAACCTAATCTATCAGAAGCATCCAAAACTTTTCCATCAACCTTCAGTATAATATTCTCTGCTTTTCTTCCCTCTACGAATCTCTCATTTCCTTTCAGGAAAGCATATACGGCATCTACAGTATTAATAGGTGTATCCCATGCTTGTGTACGTTTCGACTGCAACAGCCAGCGCTGCATTTCTTCTATAGTCTTCTTGTCGGAAGGAGTGAGAAGTTGCAAAGCCTCTATGGCGGCGATTTGTGAAGGAATCTTATAGTCAAACCAACTATATTCGGCCTTTGACGTATCAAAATAGCGCCCCAGTTCTTCACGATAGACCGTATATTCTTTCAAACTCTGCAAATGTTCTGCTGCCTTTTCATTTCCATTTAACGACAAGATAACAGCAGCATTCGCCTTACCGTAAATCGATAGCATAGCATGCTCATCTGCAAGATGGTTCAACAGATATTTTTTATCCTCCTGAGCTTGTATGTCTAGTGTTCGTCCATCTACAGATAGTAAATAGAGATAATGAAGAGCAACATCAGAAGGCATGATATTCTTATTACCTTTCTTCTCTTCTTTCTTCATTTCAACAACCTCCTTATGAATCTCTGCCGACATATACTTAAAGGCAAGGGTCAGCATATTACGAGTTGAGGTTTGCATTCCAATAAGGTGATTTAGTCTGACAAGCGTCTCACTTACAGCCACCGTCATATACAAACTTCCAGGCATTCCCGGCCACCAGCTCCACGAGCCATTACCATTTTGCAGAATACTCAATTGTTTCGTTTGTTCTTTCAAGCGAGCATCCATACCCGTATTATCGAGGAATTCTATCAGTTTCCGTTTATTTTCAACTTCACGATTTGCAGCACTTAACCATAGTGTTTCATCGAGAGAGAGAACTTTCAGTTCGTCATTCTTCAACAAATTACTCGTCAACGAATTTCGGTCATCTTTTTCAGTCTTCCACTGCTCTACCACTTTTTTGATATGTTCATTGGAATTCAAGATAAACCTACCTATCGTATTGGCATAGATAGCAGAAGCCATACTGATAGCATCCTTCTCACATGGATTGCTAATAGAAGGAAGTGCCTGTATCATCATCCATGCAGGTTGATTTGTATATTCTATCGTATAGCTGACCTTTCCTTGAGCCGTTGATGGCACCATACTAGCCATATCTATCACCTTATGACCTGCTGTCACCTGTGTAAAGGTCTTGGTACGGGTTACCAATTCCGTATTTCTGAGCACAGGAAGATAATGTTGTTCCCCATCACTAAAATCTCCACCTTCTACACTTACCCGAGCGACCAGGATAGCCGGTGTTTTCTCTGTAGCCTGATAATCGAAAGTAATAGGCAAAGTCTCAGAATCTACATTTCCTGACATCATTACTTTCTGCGTCTGATAATATACTTGTTTACCAGTTTCGGCATCAAGGAGTAGAAGTTTTGCCGTAGCCTTCATCTTCTTGCAAGAGGAGTTCGTTATCATAGCGGTTATCTTCACCTCATCGCCCACGCGTATAAACCGAGGCATATTAGGTTGAATCATCACCTTTTTATTAGCAACAACTTCGTCCTCTATACTACCATATTTCATTTCCTTATCATGTGCCAATCCCATAAACTTCCAAGTTGTCGTACTTTCAGGGAGGGTAAAACGAACAGCCACAACGCCATTCTTATCTGCCACCAGCTGAGGTTGCATAAAAGCGGTTTCGTTCAGGTTCGCCCTCATCTGAACGGTTTCTTTTTTAATATCCTGAGATTGACGTGGGAATACAGGCATCTGCTCTACAACATCAAAGACACGACTTTCCTTAGAAGAATAACTACGGGAGTCTTTCATAGAAGATTGCTTAGTCAGCAACATAACATTCGTTGCACGTGTCCCTACATTCTTTCTCATTTTATGCTTACCAAAACCATACGCGATAATCTCAGAAGAACTACTATATGGGTCTAAATAGAATCTTGCGATATCAAGGTTTCTATATGGGAAGTCATCCTTATAAGACATGGAGCGTACAAATGAGTTATTACTCAAATAGTCTAAATTACTCCGCCAACTTACGATTGGTGTATTATGATAGAGATTATACGAGAAATTCCACTCATGCTTATAGATATCGTCAAGACTCTTATCATAGAGAACTGCCATCATCTGTGCCTTTGCTGGTGTGCCATCAGAATTGGAAATCTTCAAAGTCCATGT
>CACYKX010000121.1:0-9111 GCA_902775075.1 uncultured Prevotellaceae bacterium | reverse complement strand
ATGGAAGGACTCGCTATATTTCTTCCCGTCTTTTAACCAACAGTAGATGATCGTTATGCCCTCACCATATTCCTTCTTATACTTCCATTCTCGTGTAATGATAGAATCACTGATCTCTGTTGTTCCTTGTTCGATTACCTTATGACCAGAGAATACATTATATAATACATGAAGATTTTTCTCAGAACTACCGATTTGAGTAACAACGGATTTCCCATCATTTCGGAACTTTGTAGAATTTTGATAAGACCATATTGGGGTCTTTATCACAGGACGGTGATCATGAAGAGAAAAGATTGTGAAATTCTGCTTCAAGGAATCAGTTCCACAGAAAGCATATAAGGTATGCTCACCTGTTGTCAGATGTGAGATGCTCTCACTCATGTTACATTGTTCATTAGAATTGACGACAAACTCTTTCCCTTGATCAATTCTATATCTTACTTGAGCAGGAATATCTACCGCCGATATATTGCGATACTTGAATACCACAGACTTCAACGAATCCTTTTCAAACAAAGTTAGCAGGTTACAACTCAATATTGTAGGATGATTACTTACAGGAAGGCTCATGGATGCAGAATGTGTTTCCCCATTCAATGAAGTAACAAGAGCCTCAACTTGATAAGTATAGAAGATATGTTTCTTCGTTTGATCTTTAGCAGCGAGTACCAATGGTAGCTTCACTATGAAGTTGCCATTCTCATCAGTATTCAGTTTCTCTTTCTGTACAATCTCCGTAGAACCATTACCCCACCATCGATACATCGGTCTTCTCGTTACCGTATATTGTACAGACGCATTCTGTACAGGAATGCCATTGAAGCCCTTAGCCAGGCCCTTCACCTGTACAGTATCACCGAACTGATATTTCTTTTCGACTTTCGGTAACTTCACATCAAAGGTAGGACGCTTGTATTCCTCAACTTTTATTCCAGTCTGACCTTTAGAAGAACGCACATAATACATTCCGGTCAAACCCGTCTTAGGCAACACAAAATCTACAGCAGCAACTCCAAATTCATCGGTAACGACATTCTTGGTCTCTACCACCTTTCCGTTGGCATTCGACAATTTGATTTCCACCTTCTTACTTGGCAACACCTTACTATCTTTATGCTCCATCACCTGATATGTAAGAACACTTACCTTAACCATCTGTCCGGGGCGATAAAGACTACGATCCGTAAAAATCTGCTCGCGTTCATCTATTCTCTTACTGCCATCAAAATAGTAATTACCACTTACATTTGATTTTGGTGCATACCCATCATCTGGTGTAAAAGCATAGACACGATTCGGTTGTTGACCGTCATAAGAATATACGACCTCACCATTCTCATCACAGGAGAGTTCCTCTGATTTCTTATTCCAATAGAGTCTCACCTTAGCATGAGCAAGAGGATGCCCCGTACGGGCGCTCACCACCGCAAGGCGCATTTTCTGCCCCGGTAATTTCACGTATTCCACAGCAACATCACTCACATAATAGAAAGACTCCGACACACCAATATTTTTATCCGACGACACCTCTATCCAATAAGTTCCTTGTGGTAAACCAGCAATCTCAAAAGAATCTTCCTGAATACGATAATCAGGTTCACAATTATACTTACGAGTTTGTTCCCACACAGGAGACTTTGCTATTTTACGCTTGATAAGTTGATAATCCTTGGCATTATATATTCTCAAATTATGATCAGCCGTCAAATCTACTTTATATATTTTCACCGTCAAACTCGACAGGTTTCTAATCTCCCGTACTTTCGCCACCTGCTTCTTACCAACGATAGCCTGCTGGGGTATTTCAACATTGAACATAGGATATGTCAAGTCTCGCAAGTAACTCTTAAAGACATTCAGATGAGGCCATTTTCCCCACTTATCAAGAGCATATTTCAGAAATTTCACTTGTTCATCGACACTAACATCCTCACAATCCTGCATATAAGAATAACGCAGTATTGCGAACTCGCCAGCCTCCGGCAAATCACCATATACCTTCATCAAAGAATCCAGTGTTGAAAGATATTTCGACTTTTTCGCCTGATACCCATCAATCTTCTGATTCTTATCAAAATCCTTTGCTGCGCAAATACATGCAGCAGCACGATTCCCCACGCGAGTATAATAGTCATACATCGTGCGATAATCTTCGACCTCAAAACCTATGACATGAAGTAGATCTCTGTTAAAGATATGATCGTCCAAACCTTCTTTGAAAAGAGGACTATAATCGCTCGTCTTGCAAGCGGCCAACCTTTCAGGATGAAGCATAGCCTCTCTATAATATGTTTTACTCTTCACGTCAGCACTATCTTCATCACTAAGCCAAGCGCGATAATACTTACCCAGCACACATTTATATACATCCGACATCACCGGATCTGTATCCCGAAATTTCACTTCCTCATCAGCCAATCGATCAATCAACAGTTTCACGGAATCATTACTGATAAGTTCCTGCACAGAAATATAATTGATTCTTGCCGACAACAACTGACCATAATCTTTTTCAGCTATAGCCTTAGAGATAATTTTATCTAATATTGCCAATCCCGACTTAGGTAAATCTCGACTCTGAGCATTACCAAACTGCTTCCATAGTGAAGGATAACTATCAGCCTTTAAATTTAATGGTATGAAAGTTAGAGCAATGAGAAGAGAAAGTACAAATTTCTTCATATCATAAATCTTTATAATACTTATTTGACCGACAATGATACTTTTATACAAAGTCGATTAATACTATATTTGCAAAGATACTGAAAAAGACCGTACACACCTACTTTATCAAGGTTTTTTTTAAAAAATACACATTCATTTTCTTGATAAATTAGTATCTTTGTTGCATCAAATTAGGAAGACTAACCATAAAATAGTATCAAACATGCAAGAAAAAAAGTATGGACATTTTGATGACGCACATCGTGAGTACGTCATCACCGACCCTAAGACCCCTTGGCCTTGGATCAACTATCTAGGAAATGAGGATTTCTTTTCATTGATCTCAAACACTGCCGGTGGATATAGTTTCTATATGGATGCCAAATTCCGCCGTATCACCCGTTATCGCTACAACAACGTTCCTATGGACAACGATGGCCGTTATTTCTACATCAAGGATGGCGATACCGTTTGGAACCCAGGCTTCAAGCCATGCCGCACCCCACTGGATTTCTACGAGGCACGTCATGGTATGAGTTATACACGCATCACCGGTCGAAAGAATGATGTTGAAGCAAGTGTTTTATTCTTCGTTCCTCTTCACACATGGGGAGAAGTTCAGAAGATGACTTTAAAGAACCTTGGCAACGAAGTAAAGAAACTGAAGGTTTGGTCTTTCCAAGAGTGGTGCTTGTGGAACGGTGCTACCGATATGGAAAACTTCCAGCGCAACTTCTCTACCGGTGAAGTTGAAGTTGAAGATAGCGTAATCTATCATAAGACAGAATATCGCGAACGCAGAAACCACTATTCTTTCTATAGCGTAAACACCCCTATTCAGGGTTACGATACCGACCGCGAAACTTTCGTAGGTTTATACAGCGAGAAGTCTATGCCTGACGTAGTTGCCGAAGGCAAGCCTCGCAACAGTTGGGCACATGGCTGGAGCCCTATCGCTTCTCATTACATCGAGGTTGAGCTGCAACCTGGTGAGAGCAAAGACCTTATCTTCTTGCTGGGTTATGTCGAGGAGAAACAGGAACAGAAGTGGATTGCCCCAGATGGCAGTTTCTCTGATAAAGATGGTCTCGACATGGTCATCAACAAGACACAGGCCAAAAAGATGATTGCCAATTTCGATACAACAGAAAAGGTTGACAAAGCATTCGACGAGTTGCATGCTTATTGGGACAATCTGTTGAGCATCTATGTAGCCAAGACAGGCAACGACAAACTCGACCGTATGGTGAACATTTGGAACCAGTATCAGTGTATGGTCACATTCAACATGAGTCGTTCTGCTAGTTTCTTCGAGAGCGGTATCGGCCGTGGAATGGGCTTCCGCGATTCCAACCAAGACCTTGTAGGTTTCGTTCATCAGATTCCGGAGCGTGCTCGTCAGCGCATCATCGACATTGCTTCTACTCAGTTCCCTGACGGTGGTTGCTATCATCAATATCAGCCATTATCTAAGCGTGGCAACAACGACATTGGTGGTGGTTTCAACGATGACCCATGCTGGCTTATCTTCGGTACTGTAGCTTATATCAAAGAAACCGGTGACTTCTCTATTCTCGATGAGATGGTACCTTTCGATAATCAGCCCGGTAGCGAGGTTACACTCTTCGAGCATCTCAAGATCAGTATGAATCACGTCATCAAGAACCTTGGCCCTCACAAGTTGCCTCTCATCGGCCGTGCCGACTGGAACGACTGTCTCAACCTGAACTGCTTCAGCTGGGACCCTAACGAGAGTTTCCAGACCACAGAGAACAATAGCGAAGGTTCAAAGGCTGAAAGTCTCATGATTGCCGGTCTCTTTGTCGTAACAGCCAAAGATTACGTAGAACTCTGTCAGCAGATTGGTAAGACCGATGAAGCAGAACGTATGCAGAAAGCTATCGACGAGATGGTAGCAGCCGTAAAGAAAGACGGTTGGGACGGAGAATGGTTCCTACGCGCTTACGACTTTGCTGGTAACAAGATCGGTTCTGACGAAAATGAAGAGGGCAAGATCTTCATCGAAAGCCAGGGCTGGTGTACCATGGCTGGTATCGGACTCGAGGACGGACTCTGCGATAAGGCTCTCGACTCTGTTAAGGAGCGCATGGAATGCGAGCATGGTATCGTACTCAACAATCCTGCCTATACTCACTATCATGTAGAGATGGGTGAGATTAGTTCTTATCCGGAAGGTTATAAGGAGAATGCTGGTATCTTCTGCCACAACAACCCTTGGGTTATCATCGGTGAGACTGTTGCCGGACGTGGCAATGATGCATGGAAGCATTACACCAAGATTCTACCTTCTTACGTGGAGGAGAAATATCAGACTCTGCACAAAGTTGAACCATACGTAAACTGTCAGATGGTAGCTGGTAAAGATGCCTTCCGTCCTGGCGAAGGCAAGAACTCTTGGCTCACCGGTACTGCTGCGTGGATGTGGTATACCGTAAGTGAATTCATTCTGGGTATCAAACCATCATACAAGGGCTTGGAAATCGACCCTTGTCTGCCTGCAACAGCCAAGGAATATACCGTAAAGCGTCGTTTCCGTGGTGCAGAATTCACGATCAATGTTCACAACCCTGAGGGTAAGCAAAAGGGAGTAAAGCAGATTACCATCGATGGAAAACCTGTAGAGGGTAACATTGTTCCTGTCACTACTGGTGAGCATACGGTAGAAGTTATCATGTAATTCTTAACAATACTTCGTATATCGAAGCATAAACGATAAGCCTCTCTGGGATTTCTCAGAGAGGCTTCTTTGTTAAAAAACAATAAATATATAGTACTATGCAATACAAGGTACTATAATAACACTTATATTTGCATCATCGAACCATTAAACAAACATCAGACAAACAAAATGAGATGAACATAGAAAATGCAAAATCCCAGATGCGCAAAGGTATGCTCGAATATTGTGTACTCTTGTTACTGAAGCATCAGCCATTCTATGCCAGCGATATTATCCAACGGCTTAAGGATGCCAAACTGCTTGTAGTAGAAGGAACACTCTATCCCCTACTCACGCGCCTCAAGAATGATGGCTTGCTCACCTATGAGTGGCAAGAATCTACTCAGGGGCCTCCTCGCAAGTATTACATCATCAGCCAAGCCGGCATTGACTTCCTCGAAGGACTGAACGCAGTCTGGCTTGAACTAAACCAAACTGTCGATTATCTCAAAAACAATTAAATTCATCCATACTCATGAAAAAGAACTTTACAGTAAACATCAGCAACCGCCTGTTTCAGATTGACGAAGACGCTTACAATATGCTGCAGAACTATATCAACGCTATTCATAACAAACTGAAATACCAACAGTGTGGTGAAGAGACAGCCAATGATATAGAAGAACGTATCGCTGAGATCCTCAACGAAGTAAAGACTCCGGGCAACGGTATCGTTACTATAGATAATGTGCGCGAAGTAATCCGTCGTGTGGGAAGTCCGGAACAACTCTGTGGCGAATCTACTGCGACAAGTGACGAAAGGGTTGAAGGTACTTTCACCGGAGATGAGTACAACACCACACAAGAAGACAACACCCATAGTTATCAACAGGAATCCAGTGATTATCTGTTCAGTAATCTAAAGGGCAAACGCTTCTATCGCAACCCTAACGACAAGATCATAGCCGGTGTGATGAGTGGCTTGGCTCGCTACTTCGGTGGCGATGTCACGCTATGGCGATTGGCTGCGGTCGTGTTCTCCCTGATATTCATAGGCACCGGTCTCATCGCTTATCTCGCACTGGCACTCATCATCCCAGAAGACCCTGAGCTCAAGAAGAATCCCTCTCAGGAAGGAGTAAAATCAGCAAACGACCCCGCCCCTGTTGTCAAACATGGATGCATGGCGACCTTCTTCAAGTTTGCCTTTATCATCATTCTAATTCTTGTTCTGGCCTCTTTCATATCAAGCATTTTAACTTTCTTCGGATTCCTCACACTCCCTTTCTTCTCTGAGCCACTTGATTTGGGCGACGGGGTGACACTCAACGTATACAGTGGCGTACGTAATACCATCCGACTCATCTCCTTTGTCTTACTTGTAGGTATTCCTATCTATATGCATCAGCAGAACAAGAAAGCGCGTCTGGGAAGTATTCCGCCAATGACTTCAAAGAAAAAGAATATACTTATCATCATCTGGATATGTATGTTATTCACCTTCCTCTTCACACCCAAAATCAATTATAACTTTCAGCGCAATCATTTTATAAGCCCTAAGATCACTATCACCCAACAAGATAGCAGTAATCCGGCACCATCATCCGACAACACGGCTGAAGATGAACTCGACAAAGTTGAGGATGAATTTGATAAAGCTGAAAAACAAATAGATGAAGCCACTCAGCAAATAGACAAGGCACAAGCGGATATAGATAATGCCACTATCGAATAACATCACAACCGAAATGAGGAAAAAGTTCAGATTACTAATATTAGACTTTGACGGAACTATAGGAGATACGAATTCCATTATCACAGGTACCATGCAGGCGACTCTCTCGGAGATGGGACTGCCTGCAAGAAGTCGACTGGAATGTTCTGCTACCATAGGACTTCCCCTGCGCGACTGCTTCAAGGCTCTCATGCCTATGACCGACGAGACGGCAGAGCAATGTGCCGACGTATATACTCGAATTTTCATGGAAAGTCATAAACCTGGTGTTGTTCCTGTATTTCCTCACGTCATCGACACAATCCGACATCTGCACGATGCTGGTATCATCGTCACTTTGGCAAGTAGCAGAGGGCATGCTTCTCTTGAGGCTTTTGTCAAAGAGTTCCAACTCAATGACTATATCAGCCTGATCCTTGGTGCTGATGACGTGAAGCGCGCCAAGCCAGAACCGGAACCAGTACTTCAAACCATTGAATTTATCAACGAGCAACGCAAATCATCAACTGGCACCCCACCTATCACCAAAGCAGAGACCCTTGTGGTTGGTGACATGTCTTATGACATACTCATGGGTAGAAATGCCGGATGTATGACTTGTGGTGTGACTTATGGCAATGGCACCCGCAAAGAACTAGAGGATGCAGAAGCCGACTATATCATCGACGATTTTGCAGAAATCATGAAGTTATAATTTTACGAATCGTCAACAAACCAATAAATCAGTAAGTTTGCAAGAGCTTTAATGCGCGGTCTTTGCTATCGCTGAACGACATCGTCTCCGTTATTACATACACATTTTGTGGATCAACGATATGCGAAGCCATGATGCGCAAAGCCTTGAGCTTACTGTCGTCGAAACTAAACAACTTCATAAGTTTAGCACACTGAGCACATGTATAATAGCATCGTATAGATGCGACTTCCAGAAGAACATATTTATCATCATCAAAAGAGACAGCCTTTACCTTACCGTAGAGTAAAGAGAATTCTTTATCGTTTAGGCGATACGACAAAGGGAAGCGATATGGCGAAGGAGCATTTATCGATGAAGAAGGTAAACTCTTTGTATGTTCTCTCATTCCTCCGAAAGGCATCAGTTGCTCTTGATAACTAACGACTTTATCAGAATTATCAAAAGTAACGATAATCACCTTATCATACTTCTCCGACAAAGAACTTTTAATATAAGTCCACACCTCTTCATTTTGATCAAAACTTGTTGCACTAGGTTTTCCTATAGCTTCAATAACTAAATCCTTTGGCATCCCACGATACAGGACACCGTCTTTAGCCACCATATTCATACTACAAGCAAGAAGCATGAACAGTACTAATAAAATCACATGGTTACGTCTTAGCACTCTTTTCATATTATTATCTTTTGGTTGTTGCAAAGATATATTTTTTCTTTGAAAAAACAAGGGAATTATCCAAAATATGACTAGATAATTTCTAATAGTGCAAGTTCAAGATAGAAGTGCAATTTAGGTTAAATACATAAAACAAGCAATCGTTAATTCAAATTTGATATATTTGTAACACATATAGTGTTCTTAGATACACTATATAGAATAGATTTAATTTGACAAGAAAAGAATTATCAATATAAACTGAACTTTACGGGATAGTGCAGATAATTCAGAAGAAAGATATACAAAAAACTGTGCCAACAAAAGTTGACACAGTTCTATATATTATATTAAGGTGTATACCGACTTATTTCTGGCAAGCAGCACATGGAGTCCATGGCTTAAGTTGCTTGAAGAAATCATTACCCTTATCATCTACGAGGATGAACGCTGGGAAGTCCTCTACTTTAATCTTCCAGATAGCTTCCATGCCGAGTTCTGGATATTCTACACACTCGATGCTCTTGATGCTGCTCTGAGAAAGAACTGCGGCAACACCACCGATAGTACCGAGATAGAAACCACC
Organism: uncultured Prevotellaceae bacterium; assembly: GCA_902775075.1. The sequence goes on along the minus strand of CACYKX010000121.1, from coordinate 91 downwards.
ATGCTTCTTACAAGCGTCAGTAACGACTTGAGTACGGTTACCCTTGGCAATCATGACGAGAGAACCACCATGATCCTGGAATTCATCTACG
>CACYKX010000120.1 GCA_902775075.1 uncultured Prevotellaceae bacterium | reverse complement strand
TCGTTACCCTGACTTTTATAAAGATGACATAGTGTTGGATGCCAAATACAAAAGACTTGGAAGCTATAATAAGGTCTCGATGGTAGATCCTGATGACGTACACCAAGTAATGGCATATATGTCTGCGCTCCATGTAAATAAAGGAGGATTCATCGCTCCTCTTGAAAAAAAACAAGATAAAATTCCAAAATCTCAAATATCTGGGACATTATCATATCTTTACATATTCGGCATAGAGATAAGCCGAGCATCATCTTCTTATGTAGACTTTTGTGAAAGGATGAAAGAGAAGGAAGAAGAATTTATCAAATCAATTATAATATAACAGCTTAATCCAAGATTCTTATGAATAGCGATACAAAACTTCAGCCCAAGGATGCCTATAAGGTAGGCGAAATATATGAGTTTAAGGTAAAAAGACCTTATGCCACGTATTGTGAGTTAATTGACGAGTCTAATGATATAACGACTTATCTGCAGGGCACCGCCAAATTAAAGCTCTTCAAGGGCCAAAGCGTCAAGTGTCGAGTCACGGCTGTTAGTGAAAAACATCCAAAGATAGAGCTTGTTGATATTAGTGAGTTTGAGCAAAGTACGGACAACCTGACTGAAGAAAAGCTATCCAGGCTGTTATCAGAACGTGATTTATCCTGGAATACAAAAGACTTTGTTAAATTGCTGTTAACGGAAGAAAAAGAGAAATCTTTTGAATCACAGAGCCACAGATGGATTCAGAGCTTGCTGAACAAGAAAATAGATTTGAAAGTTGTTCGGAGGGAATGCTCTGACCTTTTGGAACTTTCAGACCTACTTAATTTATGTGGCCCTGCGGAAAGGGAGTTTTATCAAGATCGACTAACGCTGTTAATAGAGCAACTTGGTTACTATATCAGGGCAGCTGAGCTTATAGAGAATGAAGGCATTGAAGGTTCGACCGATACCCCGATGTTATTCATTGATAATCTGTTCAATAAATTAAAAGTCTCAGGCTTCGTATATCATCCGGGTAAGAACTTCAATATACTTTCGAGCTTATTCCTCCGTCGTCCAGATTTGATGAACAGCCGGATAAAGGAGCTGCTGGACATCATAAAAGGGAAAGACATCAGCATTTGGGAGAAAGAACCCTTTAAGAGTGCCCTTATCAAGCTTTTGGAATTATATATCCGTGAGTGTGATGGTCGAATAGACAAGACCAAGGATAACCAGGAGCTTATAATGAACAATATGGTTGCATTGGCAATACAGCTATTGCTTTTGGAAAACAGCAAGGACACGTCTATTGCTGACTATAGATTGAATACAGCCAGATTGTGCACAATATCTTCTTATCTTCACAACATCTCACCTGTTCATCTTGTGGATATGGCCTACTATTGCCTATTCCACTCTGTTGGTAAGAGAATTGCCTATGGCTTCGATTCGATTGGCATGATACCACATTATGTTGCCAGCATGTACCCATGTGGAAAGATAGACACTGTCAATTCATTTGTACAGAACAACACAAAATTATTGATTTCCTCAGATGGCATAAGTCTTCAGCCATTGAAGGGAGCGGCAAATACATATCCCGTCTTTCCAAAGGAACTTAACTTGTGGCAAGGCTTGCAGGTTTACCTCAACTCAAAGCCGGAAACCAGCCTTTCGTCTGTGAAGGCAAATGATATTAGGCCATATTTGGAAGTCTGGAAAGAAATCGAAGGAGAGCTGTTCAATACGCAAGTCAAGAAACCTACGGTGACTCCTGCTAAGAAGAAAAAACAGCACCGAATAGACGAATTCGTCAATATAACTTTCGTCAGTCAGGACTTGAATGACAAAAACAAATACTATTGTCAGATTGAGGACGAAATTGGAGGTCAGGGATTTATCTATGTGAAGGATATTGTTCCTTACCCCATATCGACATCTTTACGTCATTTCTTTGCCAATGATGGAAGTCGTTTTGTTTTTGAAGCTCAGATTATTGACAAGGAAGATGATTATTTCCACTTCTCGATGTTAGAGACAATTAAGGATGCCCTTGATGATTATTACTCTTACGATGAAGAAATCATTTGCTCCGTGGGTTCAGTTCCCAATGCACATGGGGAGGCACCTGCTATATCCAAGGAAGGTGTCAGCGTCACTCTTAGGAATGCGTCCGAGTTTATAGGAATTGGAAAGAACAATATCGTTTCCTGTCATCTAATTGGTAAAGCCGCAGGATTGTTCCATATTCAATGTGACATCAATGAGCTGACATCCTATGATTATGACCTGAATTCTGCATTCAAGATTCTTATGGAAGACATGTCTATCGGAAGAATCCCTGAGGCATTTGAAGGCCAGGAGGATGAGCAGATACTCGAAACGGACAAGGTGCTTGATGAATCCTATGTGCGCGAAGTCATATATTTCATTGACAGGATAGCTATTCTTGACAAGGATTATATCAAGGCATATAATTATCTGGCCTTTGCACGAGTTCTATGTATGCTGATAGGATGGGAATCTCAGGCTGCCTATTATCAAGGCCGTATGGACATTATCACGATGCTTCATGATTTTGCCAAGAACGAGAAGGTCGATGAAGAAAGACTCAGCAACCTAGAAAATGCCAATTCTGAATTGTTTAGCAATAATGTCCTGATGCGTGAACGCTTCATGCAACTTCAGACTGTCAGCTATTTGGGTAATCCAAACCATAATGATGACCTTTACAAGCTGGCTACAGATAATCCTTGGCTGAAGAACCTTGCCCTCTTATGCCTGGCATACAACATCACCCAACAAGACGGTATGGAAAAGACTGCTGTCAACATCCATAACAGAATCAAGCAGCAGCTTAATCTGAAAGGGTTCGAAAGCGGTCTGAAACAATATGGTACTGGCGAAGAAGGTATTGATGAAGAATATAAGAGCAGTATCGTCTTCCCTGCTGATGAAGACTCGAAAGGTCCTAATCAGGAAAAGCAGATGAATGAGATTATGAAGGTCATCGACTCCTTCTTGAACACCGTTGGAGGTACACTTTATATCGGTGTCAACAATTTCGGACTGGGTGTCGGTGTTGAAGAAGACCTCAATACACCTCTGTATTATGGAGATAAAGACAAATATCTTCTCACAATATCCAACGCCGTGTCACTTAAATGGGGTAATAAAATAGCCACCTATATAGAGAGCATAGCCTTTGATGCTGAAAATAAAGACAAAGATGTCGTTGTAGTAAAGATAAAGCCCCTTGCTCAGGGTGTTGACTATGACGGTTATTGGTATGTTCGCGTCGGTAGTACGAAGCGAAAATTGACAAAAGAGGATTTTGAGGAATATCAGAAGTTTAATCGTAATCTAACTCAGATAAAGGTTAATGATTTGCCAGAAGAGGTTGTACCAGTGGAACCAGAACAGTCTGTTGAACGCCCTCTCACAACACAACTTGTCACATCTAAGGATGACGAAATAAAGACAAGCCGGATAAGGAAGAATGTCTTGGCAGAATGGGATGACCCAGAAAACTATGTCGAACCCATAGGCTTCTTCAAGTTCCTTAGCAACGGTAAATTCAAGAAGATAGATACGTATGATTACGATACAGAATCATTATTGACATTGGTCGTAAAGGAAAGTGAGGAAAAGGGGTATCTCATTTTAGGCTATGAGAATGGCTGCATAGTAAAGGTTTCGGTAGAAGAATTACTTGAATACCAAAACAGAGACTATTCCAGAAATACAGAGAGCAAGTTGATTTTCGCTTCATTAGCGAATGATGATGCTGCAGTCCTTACTATTTCAAAGGAAGACAAGACAAAGCCGAAAACCCTTATGCGTCTGGATCGCGTGTCTAACTTCAGGGAAGGAAGACTAATGGATAGTGGAGAACTCCCTTACAATGAAGGACTGTTGAGTGAGGTCTTAGCCTTTGATGTCATTCCAAGTGAATACATAGAAGATTTCAAAGGAATTTTGGAAAGGCCGAAGACTTCACTGGGTTATCCTGAAAACACTGTAACAAGAGGTATGGTGAATAAACTTCGTCTTTGGGGTATAACAGAGATTTGAAAATATGGCGAACGATATAACTAAGGCGAATCAGAATGTGCCTGCAACAATCTACAAGCCGTCTGAGATAATTGGCATCTTTAATTCCATCTTGGCAAAACAATCCGTTAATGCTCAGGTGGTCTATCTCCGTGGTGTATATCTCGCAAGCGGCAGACAAAGCTACAATGGCTACTTCTATGATACATTGCGGGACGAAGATCGCCAGGAAGAGATAACCATGTATGTTACTCAACAGCAACGCGAGAACTTGAAGAATGGCAACCTCGTTAATGTTGGTGGCGTACTTGGTAGAAATGTCAACAATAGAGGACAAATACAGATTATCTTGAATGTAAGCCGTATAGAGATTGTCCAGGAACAGGCCATCGACGAAGATGAGATTAAGAGGATGGAACTCAGACAGAAGAAATCATCTGTTGGTTTCAAAAATGTGGATTCTGTCCTTGAACAATTGCTCTTTACAGACCAACGCCCTCGTGTAGCATTGCTGTTTGCAACCAGTTCTATCACGATGAGCGACTTTGAAGCCGGTATCAATGCAGCCAAATCTGCCATAGATTTCATGGAATATCGTGCCAACTTCTCAAATGCGAAAGAATTTATCAGCACGTTACAGTCTCTCGAAAGAGGGAACTTCGATGTGATAGCATTGGTACGTGGTGGTGGAGCAAGGATAGAAAGCCTTGATGATGTTTCCGTATTGGAACAGATTGTGTCTATGAATACCCCAACAATAGGAGCCATCGGTCATGTCGAAGAGAAAATCTTTATCAAGCAGCTTGTAGATAAATGTGCGCCAACTCCTAATGGCCTTGGGCAATACTTCTCCGAGATGGTTGAGAATGTCAGCGAAAAGAAGACAAGGTCTCGTGCCGCATTGACTGAAAAGATAAAGAAACAGTTCAAAGACCAGCTTGAAGCGAGCCAGAAGCAGAACAAGGAACTTCAGGAAAAGCTGAAAGTCCTGACCAAAGCGCAAGAAGATTCCGTTAAGGCACAACAAGAGGCAACAAAAAAGCATAATGAGCAAGTTCAAGCAGCTCAGAAGCAGAACAAGGAACTCCAGGAGCAGCTGAAAGGTATTCAAAAGAGTCATCAGGAGCAAATAACCAAATTAACCGAGGCTCAAAAGCAACAACAAGAGCAGCAGAAGAAACAGCAAGAAGAGTTGAACAAGAGCCTTGGTAAGATGCAAGAATCGAATGCCCAATTACAGAAGAACCTTGCTGCGATTACGACTCAGAATACGGAATCTCTGAAGCAATTGGCTCAGGCAAAGGAACACTCCAAAGATTTGGAGCATAAGTTGAGTGAGGCTCTTAATAAAAAGGGGGACAACAGCAGCTTGTGGATGATAATTGCAATCATAGCTGTAATTCTTTTAATCGTATCTTTCTTTTTTAGATAAAATGGAAAAAATAACATCAAGAAACTTTATCACTGACAATACGGCAAATAAGGTCTTTATATCGAGCTTAATTGATAGAGAGAGCGGCGGACTTGATAAGAAAGTCCGTGAGAAGGTGAAATCATGTATTGAAGAATTCGCTGGTAAGGACAATTGTGAACTTTTAATTAACACCAAGGATGTTTGGGCAAGAGATTATATGCCTATCCAGTTGACAAAAGAGGCCTATTTGGGTTATACTTATAAGCCAGATTATCTTGATAGTGGTTCCGGGTATGAGAAGTGTGTTACGAATTGGAGATTGCATAATGTTCATGCAGAGAAGTTTAATTTCAAAAAAATAAAGTGTGTTCAGATGCCTCTTGTCCTTGATGGCGGCAATGTGGTGAAGGCTGTTTTGAATGACAAACCTTGTATGATTATGTGCGAGAAGGTTCTGAAGGAGAACAATGTTGATAGCAAGAATGGCACTGAAGTTGATGGCTTCCGTAATTGGTGGAAAGAATGGTGGAAGGAGAATTTTGATGGAACAGAGATGGAACTGGTGCTTTTGCCATGGGAAGGCCGAGAATTGAATCCTATAGGTCATGCTGACGGCATGGTTCGATATATCGGGAATAATAGTGTGTTGATGACTAATTATAAGGATTTTGATAAGAGTTACGAAGATTACAGCGGAGAAAAAGATGATTTCTGGAAGAAAATGAGGTCTGCTCTTGTCAATGCGGGTTTTAAGGATAAGGATATAAAGGAATTAGAATTCTGGGATAAGTTTAAGGAAGATAAAATGTTTAATCTTTTGTTTGATCGTTCTTGGTGTTATATCAATTTCTTGCAATTAGAAAATCGAATACTTGTTCCAAGGCTCGGTTATGACAAGTTAGATAATGAAGCTCTAAAGCAGATTAAAGATGCATTTAAGCTTTCCAAAGAATCATATGAAATTGAATTGATTGGAGTAGATATGACTTCTATTGTTGAGAATATGAATGACGAAAATAATTCAGGTGGGGCATTGAATTGTCTGACTTGGACTATTGATAATCGTAAGGCGGAGTCGGGTTTGCATAATTGTCAAACGATACAACGAACATGAGCAATATGGATAAGGATAAGATATTGAAAGCCTTGAAAGACAACGGTAAGTTTGTCCTCGTGAGTCCCAAGCAATTGATGCAGCCCATAAAAGAAACACATCAAGATTTATATAACTATCTTGAAATACGATACTGGCAATAACAATGGCTGACTCACCTTTGAAAGATAACTTGAAAATGTAGATGGTTGGTTATAGACGTGAAGGATTCTGTTTTGCAAGTCTTGCAAAATGTTTTTTCTTGGCGTGGTGGTTAAAGCTATATAACTTTGCACCGTCAAACGACAAGAAGTTCAACATTTAAATTCAAAAGTATGGAAACTCAGAAGATTTACAACCTCGTTATCCTTGACGCTTCAGGGTCAATGGAAACCATCTACACTCAGGCACTTAGCGGTGTAAACGAAACCCTTGCCACCATCCGCATGGCACAGGAGGAACACCCGGAACTGCAGCAGTATGTCACACTTGCTTCGTTTAGTGCAGGTGAGCACTTTCTCAACCGTATCTATTCAGCCATGCCTATTGCAGAAGCTCGCAACATCACTAGTGAAGACTATCCTCTTCTCGGATGTACAGCCCTCTATGATGCAATGGGTACTTGTATCAGCGAACTCCAACAGAAGGTCACTCATGGCGACCGTGTGCTTGTCACCATCATCACTGATGGCTATGAGAATGCGTCACGTACCTGGAGCGGTCACCAGATAAAGTCACTTGTTCAGGAACTCCGTCAGATGGGGTGGACATTCACCTACATTGGTGCTGATCAAGATGTTGAGAAGGTAGCTGGAGAGATAGGTGTGCAGAACTCACTCCGTTTTTCTGCAAATGCAGAAGAGACGCAAGCCATGTTCGAGAAGGAACGCCGCAGCCGTAGTAAGTTCTACAGTAAGATGTGCTGTGAAATGGCATCCCCATGTGCGTCAATGGTCGAAAGCAACGATTATTTTGCAGATGATGACGAGCCTGTAGTTAGGCCACAAGAACCAGAACCAAAGAAGAATGGTTTACTGGATAAGCTATTTGGCAGGAAATAACATAATAACAACTGCGCTGGCAAGGATTTCCTTGCTGGCGCACAAACAAGAACAAAGTAATGGCAGTAAACGAAATATTATTCAAGGAATTACCATTCCGTCCAGATCACAATCAGGTGTTCTACATTGAGAATGGCTATGATTCTGATGCTAATAACTTCATCCGCAGTAACTATTTTGATTTGAAATCCATGTTTGCCGATATAGGCATGGATTTCTACTATCTGCCATACTTGCTGAGAGAGCATGATATTGAAGCAAAGGTCAGATACTACGCTCCTTACCTTTCTCCCAAAATACTTGTGACAAAGGTTCAGAGTAATGCTTTTGTTCAATATATCTCTGATACAGATACTAAGAACAGTCTAAAACCGTCATTCATCTTTGAGGGAAAACAGGAAGGATATAGTGGCGATGCCAGATTCCTACAGGTTGAATTGTTTGATAATGACTTCACAAAGCCAGAGGCACTTGAATGCATAATTCGCCTGATAGTGCAAAGTCGAGAAGCGTATTATTGTGAAATGATGCGTAACGAGGTTCAACGTTCAGAATCAGCTATAAGATATGAACTTCGGTACTCAGAAGAACCTGCAGCTTGTGAAATGTCGACGCCTTCTCCATCCGCAGCACCTTCTTTTGACATCGAAGGTATGGAAGAAGAAAGAAGTGCAGGACACAAGCCCAAAGCATCCAAGAGCAACACAGGAATGCTGGGGCGCATTTTAAGGCGGTTCGGTTTGGATGAAGACAAAAGACTTGATGCATCAGATGACTATCAAGTCCCAGAGAAGACGGAAGAAGAATTGGCTGAGGAACAAAGCCTGATAGAGACAGCCAAAGTCCTTCGTGAGCTTCGCATAACCGTTCAGAAACTCAGGCTTGAAGGTGTTTCTTTGATGGCGATTCATGAGTTCATTGACAAACAGGAACCATTGTCCCGCATGATAATCACTCCAGACTATCGTATCTTCCTTCCGGATTACAATGACATGGAAATCGAAATGGGTGCTTTGCCGAAAGCCATCTATTTCTTGTACTTACGCTATCCTGAAGGTATCGTATACAAGCACATGCAGGATTATTACACTGAACTTCTCAACATCTATAGGCAGCTGCGCCCTAATACAGACGAAGCGCGACTTAACCTAACAATAACCAAACTTGTTAACCCTTTGGGGAATGCGCTAAACGAGAATATCGCACGCATCAGGAAGGCATTTGTTGAGAAATTCGATGAGCACCTTGCCAACAATTACATCATAACAGGTGAGCGTGGTTCACAGTATTTGATTCCCCTTAATCGAGATTTAATAATCTGGGAAGAATAATTTTATCAAGCTACATTCGTAATCTCATGATGTATTCTATAAGGATGGCTGCATTGAATGCGTGGCCATCTTTTTTTGCTGTGATATGTAAGTGCGGGCCTGTCGACGCTCCCGTATTACCTGAGATTGCTATGCTCATACCAGCATTTACATAGTCATTCTCTTTGACAAATGGTTGAGAGAGGTGGCAGTAACTAATGGTGTAATCACCCGTCCTGACAGTTACGAACTTGCCAGACCTGTCATCCTGCCCAACTTTTATCACAGTGCCAGGAAACATAGAATAGACATTTTCG
>CACYKX010000119.1:12939-22309 GCA_902775075.1 uncultured Prevotellaceae bacterium | reverse complement strand
AACTAGCAATCTGTGCAGAGAAATGAATCGACTGGCATCTGCCAAGATTCAGAAGAGTCTTGCAATCGCGATATGCACATTCCGTAGCCCAACGCATAGTATAGGATGAAAAGGTATTTATACAATAAGAAACTGCAGTTGTCTGTTGAATCCTGTGAATGTTAAAATTACTTTTTATTCCTTAATTCTCTATCGATAAAAGATGCTCATAATTCGCAAATTCAGCATTGAAGACGAGTTGATTATGAATGTTAAAATTATAATTAAAATGCAATTGTTTGATTATCAGCAAGTTATAATTTTGGTTTCTGATTTTAACCGCAAAAAGTACCAGATTTGTAGCCTTATTCTGTTAACTGCGTAAGGCTACGTACCTATTCGCGCAAGCTTACGAAGTTAACTTCATAAGCTGATGAAGTTAACTTCATTCAAAATGTTGACCTTTTGAGGGGTATTTCCCATGCTTTTTCGGGGGCAGAATGCTTCCCGTACGTTCTAGATGGAGCAAAAGGTCGACACTTTTTCTTTTAACAATTCGCTGATAAGGTTTAAATAGTGTGAATGATTACACCTTGTTTACCAGTCTTCATTTTCGTTACCAGCCAAACCATTCTTCAAGCATTCTTCTATCTTGTCCATCACAACATTGGAATAGGCGTGAGACATTACCAATGCTTTACAAGAGGTTTTCTTGTGTGAATCCTTGACAGCAAAAGGGAAGCATGTGTCCAATGTCCATTTTTCATCTGATCGGGTTGGACGACTTTGATATCCACCAAATGCAGAGACCCAACCTCCACCAATCATCTTGGTAACACTATAGAATGGAACGGTATAAGTAACTCGTACTTTACCATCCTTAATATCACATTTGATAATAGGGGAGATGCTTATGTTATAACGATTTGTTCCTCCTGTATGTTGTGCAATATCAGCGACATATCCCTGTGCAATGATCGTGCCAAGTTCCTTGTCATTGAGTTTGATGACTGAGTTGGCATCATTGAATGTTGCGGTAAACCAATAATTAAGAAGAACATACAACTGTTCCTTACTCTTTCCGGGAGCCTCCATCACTTGGACATAATCAATAGCATTGTTTTTATCTAGTGTAAGTTGACTACCTAAGTTAGTTGCTGCTTCAACCCATTTATCGCCATACTTTTCCTTGGCGTATTTTTCAAGTTCTTCAGCTCTAAGAATTTGAGCATTTACTGTTACAACGGCTGTTAGCATAATCGCTAACGATAATAATAATTTTTTCATGATCTTTACAATTGTCTATACCTTGGAACTATTCCGAGGTTTCTTTAAATGACATTGCAAAGGTATCGCTGGTTAGTGCAGTCTTTCTACACAGACTGATATTTCTTCAAAAATTTCTTTCTCCTTCAGTGGTATTAGTTGTCCCTTTTATTAAGAGTGCTTTGTTAGAGAAAGTTGGACATTATGATTTAATAAGGAGAATCGGATTATTAAATAAGAAATGGGAGCTACAAGTACATACCATTTCTTATTTGATGATTTATATGTTTTGCTCAATATTCTTTATCTCGTTCCAATTTGGTATTGGCAAATTTTTTTTTTAAGAATCGTGTCTTCAAGTTTATCGAATAGCACCCCTCTTGCAGTACTTGTTGTAGTGGTAAATAAAATATGTCAAATAAAAAAGTCCTGTAAGTAAAAACTTACAGGACTTTGCGGAGAGAGAGGGATTCGAACCCCCGGTACCTCTCGGTACGACGGTTTTCAAGACCGTTGTAATCGACCACTCTACCATCTCTCCAATATTGTGGCCTTGCTTTGTTTCTTAACAAGCGAGTGCAAAGGTAGGGTTTTATTTTGAAACTACCAAATTTTTATCTAACTTTTTTCGAAAAAAGTTTTAGAAAGAGTTGCTTACCTTATATTATTATGAGACATTGGCCTTATTCTTGTTCTTTAGTTCTTCCTCTTTCTTCCTTTCCATTTCTTCGATAACCCATGGATCTAGTTCTTTTTGCTCGTGCTTTTCCCAATAGGCGCAACTGTGGATGATTTCTACCACCCATACTACGATGCCGAAGATAAACCAGGCAATGCAGAATTGCCAGAAGAATCCGAGGTTGTTCCACCATGTAAAGATTATATTTGTTACCATATTATTGCTTGTATTGATATTAAATCGTGGGCAAAGGTAAAAAAAATCATTCGGCTTATGTGAAAAAAGTCTCTTTTTTTTTGTTTTTTAATCAAAGATTTTTATATTTGCCATTGTAAACCTTATTATATAGTACTAGTTACTATTCATTCGCTTAATATCAGATAACATATGACACAAGAGAAAATCTCTGAAGTAGAGAAATTCGAACAATTCGAAAAGGAAGAACGAACATCTTTTAACTTTCAAGTAGTCTTTGCCATGATCATCCTTAATTGGCAATGGTTTCTTCTGTCTATCGTCATCAGTGTTAGTGCAGCTATGCTTTATCTGCGCTATACGAAACCTGTGTTTCAGATGTCGGCAAAGATGTTGATCAAGGATGAACAGACTCCGCGAAATAGTCGTAATCAGATGCTTTCTAATATGCAGGATTTGGGTATTATGACCAATTCTGCGGGTATTGATAATGAGGTAGAGGTCCTTCAATCTTCTATTTTGGCTCGTGAGGTCGTAAAGAAGATGAAACTTTATGTTTACTACACTGCTATTGGCCGTGTCGGATCTTATTTAATGTATCGTGATCAACCGATCAATGTAGACATCGACCCTGCACACCTCGATAAACTTGATGAGGATTTGATAGAGAGTGTCTATAGTGCTACGATAACCTTTAGAAAGAGTGGCCCTCGTTATTTCATCGAAGGTACTACTTATAAAGGTGGTATGGCGATAGGGCGGTTTGAGCGTACTCTTACCTCTTTCCCTTGTTCGATACGTACGAAGATTGGTACACTTATCTTTACGAATAATCTTAATCGTATCGGTGGACGTCCGCTCAGCAGTTATGATGCCATAACTTGGCAGGCTACAATTGTACCGCCTGTCCTTATCGCTAAGAAATATCTGGGAGCGATGTCGGTCCAGCCTACGAGTAAGCGTACTTCTATTGCGCAGATTACTCTCAAGGATCAGATTCCTAATCGTGGTGTTGATTTCTTAAGACAGTTGGCTCGTTGTTATAATGAGCAGGCCAACGAGGATAAGAATGAAATTGCTCATAAGACAGAGGAATTTATCAACGACCGTTTGGCTAAGATTGATAAGGAATTGGGTTCTACAGAAGGTAAACTCGAAGGATATAAAAAGCGTAATAATGTGACCCAGTTGCAACTCGATGCTACAAATTCGCTACAGCAGAGTGCTCAGTTCTCTGATAAGTTGCAAGAGGCTACTTCTCAGGTGCAGTTGATCAATTATATCCGTGAGTATGTGAATAAACCGTCTCATGCTTATGACTTGATCCCTTCGAATATCGGAATACAAGATCAGTCGTCTACAGCTTTGATTGCTGAATTTAATAAGGGCGTGCTCGATCGTAACCGCTTATTGAAGAGTGCTAGCGAACAGGCTCCGCAGGTACTGACACTTACCAGTACGCTCGATGAACTTCGTAGTTCTATCCGTACAGCTTTGATGCAGGCTCTTCGTTCTGCTGATATTAGGCGTCAAAGTTTAGCTAATCAGTATCAACTTTATCAGAGCAAGGTGAACAATTCGCCTGAACAGGAACGTGTGCTCACGCAGATAGGTCGTCAACAGGAGGTTAAATCTGGTCTTTATCTGATGCTGTTGCAGAAACGTGAAGAAAACTCTATCTCTCTTGCAGCTACAGCTGATAAGGGTAAGTTGATTGATGACCCTCAGGTAGACGGAAAGGTATCACCAAAGTCGGCAATCATTCTGTTCTTCTCGATGATTTTGGGGGTAGGTCTTCCTTTTGGAATACTTTATCTGATTCAGTTCCTAAAATATCGTATCGAGGGTCATGATGATGTAGTGCATCTTACCAATCTTCCTATCGTTGCTGATGTTGCGGTGGCTAGTGAGAGCGCTAAAACGGCAGCGGGAATTGTGGTGCATGCCAACCGTAATGATTCTATTGATGAGATATTCCGTTCGCTGCGTACGAATGTGCAGTTTATGATGAAACCAGGGGATAAGGTGATACTTTTCACCTCTTCAACGTCAGGTGAGGGCAAAACCTTTAATGCTGCCAACCTGGCTGTCAGTTTTGCTTTGTTGGGCAAGAAGGTGATACTCTGTGGCTTTGATATCCGTAAGCCGGCATTGGGTCGTCTTTTTGGACGTTCCGACCGTCATCAAGGTGTATCTACATTGTTGGTAAAGAATGAAGTTACCGAGGCTGATGTTCTTGGACAAATTGATAAATCAAACGAAAACGAGAATCTTGATTTACTTTTGGCGGGACCTACACCTCCGAACCCTGCTGAGCTTCTGGCACGTGAGAATCTCAAGGACATCATTGATGTGCTTAAGAAGAATTACGATTATGTCATCCTTGACACCGCTCCGGTAGGATTGGTTACTGATACACTTCAGGTTGCTAAATATGCCAATGTTTGTTGTTATGTGGTACGTGCCGATTATACTCCGAAGAGTAATATGGGGCTTCTCAACAGCCTGGTAGAGGATAAGAAGATCAACAATGCTTGCATTATCCTGAACGGTGTGGATATGTCGAAGAAGAAATATGGCTATTATTATGGCTATGGCAAATATGGCAAGTATGGACGCTATGGCTATGGTTACGGTTATGGTTATGGTTATGGCAAATATGGTCGTTATGGTTATGGTGGTTACGGAACTTATGGAACTTATGGAAATTATTCCGACAGTCACTATGGTAATGCCAACGATAATTCAATAAAAAGATAAATTATGATTATAGCAGTCGATTTTGACGGGACAATCGTGGAACACAAATATCCTGCGATAGGTGAAGAGATTCCTTTTGCTACGGATACTCTAAAAATGCTCATACGGGAACATCATAAGTTGATACTCTGGTCGGTACGTGAGGGCAAACTTCTTGATGAGGCTGTAGAGTGGTGTCGTCAGCGGGGGGTGGAGTTCTATGCTGTGAATCGTGATTATCCTGAGGAAACCATAAACAACAATCAGCATTTCAGTCGTAAGTTGAAGGCTGATGTATTCATAGACGATCGTAATCTTGGTGGACTTCCCGATTGGGGGACTATCTATCGTATGATTACCCACCACAAGACATGGAATCATCTCATCACCGAGGCTTCTTATGGGGGAAGTAATCATCATCGTCCTAAAAAGAAGCATTGGTGGCAATTCTAATGATAACAAAGAATTATAAATAAAAACAGATATGAAGAAATTATCTTTATCCATATTAACCCTTTTGGTAATGGCCTTATCTGTCATCACTATGACAGGTTGTGGCAGTAGTAAGAATGTAGCCTATTTCCAGAATAGCGATAGTATGCTTGTGGCGAGTAGCAGGGCTCTCTATGATGCCAAGATTATGCCTAAGGATGTACTTACGATTACTGTAAGTACAGTGAATTCTGCGGCTGCAGAACCTTTTAATCTTATTGTGGCTACGCCAATGAATGCCAACTTGCGTACTACTGCCACTCAACCAACTTTGCAGAGTTATATTGTTGATAATGAGGGATGTGTGAACTTTCCTATTATCGGTCGTCTGCATTTAGGTGGAATGACAAAGAACGAGGCTGAAAAGTATATTGCTGGACAGATTGCTCCTTATATGGCACAGAGTGAGCATCCTATCGTTACCGTTCGCTCTATTAACTATAAGATATCTGTATTGGGTGAGGTTGCTCGTCCTGGTATGTTTACCGTTGCCAATGAGAAGATCAATGTGCTTGAGGCGTTAGCTCAGGCTGGTGACTTGACAATCTATGGTGTTCGAGATAATGTGAAACTGGTTCGTGAGAATGCTGACGGTAAAATAGAGTTTCATAGATTGAATCTAAATGATGCTAATCTGGTGAATTCTCCATATTATTATCTGCAGCAGAACGATGTCATCTATGTAGAGCCTAATAAGGTGAAGGCGCAAAATTCTACTGTCGGTACCACCACTTCTTTGTGGTTCTCTGCTACGTCAATTTTGGTGTCTATAGCATCTTTATTGGTGAATATCCTTCGATAAGTGTATGATTTTGTAAGAGAAATCTAATTAACTATATAAAGAGAAAATGGAGAGTAATAAGCATCACCACCATCACCATCATCATAGAGATGGTGCGTCTGAGTTCAAATATAGGAGTTTGAACTCTATGGAACTCCGTAAAAAAATCAGTAAAGTGCTCAAAATCATTATGACTGTGATAGCCGTTCTTATGGTATGTGCAGTAATCTATGCTTATTTATTTGGTTAGATTCGGGGTATAGAAACGTTGTGGCGTGTACTGCTACGTAGTACGGACATTCCTTATAGGAGTGTCCGTTTACTTTTTTCGATCTTTGATGGCTGAGATATTCCTGATGAGTCCTTCGTATTTTGCTCGTTTTACGGCGCTACCTTTGAAGAGCTTTCGGTATTTCTCTACGGATAGTTGTTCCCAGTCTTCCCGTGTCATGTCGAGTAGTTCCGGTTTGGGTTGCAATTCCGGTATATGGTTAGGTTGCGCAAAGCGGTTCCAAGGACAACTCTGCTGACATCGGTCGCATCCATATATGCAGTCGCCCATCTGTTTGGCTATGGCTTCCGGTATGTCACCACGATTTTCTATGGTCTGATAACTTAGACATCTGTTGGCGTCAAAGGTGGTGTAGGGACCGTGTTGTTGTAAGGCATGGGTGGGGCAGTGGTCTATGCAGGCATGACAGGTTCCACAGTGGTTTCGCATGGGTTTGTCATATTCCAATTCAACGTCAAGGAACAATTCGCCTAAGAAGAACATACTTCCTGCCTTGGGGATGATGAGTTGATGATTACGTCCTGTCCATCCCAGTCCTGCTTTCTCTGCCCAGTATCGTTCGAGTACAGGTCCGGAGTCCACGAATATCCTACAATGGTTGGCATTAGGGTTATTGCTGTGCAGTTCATCTTCGAATCCGAATTTGGAGGCCAAGAGACGTAATTTTTCCTTCATGACATCGTGATAATCCTGTCCTAATGCGTAGGCGGCAAACTGATATCCTTCTTCAGGCATAGGGTGGGCCGGTGTGTAGTTCATGGCTACCGATACGATGCTTTTGACTCCATCCATGAGAAGTCGGGGATCTAAGCGCTTATCCGTGTAGTTGTTCATATAGCTCATCCCCGCATTGCCTCCTTTATCGAGCCAATGCTTCAGCGCCTCTGCTACCTTCTCGTCTACCGGTGCAGCTTGAGCGATACCGCATGCAAAAAAGCCGAGGTTGATGGCCTCGGCTTTGATGTTATTCGAAAGTTTTGAATTCATATCCTTGCTCTTTAAGCCATTTTAAAGCTTCGGGTAGGGCATACTTTAGTTTATCGATACTTTTCAGTGAATCGTGAAAGGTTATGATACTGCCGTTGCGTGTGTATTTCTTTACGTTGTTCACAACGTCGTCGGCAGTAAGCCATTTGGAATAATCGCGGGTGATAACGTCCCACATGATGATACGGTATTTGCGATTTATCCACCAATATACGGTACGCCTCATAAGTCCATGAGGGGGACGGAAGAGATGGGCATGTATCAACTGGTTAGCCTCTTGGGTGTTGGCAGCGTATGTGATGGCCATGTGCTTATACGACCCTAGGTGGTTGAAAGTGTGATTACCCACCTGATGTCCTTCCTCAACGATCTTATTGTATAGATCATGGTAGCGAGCTACATTCTCGCCAACCATGAAGAAAGTTGCCTTAGCTCCGAATTCTCGAAGGGTCTTCAGAATGAATGGGGTTGACTCCGGTATAGGACCATCGTCAAATGTCAAGTATACGGAATGATCGTTCTTGTCCATTCTCCATGTAGCGGCTGGATACAACCAGCGTAGAAATCTGCCTGACTTCTCTATGAACATTCTGAATCCTCCTTCTTTTTATTGACCTTGCAGTGTTTGACCTCCGCGACTTTGATAGAGTCGATATGAGGCATTCATCTGTTTGGTAATGGCATTGGCATAATTCTTGTCTACCATGCCTGCAATCTCTGCAGCATGATTCAATACCATGAACTGGCGTAGACAGTCGCTCTGACTCTGCATGAATCGGTCGTTGCTCAATGATAGATACCAGTTGGCGTATTGGGTTGAATTCAATACCACTCTCTGGAGAATCTTCTTGGCTTTGCTCTTCTGACCAAGCATAGCATAAGCCTGTGCCATATCCAAACCACCGCTCTCGAAGTTGTAAGGTACGTTGTACTCCGGTATCTCTTTCTCTGATTTCTCGAGTACTTTCAGTGCCTTGGCATCTTTGTTCTCTGCAATCAACTGTAGGGCAAGTCCGGCAAGCAAGCGGCGGTGTGTGTAGCACATACGCATGGTTGTCTCGTCGATATAAAGACCACGTTGTTTGAGGTTACCATATTTGAAACGTGTCATCACGTTATGGTAGGTCTTTTCGGTATCGTAGTTCTTCATTCCTGCGATAGGATTGCCTTGGTGAGTTGTCGTGAATGGTGTGATACGGTTGACCAAACCTTCTTGAACGAAGTTGTCGCCTAAGTTCATATAGTTGTCATCACCGACAGTGATGGCTACATACAGTGGACGGGTCCAGTTGCATTGTGCTAGCATCTCAAGCATCATCAGATCGCCTTTGTATAGTGCGTTCTTACCCTTGAGAGAAATCACCATTCTGCTAGGTATAGAATCTCCTGCCATCATCATGCCACTCTTCTTGACTGCTTCTTTGTCGATATCGAGATACAGTGTATCTGTAGGGATAAAGTGCATATTACTGTCTTTAGAGCGAACCCAGTATTTCATGATGTTCTTCAGTTCGAATGGTTCGTCACCGAATTGTGCTTTTGCTTCTGCTGGGTTCTGCTTGTAGAAGTCAAGGATCTGTTGCTTGGCATCAGGGTTTACTTCTACGTATTCGTTTGTTCCTGAGCAGTAGTCAAGTCGTGGCCATGTGATAGGAACTGAAGGTGAATCATATGCTGGGCGTTTCATCTGGTCGATATACCAGTCGGTCTGCAGATAACTTAGGTTGCAGACACGGAAGTTGGTGCCGACTCCTTCTACCTCTTGATTGTACCAGAGTGGGAAGGTATCATTATCTCCGTTTGTGAAGATGATTGGGTTACCCTTCTCCTGAAGTGACATCAGATAGTTCTGTCCGAAGTCTCTACATGTATATCGATTACTTCTGTCGTGGTCATCCCAAGTTTGACTTACCATCTGTATCGGTACAAGCAATGCGAGGATGGCTACGATAGCGGAGAT
>CACYKX010000119.1:0-12929 GCA_902775075.1 uncultured Prevotellaceae bacterium | reverse complement strand
TTCTTCAGTAGGTCGATGATAGCTGCAACGCCCATACCACACCAGATTGCAAAGGCATAGAACGAACCTGCATAGGCATAGTCTCGTTCACGTGGTTGCATAGGGGTCTGGTTCAGATAGATTACGATAGCTAGACCTGTCATGAAGAACAGGAAGAATACAACCCAAAATTGGCGTATACCTCTTTGTCCGCGATATGCTTGCCAGAATAGACCGATCAAACCTAAGAGTAGCGGTAAACAGTAGAATACATTGTGTCCCTTGTTCTCTTTCAGTTCATCCGGCAGTTTGCTTTGGTCACCCAGACGGGCATTATCCAAGAAACTGATACCAGTAATCCAGTTACCGTGCTCTAGTTCGCCATTGCCTTGCAGATCATTCTGTCGACCGGCAAAGTTCCACATGAAATATCTCCAATACATGAAGTTGCACTGGTAAGAGAGGAAGAATCTGATGTTCTCCAATGCTGAAGGCATCTTGACCATGATATTCTCACCACATCTGTCGTAAGGTTCTTCACTGCCATCAACGCCTCCCATCCAGTCTTCGTATGCTTGCTGATGGGCTGCATCATACATACGAGGGAATAACATGTTCTGGGCATATACATATTTGTTCTTATGGCTTACTACGAAGTAAGAGTCTTTCTCGTTCTTGGAAGCCTTTTCTTTGCGCTGATAGATTGGAGCACCTTCTACTGTCACAGGTTTGCACATATTGCCATCCTGTTCGAGTTTTACCTGTGAGGTGTAAGCCTGTCCATACAATAAAGGACGGTCACCATATTGGTCACGACTCAAGTAGCTACCTAGAGTAAAGATATCCTCCGGGGAGTTTTCGTCCATAGGTGGGTTCGCTGTACTTCGGATAACGATGAGTGCATAGCTGGAATATCCGATCATCAGCATCAACATGCACAATAAGGTTGTGTTCTTGATGCGAGCACTTACCATCGGTACGAGGGCTTTCTCTTTCTTGACTTTGCGGTTTAGTACAAACCATAGTGCGACGAGAACGACAACACCAATGAAGAATGCGCTCCATCCGTAACCATAGAAAGGAATGCCGAGCATACCTACTGCGAGTAGGAAGGCGATGTTCTCTCGTTTCAGGTTTTTATCTTGATAGGTCTCGTAGATGGCCCATATTACCGTTGCAATCAGGAGGATGATGTATATGATTTCACCCGTGTTGAATGGGCATCCGAGGGTGTTCACGAAGAACAATTCAAACCATCCGCCTACTGTGATGATGCCAGGGACGACACCATAGAGGACGGCAGCAACGACAACAAAGGAAATTGTCAATGCGATGAGTGAACCCTTAAGGTTGGCATCCTTGAATTTCTTGTAGTAGAATACCAATACGATGGCTGGGATGCAAAGCAGGTTGAGCAGGTGTACACCGATGCTGAGACCTGTCATATAGAAGATCAGTACCAGCCAGCGGTCGCTGTGTGGTTCATCAGCATGGTCTTCCCATTTCAGGATTAGCCAAAATACTGCTGCTGTGAAGGCTGAAGAGAAGGCATATACCTCACCTTCCACGGCAGAGAACCAAAAGGTGTCGCTCCAGCAATAGATGAGTGCTCCCACCATTCCAGATGCTTCGATGGCTATTAGTTTGCCGAGGGTCATCTCACTCCAGTCGCGCAAAATCAACTTCCTCGTGAGGTGTGTGATCGTCCAGAAGAGGAACAAGATACATGTTGCACTAAGAAGCGCGCTCATCGTGTTTACCATCTTGGCCACTTCTGTGGTATTGCTGGCAAATTGTGTGAAGATGTTTCCGAGCAACATGAAGAAAGGTGCCCCAGGAGGGTGACCGATCTCT
Organism: uncultured Prevotellaceae bacterium; assembly: GCA_902775075.1. Next base: position 11,096 of record CACYKX010000119.1, on the reverse strand, counting down.
TGTTTGAATGCGGTTACAATAAATTCAGGACAGTCCCAGAAACTGGCTGTCGGTTCAATTGTGGAACAGTATGTGTACGCTGCGATGACAAAAGCCACCCAGCCTAAAATATTGTCCACTAATCTGTACTGTTTCATTTATGATAAATATTTATTGTGATTTCAAAATACCGTGCAAATATACTTATTTCTTTTGAGATTTTTATCCAAACCGCCTATGAATTGTAGCTTCGCTACTTTAAATTAGAATGTTTTAATACATTTTTAAGAAATGTTCTTCTAACTTATCTTTGGGTAGATCGGCTGTTTCGTGATAATGCAGTTTGTGATTTACGCAGGCTATGTGTTTTACATTTTGTAATATTTCGGTGATGTCATGACTTACGATGACGATAGCACATTGCTTGTTGATATTTGCGAGCATTTCATACATCTGTTCCTGGAAATGTCGGTCTATATAGGTGTTCGGCTCATCCAGTATGATGACGTCGGGACGTGATACGATGGCTCTTGCCAACAGTACTCTCTGCAACTGTCCTCCACTAAGGGCTCCGATAGGGGTGTTCTCGAACTTATCCAGTTCCATATATTTCAGGCATGCTTTCACTTGAGCGTGTTGTTCCTTGGTATAGGGGCGTAGGATTTTTTTTTGTTTGGAGAGTCCCGATAAGACAACCTCATATACTGTGATAGGGAATTTCCTGTCTATGGCATTATATTGTGGGAGATATCCCATCGTAATCTCGTCAACCTTTTCGCCATTTCTGAAGTATTCTACCATTCCACTTTTAGGACTCTTGAGTCCGAGCAGAATCTTCATCAATGTGGTCTTGCCACCTCCGTTGGGGCCTATGACACCTAAGTAGTCATGGTCGTATATTGTGAGATTGGCATCACTTACGACAATGTTGTTGTCGTAAGAAGCCGTGATGTTCGTCAATTTGATAATTGGTTCCATATCATTTTCTGTTCTTTATGGTTAGACTCTTTGCGATCTTCAGCATTTCGTCAGACCAATTATAGTTCAATGGATTTATCTCGGTAGTCCCCGTATTGGTCGCCTCTTGTATGGTGATGGTTTTGCGCGGACTGAATTGTTTCTGTACGAAGATGGTTCTTATATCACTCTTGTTAGCTCTGTCGATGAGAGCTTGCGTTTGACTGGCACTTGGTTCCTTGCCTTCCTCCTCGAGTGGTATCTGCTCAAAATTGTAGTCTCTTGAAAAATAGGTAAGGGTAGGGTGATAGATGAGAAAAGCTGTGTGACCAGAAGGTTGTTTTTTCAGCATCGCTCTGATCTCTGTATCCACCTGATTGATTTTCTTGATCAGTCTCAGATAGTTGTTCTTGTAGAAACTACTATCCTTGGGAGACTTTCTGACCATGGTGAGATATATCTGAGTAGCAATCTTTCTGGCCGATGAACAACTCATCCAAGTATGTGGGTCTTCTATTCCGTTTATATCTTTTATGGGGGTGATACCTTTAGAGGTGTCAACGATGACCAATCCGGGAGCGTTTTGTTTTAATTTTCGCATCCAAGTCTGTTCAAAACCAATCTTTCCGACCTTCATATAGTATTCGGCATGACTTAGTTCAACGATTTGTCTTGGTGTTGGCTCGTAGGTTTCCGGGCTCATTCCCGAAGGTACCATCGTCATCACCTGATATCTGTCGCCGACGATTTGTTCTGTAAAATATCGCATTGGTTCTATGGTCACGGCAATGACTGGACGACTACTTTGCTCAATGTTGCATGAACATATTGATAAGATGCTGGCGACCAAGATGATGTACCTTAATACCTTACCCAGTGTTATACTTGTGATACTGATTGTGAGGTTAGCCCGCATCAGTCCTAAAGCTATTGTTATCGCAGAGCCGATAATGGGCAGAAAGGCAAAGAATCCGGCCCAGGCACCTTTTCCTTTCATGAATTTCTGAGCCTTGTCCAGATCTTTTTTCTTGACGTGCAGATATTTTTCTATCCATTCCATTTTTCCCAAGCGTCCCAGGAAATAATTGAATAGGGATCCTGCTACATTTCCGATGGAGCCATACACAACCAACTGCCATGGATTCAGGTTGGCGGCAATGAGTCCTGCCATAACAGCCTCACTGCTGAAAGGAAAGAAACTTCCGGCAAGAAAGGCAGCGACAAGCATTCCCCAATAGCCCCAGTCTGTTAAAAATGGAATAAGTGTATCCATAGGTTTGGTGTCATATTAAATAGGGTGATCAGTAGGGTGATGATCATTATGAATATGAAGACGATGTTGTTTGCCTTTCCACGGGTAAGGGCTATGTAGTGGGCGATGATAGGGGAAGTGCTTACCGTGAAAACCGCAATCAGTTCATCATAGTGACTTGGGAAAATCAATAGGAGTAAGAATATGGCGATGTCTATGGTTATGAATGACTCATAGAACATGCGTACCTTGATGTTGTCTTTATAACTTGTTGTCAAGAAATGGACGATACCTATTATAGACAATAGGACGAGCCAGATAAAAGATATTCTTCTTGGAATATCGATGATAGTCCAGTTAAAGAGTTGATTTGCTGATATTAATTCCGTGAGATGTTCGATGACCCATCTGTATTTCCCTATATATATATAGTAGCCTTCTAGGAACCAATATGGCATGATGATACCTAATATCGAACTCCAGAAGTTGCGCCAACTCCATGCCATGATCTTTGTGGTAAGGAGTATCCAGATGATCGGTAATAGATAGAGTATCTGTACACAGAAGAACGAAAGGATACCTAGAAAAGTGAAGGCATAGAATATGGAGGTTGAACTATCTTTGCGTTGATAGGTCTTAAAGAACATCAAGAAGAATCCTGCACAGCAAAGACCTGTTGCCGCGGCAGTGTTGTTTCCGAACAAAAAGTTTTCCATGACGGAGAATACGAGGAAGGAGCATGACACCATCCTACTATAGATTCTGATCAGTGCATTTCGGTTGTTTACTTCCACCATGAAGTAAGAAGTTACTATCATCAATAGGAACGAAAGCCACCACCCGTGTGTGAGAAGTCCACATGCGAGCCATGTAAAAACACTGTAAAGAGCCGCTGCAGGAAGGGCAAAGCGGCTCTCTGAAATCTTATTTTGTATTCTCTTTCTTGTCATGAATTACAAATCCTTTCCGATATCTGAACGGAAATATTTATCTTGGAATTTGATCTTCTGAGCTTCTTTGAAACTCTTCTGAAGTGCATCTTCCTTATTTTCTCCGTAACTGCTTACTGCGATTACTCGACCACCATTGGTGACGATTTCTCCATCTTTTGTAGTGGTTCCGGAGTGGAAAACTACAGAACCTTCTACGTCATCGATACCTAGCATGACGCAGACTGCAGAACGCTTGTCAAACTCGATATCTCTCTTGTCCAGATCACCTTGTGCTACACCTTCAAAGAGGTCTACGATATCACTCTTTAGTCTGAGCATGACACTCTCCGTCTCAGGGTCACCCATTCTGCAGTTATACTCGATGACCATAGGCTCGCCTTCTACGTTGATGAGACCAAAGAAGATGAAGCCCTTATAGTCGATATTCTCTTCTGCGAGTCCTTCTATGGTAGGTTTGATGATACGTTCGTCAACCTTTTGCATCCATTCTTTTGTAGCAAAAGGTACAGGTGTGACACTACCCATACCACCGGTGTTGAGACCCGTGTCGTGTTCACCGATACGTTTGTAGTCTTTGGCTTCTGGAAGAATCTTATAATTCTTTCCATCTGTGAGGACGAATACAGAGCATTCGATGCCACTGAGGAACTCCTCGATGACAACCTTGGCCGAAGCGTTTCCGAACATACCGCCAAGCATCTCCTTGAATTCTTTCTTGGCTTCTTCCAGAGTAGGGACGATAAGTACGCCCTTACCGGCAGCGAGTCCGTCGGCTTTCAGTACATACGGTGCCTTTAGGGTCTCAAGGAATTTCAAACCTTCCTCTATGGTATTACCATCGAAAGTTTCGTAGGCAGCTGTCGGAATGTTGTGTCTCTTCATGAAGGCCTTGGCAAAATCCTTAGAACCTTCGAGCACAGCACCTTGTTTTGAAGGACCAATGACAGGTACATGACTTGTACGAGGATCAGTTTTAAAAGCGTCATAAACACCATTTACCAAAGGATCTTCCGGTCCTACTACTACCATATCAATCTTTTGATCGACAGTAAAATCCTTCAGCTTGTCGAATTCGTTCACGCCGATGGCTACATTCTCACCAACGTTACTGGTACCAGCATTACCCGGAGCAATAAAGAGTTTCTCTACTTTCTTGCTCTGTGCAATTTTCCAAGCTAAGGCGTGTTCACGGCCGCCTCCTCCTAACAATAGAATCTTCATCTTATTTTTTATTTGGTTTTTAGTTTTTTGTATTCGCTGGGAGATAATCAAAGAAATATTGACTGATTCTCTCATGCAAGTGAGTACTTTGGTGACCTCGCATATTATGAGGTTCGCCCGGATATACGAAGAAGTCTGGTTGTGTTCCTGCTTCGATACATGCTTTCAGGAAACTGAATGCATGTTGTGGTACTACCACCGGGTCGTTGAGACCGATGATGATCTGTAGTTTACCTTTCAGATTCTTTGCCTTAGGGAGCAGACTGCATTTAGCGTAGCCCTCAGGATTTGTCTGTGGGGTATCCATATATCTTTCACCATACATCACTTCGTACCATTTCCAGTCAATGACAGGACCACCGGCAACACCGACCTTGAAGACATCAGGGTAGGTAGTCATCAGATTTGTTGTCATGAATCCGCCGAAACTCCATCCATGTACACCGAGTCTGTCTGCATCTACGTATGGAAGACTCTTCAGGAATTTCACACCTTCCATCTGGTCTTTCATCTCTTCTTCTCCGAGGTGACGGAAGGTGGCTTGTTCAAAGTCCTTGCCTCTGTTCTCACTACCTCTGTTGTCAAGGATAAAGAGCAGATAGCCTTTCTCTGCCATATAGGTTTCCCAACTACGTGAACAGTAGTGCCAACGTGCATCTACATTATGTGCATGAGGACCACCATATACATATATAATAGTAGGGTATTTCTTTTTGGCATCGAAATTCACAGGTTTCACCATGCGATAGTATAGGTCGGTGACACCGTCTGCCGCTTTGATCGTACCACACTCGTAGGTAGGAACGGTATATCCCTTCCATGGATTCTCTGCCTTGAAGTATGTCGTGCGTTTGGCATTTTCGGTATTGATAATCTCAATGTTTCGAGGGATCGTTGGTGTCTGATAGTTGTCGTAGACGAACATACCACTGGCACTTAATGTTGCAGAATGCCATCCTTTACCATTGTCAAGGCGTGTGCGCTTGCTGTTATCCACGTTTACGGTCCATATATTTTGTTGGATAGGACTACATTCGTTGGATGTATATACGATGTTGTGGTTCTTCTTGTCGAAACCGATGACTTCCATGATGACCCATTTGCCTGATGTGATCTGCTTCAACTGTTTTCCGTTTTTGTCAAACAAGTACAGATGGTTGAATCCGTCTTTCTGGCTCTGCATAATAAATTTGGAATGATCCCATGGCAAGAACTGGATAGGGTGTAGCGGTTCTACATATTTGGCATCCGTTTCGCGATACAGTTCTGTGATCTTATTACCATTTTCGGCATTGTAACTTACCAAGCGACAGTCGTTTTGGTCACGGTTCAACTCAAACATATAGATGGTATTCCCGTCAGGACTCCATGCAATATTCGTGAAGTATCGGTCTGTCGGGTCTCCGGCCTTTAGATAGATAATCTTTCCACTCTTGATGTTATATACACCCACTGTTACCTGATGAGAAGTCTCGCCGGCCATAGGATATTTTATAGGTTCCGGAGTAGCGATGCGGCTCTGTCCGGCCTTAGGCTTCCAGTCAAGTTCTGGAATCGTCACCAGAGGATAGTCGCTCACCATACTTTGGTCCATGCGGTAGAATGCAAGGAGTGAATGGTCAGGGTTCCAGAAAATACCACCGGAGATACCGAACTCATCACGGTGTACACTCTGACCATATACGATATTTCTGCTGCCGTCTGTCGTGAGCTGGTGCTCAACACCCTTGCTGTCTTTTACGAACAACTGATCATCACGCACGAAGGCTGATGGGGTGTTATCCTCTGTAACAGTACCCTTCTTCCAGTTGATGAGTTGGTTACCGATCTTTACGACACACTTTCCAGCGAAAGGGAAAGCAGTATTATAAAGGGAATGAATCTTTTTCACCCCCTTTATAGCATTTAACTTCTCGATATCAAAAAGAAGAGATTCCTTGCCGGTAGATTTATTTACCAGATAGCAGTTCTCCGCATCCTGGCGTACAAGTTCATCACCCCACCAAGTTGTCCAGCGGTTCTTAGCTATCATGTTATGATAGTTCTTGCCACCGAAGTTTAAGTCTTCAAGAGTTAGCTCTTTCAGTCCCTGAGCAGAAGCCATCATAGGAATCATCAGTAGAATTAGAGAAAAAAGTTTATTCATCTTCATCGAATCTATTACGTCTCTTATCAAAGCCACCGCGCTTGTTCCCTTTGTCGAAGCGCTTTCCGCCTTTTTTGTTATAACTCTTTTCCTCTTTCTTGTCACCATCGTTTCGGTTTCTTCTTCCGCGTTTACCACCGAAGAAGTCATCATTCTTACCAAAGTTTGGCTTGTGGAAGGTGAAGCTACGAATGTCTCCATCCTCGTTTTCTTCCTCTGCCTCAAGACGTTTCTTGAACTCACGGTTCTTCTTGAAACGATGCTTCTGTGCCATCTCGCGCTTTTCAGCATCAGTTTTCACGATACCGCCCTCTGCACGGAATTCCTTCATCTTACCATCAAAGATAGAATATTTTCGGAACTCACATTCCAGACTACCGTTATATACAGGAATCTTGATAGAAGGTTTCAGACCGATTTGCTCGAAGCATTCCTCACGGTAGCTCAATATCCAAGCCTCGTTGCCCATGAAGGCATGTTTCAGTCTTTCACCGATCATCTTGTATGTACCCAACAGGTTTGGTGTAGAGATACGCTCACCATATGGAGGATTCGTGATCATGATACTCTTCTCCTCAGGCTTCTTGAAATCCTTGAAGTCGGCTTGTGATACTGTGATGTCTTTGCTGAAGCCAGCGGCACGAACGTTAAGACTTGCGGTGTTCACAGCCTTCATGTCAATATCATAACCATAGATGTGGTGTGTGAACTCACGTTCCTCAGAGTCATCATTGTAGATCTTGTCGAAGAGCTCCTGATCAAAGTCAGGCCACTTCTCAAAGGCAAATTCCTTGCGGAAGATACCAGGACTCATGTTGCGTGCGATGAGGGCAGCTTCTATTAGGAGTGTACCTGAACCACACATAGGATCGATGAAGTCGGTGTCACCCTTCCAACCCGTCATCAGAATCATACCGGCTGCAAGGACCTCGTTGAGCGGTGCTTCCACACTTTCCTGTCGATAGCCGCGACGGTGAAGACTCTCACCACTTGAGTCGAGACTCAGGGTCGCATCATCCTCAGCCACATGGATGTTCAGTCGAATATCTGGGTTGGAAACAGAGATGTTAGGGCGAGTACCCGTATTCTCGCGGAACTGATCGACGATAGCGTCCTTTACCTTATAGGTAACGAAGCGAGAATTGCGGAATTCTTCAGAATAGACTACAGAGTCTACAGAGAAAGTCTTTCCCTTTTCAATATATTTACTCCAATCTATTTTCTTTACCTCATTGTACATATCTTCAGCAGACTTCGCTTTGAAATGAGCGATAGGCTTCAAGATACGGATTGCAGTGTGCAACTGAAAATTGGCACGATACATCATTTCTTTGTTACCCGTGAAAGAAACCATTCTACGGCCAATTTGTACATTGTTAGCACCCAGTTGGGTGAGCTCCTGAGCCAAAACGGGTTCTAGTCCCATAAAGGTTTTGGCAATGAGTTCAAATTCCTGTTCCATTGTTGAATTCTAAATCTAATTTATCTATTTTTTCTCTTTTATACTTTTTCGTCTTAGGCTTCATATCCTTGGTCACCCAGACGTTTGCTCCGACGATACATCCTTCTCCGATTTTAATCCTTCCCAAGATGGTCGCATTGGAATAGATGATTACGTTGTCCTCAATGATAGGATGACGTGCAATGCCCTTGATAGGGTTTCCTTTATCATCTAATGGGAAACTCTTTGCTCCCAAGGTTACACCTTGGTAGAGCTTGACATTATTTCCGATGATACACGTAGCTCCGATGACGACACCTGTTCCGTGGTCGATGGTGAAATATTCACCGATTTGCGCACCAGGATGAATGTCGATACCAGTTTCAGAGTGTGCGATTTCTGTGATGAGTCGCGGGATGAGTGGTACGTTGAGTTTGTACAACTCGTGAGCGATACGATAGCTGCTCAAAGCCTTGATGACAGGATAGCAACTTACGATTTCCGCCTTACTGCTTGCTGCCGGGTCACCATTGTATGCTGCTGTGATGTCGGTGCCGAGTACTCTTCTAATCTCAGGGAAAGTCTCTATCACCTTCATGGATATTTCTTCAGCCTTACAACGTTCACATTCCAACTCTTCTGCAGTTTGTTCTTCAGCGGTATCCGCAAAGCACAATCCTGCAAGCACCTGCTCAGCAAGCATTCTTTGTAGGCGCTCTGCTCTTACACCGAGATGAAACTCGAGAGTTTGGGTCGTGAATGAATTTCTTCCGAAATAACCGGGAAAAAGAATTGAACGAGACAAATCGATAATTTCTTCAAGCGTCTTGCCTGAAGGCATTGGATTGCCGTCTCTGTACTGGTTAATCAGTCCTTGTAGAGATTTCTCGGAGGAAAGCTCTTTTACTGTTTCGTTCAGTCTATGAGCTAAATTAATTTTACTCATTTATCTGTGTATCAATAATTCTGTTGCAAAGATAATATTTTTTTTGATATTATCCGCTATATCCGTGTGCTTTTCTTATGAATTCTTTATTTGTTTTTATTCTTCAGTACCTTGTAGCAGTGTGCCATCCGCCAGAAGGCCGTAAGGTTGGCGAGTATGGCTATTATTATCATACCTCCGGCGAGCCACCATAGGTTTTCCGTTGCTCCCGTTAGGATAGCGGTGATTGCCGTTACTACAACGCGTTCCGGTCGTTGCATCAGTCCTACTTTGCATTCTATCTGTAGTCCTTCTGCTCTTGCCCTAATATAGCTCACCATCACACTTCCCAATAGGGCGGTGAAGGTTACGATTCCCATAGGGAACCAACAGTCATCCGGATGTTCTGTAAAGATGAGGACGATTCCCATCAGCGTGACCATTTCACTATATCTGTCGAGTGTAGAATCCAAGAGTGCACCAAAGATACTCGTCGTATTGCTCATTCTGGCAAGTCGACCGTCCATCATGTCGAAGAGTCCTGCTAGCAGGATGATGATGCCGCCCCAGAAGACAGATGGCATATCACAGTTATGCAGGGCAGCATAAATGAAGAATCCCGCAGCGATCATGTTGCCGATAAGTCCGGTGGTTGTGATGATGTTGGGTGTGATACCGATACGAATCATACCTTTTATCAGTGGATTAATCATCTGATAGATGATTTTTTGCAAAAAGTCTCTATAGTTCATGTCCCTTTGTAGCTGATTTTATTTTATCCATACAGCGATGATGATTTTGATGACAATTAAGGAGAATGCCGAATATAATCCGGCCAAGAGATCATCGGCTATCACCCATACCGCTCCTTCTTTCCTGTCGAGCGCTTTTATTCCGAGGGGTTTCACGATATCGTAGAATCTGAATAATAAGAGTGCCACGATAGCCCATAGATAATCATCAGGACGGATGATGGACAGGGGAATCCATACGCCCACCCATTCGTCGATGACGATGCGTGCAGGGTCTTCACCCCAGAAAGGTCGTAACCTGTCTACAGCCCACATTCCGATCCATGAACAGAAAATAATCAGAAACCAAGTGATGCTGCTCACGGTATCGCCTTCGGGAAAGAATAGGGTGAGTATCATCCATATCAAGGTCGCCACGATAGAACCTGCTGTACCGGGTCCCCAAGGGAAGAATCCCGAACCCATCCCGGTGCCGATGATGACGGGTAGGAGAGGGGCTTTCTTGTCGGATCTGTTTTTATGGTCATTCATACGATATGCAAAAATAATAGGAAATACCAGAATATCCAAAAAGTTTTCTTAAATATAATACTCTGCCGAGTCTACCAGTCCGGCTCGTAACGCATATTTTGTTGCCTCGTGTACATTGTTTACCCCCAGTTTTCTGAAGATATTCTTTCGGTGCGTGTTGATGGTATGGAAACTGGAGAAACGTTTTTCGGCAATCTCCTTTGTTGTCATGCCGAGGGCGATATCGATCAATACCTCAGTTTCCGTCTTGGTAAGCTTTACCTTTTCCTCATGTTGAGGTTCCGGAGCAAAGAGCATTTCCGTGGTACGTTGACAGATATATCGATGTTTCTGCATAGCAAAGGTGATGGATTCCCTGATTTCTGCTAATGGCGAATCTTTTAGTACAATACTGAACGTATTGCGACTGCCTATCAGTTTCTTGATGAAGTCCAAACTGAGATCTTCCGAGAATAGAAGCCAATGTGTGCGCAAGAAACGGTCACTTAAGATGATCAGTTCCTCTGCGTCGTTGATATCGAAGAGTGTGTAGTCGAGGATGATGACAGCATCGTCATCCTGTTTCAGGGCTTCGATGAGTTCTGTTTTATCCTCTATATATTTATAGGATGTTTGTGTAGAACTCTCGATGATATAGGTAAGTCCAGCGCGCGTTATATCTTGTTTGTCGGCAATATATATTTTCATATTGTAAGTAAATCTCCCTCTTTCTATATTATATTGCTGCAAAGATAATGAAATTCGTTGGAATATGTTAGCTTTTATAAAAAAAACGGGCGCAATTGCGCTCGTTTTTATGAGATGGGGTTATGATTACAAACTTAAATCAGCAGTATATGCCAACTCACCGCCAACGTAAACTTCGATTTTGTAATCAGAGTCAGCGTAAACAGGTACGTTAATCTTCTCACCTGGGAGGACGTCTGCAAGTTTCTGGTC
>CACYKX010000118.1 GCA_902775075.1 uncultured Prevotellaceae bacterium | reverse complement strand
TAATCCTAATCTGATAATTTCTGGATAGTATCCATGGTCTTCCATCCATTCAAGTACAGCACTTCCGAGTCCTCCGTTCCTTACGCCGTCTTCTAGGGTCACGATACGTTTGAACTTCTTACCGATTTCGTGGAGTAAGTTCTCGTCAAGAGGTTTGAGGAAACGCATGTCATAATGAGCTATGGAGCGAAGTTTACAGTTGCTGTATTGAGCCTCCTGGTTTATTTCATCGATAGCCTTGGCTGCGTCGTTACCACAAGGACCTATTGATAGGATGGCAACGTCATCTCCATCACGCAGTTTTCTGCCTGTTCCCACTTTGACTTCCTCGAGAGGACATTTCCAGTCTTGTAGCGAACCTCTGCCTCGTGGATATCTGATCACGAAAGTACCCTTATCAGGTAGTTGGGCGGTATACATGAGTCGTCGCAATTCATGCTCGTTCATAGGAGACGCTATGGTAAGGTTCGGGATTGGGCGAAGTGCCGCCATATCGAAAGCACCATGATGAGTAGGACCGTCAGGGCCGACAAGACCGGCACGGTCGAGACATAACACGACCGGAAGGTTCAGTATGGCCAAGTCGTGAATGATGTTGTCGAAAGCTCGTTGTGCAAATGCACTATATATGTTACAGAATGGTTGCAACCCATCCTTTGCCATTCCACCGGAGAAGGTTACGGCATGACCTTCGGCAATACCTACATCGAAGACCCGATCAGGCATTTCCTTCATCATGATGTTCATGCTGCATCCCGTAGGCATCGCGGGGGTTACACCGACGATACGTGGATTCTGCTGGGCCAATTCCAATAGCGTCTTACCAAAGACCTCTTGGAATTTCGGTGGTTGGTTGGTGTTGTCTGCGATGATTCTGTTTCCTGTCTCGGCATCAAACTTGCCCGGAGCATGCCAAATGGTGGCCTGCTTCTCTGCGGGTTCATATCCTTTACCTTTGGTGGTATGCAGATGCAATAGTTTCGGACCTTTCATGTCCTTCAGTTGATTGAGAACACGCACGATCTCCTTGATGTCATGACCATCGAACGGTCCGAAGTATCGGATGTTCATACCCTCAAAGATATTCTGCTGATGACTTAAAGCAGACTTTAAAGCATTGTTGAGGCGGATGATACCCTTTCGGCGTGACTCGTTGAGATATCCTTTAGAGAAAAGCCATTGACTGGCCTTGAAACGTAATCTGTTGTAAGTTTCGTTGGTATCAAGATTCAACAGATATTGCTCCATGCCACCGACAGCCCTGTCGATACTCATATCATTATCATTTAATATGATGAGCATATCGTTAGGCGTACTGCTGACATTGTTGAGTCCCTCAAAAGCCAGTCCTCCACTCATGGCGCCGTCGCCAATGACAGCCACAACGTGTCTGTCGGTATTCCCCGTCTGTCGTGCAGCGACAGCCATTCCCAAAGCAGCCGATATCGAGTTGGAAGCATGTCCACACGTGAACGTGTCGTACTCGCTTTCCAATGGAGTCGGGAATGGACGTATGCCATTTAGCTTACGGTTGGTGTAGAACTCTTCGCGACGACCGGTCAGGATCTTATGACCATAAGCCTGATGTCCAACATCCCAGACGATTCTATCCTCTGGAGTGTTGAAGACATAATGTAATGCGACCGTGATTTCTACAACACCTAATGAAGAAGCAAAATGACCGGGGTTGACGCTAACCTCGTCGATGATATCTTCTCTGAGTTCTTTGCATACTTCCGGGAGTTGGTCAATGCTCAACTTACGAAGGTCCGCAGGGTATTTTATTTGGTTTAAAAGTTTTAACTTACTCTGATTCACTCTTAATATTCATCATGATAACTTTGCAAAGATACGACTTTTTTTGTATCTTTGCAACAATAATTAAAAAATCTACTAGATATAACCTTTATGAATAAGAAAGTTTTAGTGATGAGTGCGTTGATCGCTGTGACAGGCGCCATGGATGCACAGACCAAAGAGGGTGGTATCTCTCAAAAGATGATAGAGAAAATAGAAGCTGGTCAGCCTTCTTCTGCCGTGAATAAGGCTTTGTTCAATGCTATTGCCGGTAATAAGATTGATGACCTGACAAAGAATCATTCTAATCAGATTGCTTTTGATACGCATTTTAGTGTCGAGACTCCATCACAGAGTATCATGGATCAGAAGAGCAGCGGTCGTTGCTGGTTGTTCAGTGGTCTGAATGTGCTTCGTAGTGATTTTGCCTTGAAGGATAAACAGAAACGTGTCGTTGAGTATTCTCAGGATTATCTTTTCTTTTGGGATCAGTTGGAGAAGGCTAACTTGATGCTTCAGGGTGTCATCGACTGTGCCGACAAACCATTGGATGATACGCGTGTACAGTTCTTCTTCCATCATCCAATTAACGATGGTGGTACATTCTGTGGTGTGGCAGACCTTGCAGACAAATATGGACTTGTTCCAAAGAGTGTGATGCCTGAAACTTATAGTAGTGACAACACCAGTAAGATGAGTGCCTTGATATCCAGTAAGCTCCGTGAGTTTGGATTGGCTCTCCGCAAGATGAAGAATGATGGTAAGAGTAAGGATGCTATCAACGCTAAGAAAACAGAATACTTGGGTGTCATCTATCGTATGTTGACTCTTACCCTTGGTGAACCTGTAAAAACTTTCACCTATCAGTTCCGTGATAAGGATGGTAAGGTCGTAGGTGAAGCTAAGACCTATACCCCGAAGGAATTCTATAAGGAAACCGTAGGTGATAAGTTGAATGGTAGTTTTATCATGGTCATGAATGATCCTCGTCATCCTTATCATAAAACCTATGAGGTGGAATATGATCGTCATACCTATGATGGACATAACTGGAAGTATCTGAACCTCCCAATGGAAGAGATTGCTAAGTTGGCAATCAATTCGTTGAAGGCCGGTAGAAAGATGTATAGCAGTTATGATGTTGGTAAGCAGTTGGACCGTTCGCGCGGCTATTGTGATACCGAAAACTATGATTACGGAAGTTTGTTCGATACATCATTCCCAATGAACAAGGCAGAGCGCATCTCAACCTTCGATAGTGGTTCTACTCATGCGATGACACTTACTGCTGTAGATTTGGATGCTGCCGGTAAACCTCTGAAGTGGAAGGTCGAGAACAGTTGGGGCGCAGATTACGGTCATAAAGGCTGTCTGATCATGAGCAACCGTTGGTTTAATGAATACATGTTCCGATTGGTCGTTGATAAGAAGTTTGCTGATCGTGACATCCTGAAGCAATTCGATCAGAAACCAATCATGGTCACACCGGAAGATCCTTTGTTTGCAGAGGATAAATAATTATCAGAAGTTATAAGAGCTCTTATAGCGTGTAAAAAATAAAAGACCAAAATCAACGGGAACCACAACTATTGCGGTTCCCGTCTTTCATATAATTCATCTATCGAAACGTTTGGGTGAACTATCTGCATTTATAGCTTTCTGTCTTTCCATCCTTATAGGTTATTCTCTTTATCTTTATTCCCTGATAGTTTGCATCAATCAGTTTACCGTCTAAAGAATAATATTTGATGTTCGCAATCTCGTGTATGCCCTTGTCGTCGAGTTTAGCGATAGCAGTCGTACCATCCTTGCTAAGATATAACCCTTGGATGTATACGGGAGAATTTCCGACTGTCCAGAATGCGGCGATACCAATATTGGCAGGATTGATCTTGATAGTCTTTTCAATCTCCTTTCCGTCCTGATTGACTTTCTGAGTCGTATACATCTTATGCAGATCAATCTTTACACTTGTCGCTCCGTTAAATTCCTGAGTGTAAGAAGGGCCCCAGCAATTGTCAGAGTCGAAAAGATGGAAAGAAAATCCCCAACTGGTATTAGGTTCCTTTAGTTCTACTGTGAGATAGTTATAATCAGAGATGTCAAGTCCTGTGGCATATCTCCAACCTCCGAGTCCATACTGTGCGGTAATCAATTCTCCGGTACTCTCGTTGAAAGAACCATTGCCTATAATGTTAGGATCCAACATACTGCTCTTTAACGGGAAGGTCGTTACAGAACATGGAATGTCGACCTTGAAATCCTTGTTGGATGCATCTGTATATTTGTAAGTAACGTTACATTCACCATCATACAAGGCGAGAAGTCCATAGCCATTATAATCGACGATGTTAGGGTTGCTACTAGAAATCTCACATTCATTAGTAATATCAGTTTGTTTGCCCGACTTTGTTGTCGCCGTGATATGGATACGTTGACAGTTACTTCTTATGATATCGCAACTGTTGACATCAGCTTTGACAGCTGTCATGATACGGTCATCAGCATTGGTATTCGTATCATTCTGTCGTTTCAAGTTGTCCTCAGCATATTCCTTATACCATTTCTTACAAGTTACGCCACAAGCTTCATCTCCACCGGCCACATGACTGAAGGCAGGTTCCACAGTACCATCTTGTAGATATTTGTCGATATCGAAATAGCAACCGGAGCCGGAGAGTGTCATCGAAATGTTACCATAATGGTCGATCAACTTCTTATACGCATTACCCCATTTACTTGTTGTTCCTGTAGCCCATGTGCCAAGGTTGTTTGGCACCTTCTCATTATGCTCATTGACATGATAGGTGGAAGGATCGTTCTCATCAAAGTTGGCAACTTGAGGACTCCAGTCCACCTCGGTGATCATGATAGGATTGGTTTCCACGATAGGCACCTGTTTCTTGAATTGCTCGATGACACCTTCCGGGTTTGGGTTCTTGTCATCACTTCCATACCATCCCACGTAGTCGTGTACGGCATAACCGATATTCTTCAGTTTGTCGGTAATAGGATGTACGGCATATCCTTCGTAGTTTGCTTGCCATCCGGTTCCCGGAACCCAGATGATACCTTTGAAACCGTTTTCGCGGATTTTATCAACGATAGGTTGGAAGAAATCATGAAGGTTTTTACCCGATTGCAAACCATCTTTGTCGACGATGGAAACAGGTTCGTTGGCCAACTCGATACCTACCTTTCCGGAGTTGGCCAGTACGTATTCATTCTTTGTGAACTTATCCCATACATTCAACAGATATTTTTGGTATTCCCCGTCTATCTGTATACTTTGAGGACAAACCCCAGGAGGACGAACAACAACATATAGTCCGTGCTTGTTTCCGTTTTTTATCAAAGGCACATAGAGTTTGTCGAGGAAATGCAGAAAGCGCTCTTCGCTAAATCCCGAGATGTCAGCTTCTCCATTTACATGAACTCCGGGTGTATTCGTCCAACAAGGGTCGAGGTGCAATCTGAACACATCACAGTAAGCCCCCTGCGTGTTATCAGTGATGGCAGAATAGATCTTATTGAAGTAATTCAGACAAGGTTCCACGATATTATCATCGTACGGTGCCCAATAACTGGTCCATCTCTGGTTGTTGAAATATTGACTGGGAGTGTCCATGACACCATGGAGCACAACGATGTGCCCCTTGTCATCTTTCAGATGTTTCCCGTCAACGTGTAAGTCTGCTAATGGTCGATATTGTGCAAAACAGTTTGCCGCCATAAGCAGAGAAAAACATGCTAGTATTAAATTCTTTTTCATGATCTTAGATTTTACCTTGCAAAGATAAAGAAAATAGACTTAGGGGATAGTACATATTTGTATCTAATACTTTGTGTAAAGTACCAAAATAGGTTAAAACATGGTAAAATAGAGAATAGAAGCGTGTAAGGTATATGGTATTTTACTTATCTTTGCAGTCGAATAATATATAAAGATATGAAAAGAATAAAGTTTTTCTCTGCCGCTGTTGTTGTGGCAGGTTCTGCAATGTTGTTGAGTATGATGCCCGGTGATGAAACCATCACACATGAAGGTGATACAACTGTAGTGAATACCAGAACTATAGGTAAAGGCGTAAGAGGTTTTAAAGGAAATACTCCTTTAAAAATCTATATCCGTAAGAACAAGGTGGTAAAGGTTGAGGCTTTGCAGAATCGTGAGACTCCTAAGTTCTTTGCAAAGGCCAAGACACTTCTTGCCAAATACGAAGGAAAGACAGTTTCTAAGGCTGCCAAGATGAATGTTGATGGCGTCACTGGTGCCACATATTCTAGTAACGCACTAAAGAAAAATGTTCAGTTAGGATTGGAATATTATAAGACCCACAAATAAATAGTAAAGGCTTGCAACGAATTGCAAGCCTTTTTTATATCGTATCTTCTATTTAGCAGAGACGCTAAATAATTCTTCGATTCATAAATTTTATACTAAAGTAGCAACGATTTCTTCGCGACTACCAGGAAGCATATCGATAACAGGGATTTCAGGCATTGTGTAGCATCCTGGCTGTAGACGCATAGAAGCACGAGCCACATTAACAAGAACCTGAGCTGTAAGAGCAGGGTTGTTGATGCTCATGTTGAATTCCATACGCTGGTTAGGAGTCTTACCAGAAACACCCTTACGTACTAAGTTTACACCGTGACCCATATCGCGAACGTCATCTACAGAAGAAACAGCGAATACATGAGTCTCATCGCTAGCGAAATATGGATCAGCCTTGATTTCTGCTGTAACATCCTCAAGTTTTGCACCATCTTCGAGCTCAACGTAAACCATACGACGGTGAATGCTTTCACCCAATGGGATAGTAACAGAAAGCGCATTCTTTACACCCTTCTTGCTACGAACACATACAGAGTGACCCATAGACATACCAGGACCGAAGTTGGTATAAGTAAGACCCTTAGGAGCAAGACTCTGCATGAGTACACGTACGATAGAGTCAGAACCTGGATCCCATCCTGCAGAGATGACACTTACAGTATTTGTAGCCTTGTTGTTTGCCATCTGCTTGGTACGATAGTCAAGGATTGAAGTGTGGATATCGAAGCTATCAACAGTATTGATGCCTAACTTTGTAATCTTCTCTGCATATTCAGGGCAGCTACGAGTTGGAGTTGCAAGGATAGCAACATCAACATCTTTTAGTTTTGCGATATCATCAACAACATCATACTGAGCAAGTTCTGCTGGTTTGTTGCTGTCGCCCTGACGACGTACGATACCTGCGATCTCGAAATCCGGTGCAGCTTCTAGTGCCTCGACACTATAGTGTCCAATGTTACCGTAACCTACTACGGCAGCTCTAATTTTCTTCATAATTTTTTATGTGTTTAAGTCTTTGAATTCTTTTATTGGTTTAGCCTATGCTGACATAAATTTTATTCGTCCGATGCAAAAATACATTTTTCTGATGGAATATTTATCATATTACCATATTTTTTATCTAAAAAGTTGCAAAAAGTAACAAATTGAAAGTATTCTGGTTCTGCTATATTAAATATCCTGTCTATTTGCCCGGAAATACAATAACATTTACCCCTTATGCGTTATAATAAGGTATATACGATGATAAAAATAATCGATTATGATAGAATATATTAAAGGAGAACTTACAGAAGTTACCCCCGCTTTGGCAGTTGTCGAGGCAGCGGGTGTAGGATACGCACTCAACATATCATTGAATACTTACACAGCTATTCAGAAGCAGAAAGAAGTAAAACTCTATGTTCATGAATCTCTTGTTGCAGGTGGTCGTGATGATAACTTTACCCTTTATGGCTTTTATTCAAAGCAAGAACGCGAGCTGTATCGGTTGCTGATAACGGTAAGTGGAGTAGGAGCAAACACGGCTCGCATGATCTTATCCTCGATATCCCCGGCCGAACTCTGTGGCGTTATCTCTTCGGGAGACGAGAGGATGCTGAAAGCCGTCAAAGGAATAGGACTGAAAACGGCACAACGTATCATCGTAGACCTTAGAGATAAGATCGTAAGTCTGGGTATTGCCGATGAACTTCCTGCCAATGGCGGAAGTGTGGAGATGGTAAATAATGGTATAAAGGATGAGGCTGTTGCCGCACTTACGATGTTAGGATTCTCACCGGCTCCAAGTAGTAAGGTCGTTGTGAGTATCTTGAAAGAGCAACCAGACCTACCTGTAGAACAGGTGGTGAAGATGGCGTTGAAGATGATTAAGTAATGTAGAGTCTGTATCTGTAGTCTGGATGCCCTTCCATGAAGGTAAAGCGACTTCATAATTTCATGTTTGTGCTGGTACTGGTCTTGACTGGTACCTATGCTATCGCTATGCCTTATCTTCAGGACGACAGAATACGTCGTAGAAGTCATGTTCAGAGAAAAACACGTGAAAGTAAGAAAGATACGACTATCCCAAAGGCGTTGGATATCATAGAACAGCCGATTTTAGATCAGGAAGATTCTATACCAGATTCACTTTTGCATCCACGATGGAAAATCCAGTCAACGCAACCGATTACCGTGGAAGATCTGAATCAGAATCCAGCCGACCTGAAACGACCGGATAACCTGAAGTTGAATGTCATCTATAATGATTCTCTTGACCGATATATCATCGGCAACAAGATGGGAGGAACATGGATTAATACCCCAATCATGATGACGACGGCAGATTATCTGAAATGGACGGAACGTAAACAACGTAATGATTGGTTTAAGAAACAAAATCAAACCTTTATAGAAAATAAGGGTAAGGATAAGTTTGATTTCACCGATATGCATTTCGATCTCGGACCGGCAGAGAAGATATTCGGTCCTGGAGGCGTGAGAATAAGGACTCAAGGAAATGCGGAACTCAAGTTTGGCGCTACGACGAAGAATATCGATAATCCGTCGATTCCGATTCGCAACCGTAAGACGACAACACTTGATTTCGATGAGAAAATCAACCTCAACGTCAACGGAAAGGTGGGCGACAAGGTGAATATGAACCTGAACTACAACACCGATGCGACCTTCGACTTTGATGCTCAGAAACTGAAGTTGAAGTATGACGGCAAAGAGGATGAAATCATCAAACTGATAGAAGCCGGTAATATATCCTTCCCCAGCAACTCCTCCCTTATCAATGGCGCAACCAGTTTGTTCGGCTTGCGTACGGATATGCAATTCGGTAAGTTGAAACTACAGATGGTAGCTTCGCAGAAGAAGAGTTCTACGAAGAGCGTGAACTCGAAAGGCGGTACACAGATGACACCTTTCAATATCGATGTAGCCAATTATGAAGAAAACCGCCACTTCTTCTTGGACCCATATTTCCGTAATAACTATGATCGGTATATGAAGACCATACCGACGGTTACCTCGGGAATAACCATCAACCGAGTAGAGGTATGGGTGACGAATAAATCCGGTTCTACATCCAACACGCGTAATATCATCGCTATCCCTACTTTGGGAGAGGTGAATGGAGGAAATATAAACCCAAATAGAAATGCCGACGGTATCTATGCCCAGTTGCAAGGAGTATCGGAAGTAAGAAATATCGATCAGGTAGCCGACTATCTTGAAGGGAAAGGGATGACAGGAGGTGTCGATTATGAGAAGGTGGCCAATGCGCGACAACTTACCCC
>CACYKX010000117.1 GCA_902775075.1 uncultured Prevotellaceae bacterium | reverse complement strand
CGAACTGAACAATGTCAAAGGTGGGGCTTGCTCAATCGCTCAGGACACAACTCCATCTGAGGATTCGCAGCATCACGATTCCGACAACAACGACACCTTCCAAGGTAATGAGAACACCGCAACCAATCATAGAACCAGTTCACAGAACTGAATTCTAAGGTTCTAAAACATTTCTTAAGGTACTCCATAAACAAAGGAGTATCTTAAGAAATTTAAATCAGATAGGAATGATTTTAATATTGTCTTTTTTCGGATATGAGCAATGTACGGATCCAGTCATTGATTGGCTTCTATACTACAAGGCTCCATTCCTGAAACTCACCCAGCAAGATCTTTATGACTCTTCAAAAGTGTCAATAGATATCACTAATAGACGAATAATATTTAATGGGGTTGACTTGATAAAAGAAGTACGTTGTGTTTATTTCAGAAGATTTGAAGATAACATTAATCTGAATCTAAGATCTGGGTATCCAATGAGCCAAGCTTTATTCGAATTAAAGTATGAACTTAATGACCTAATTAAACATATTTTCTTCTTGTTAAAAGAAAAGATTTGGTTTCCAGCACCTTATAATGTTAGTATTGACAAGTTAACATCTATTCTGTATGCTCAGGATTGTGGTTTAAAAGTGCCAAAATGTTTGATAAGTAATAACAAACAAGATCTTGTGAATTTTTTGTCAAAATATCCATCTTCCATAATAAAACCGATACGTTTCTCTGGTTACTATATTATGAGAGACACGACTTATAACGTATATACAAACTCTATTAGTGTCGAAGATATAACTCAACTTGAATGCGATATATTTTTCCCCTCTTTAATTCAAGAGAAAGTCAATAAAGATTTTGAGATAAGAGCATTTTATTTGGATGGAAACATATATGCAAGCGCCATTATAGTTGATGACAAAAATTATGATGATGTGAAAAGAATTTTCGGGTCTGAACATATCCGATGGATTCCGTTTAAATTTCCCTATGAGATAGAAAATAAAATAAAATTATTCATGAACAAATTATCCCTTAACACGGGATCTCTTGATATAATTAAGACAGTGGATGGTGAATTTACATTCATAGAAGTTAATCCCGTAGGGCAATTTATGGCACCAAGCAATCGCTGCAATTTTGATTTAGAGAAACTTATAGCTAAATGGCTTATTAAAAATGGAACAAGACAATATCTTTTGCAAAGAAGAACTTCGTAAGTTGCCTTTATTTTACCATAAAATGGATAAGATGAAGACCTCGGATGTCAAAGAACTACATAGAAAAGATGCGTTCACGATAAGTGAATGTCATCAAGCAAAACAGTATCGGGTCGTTATGCCGACGATTCCATTTTCTAATATCGTAATCAGTCATGACAAATAATTTGCATTATTTCATTTTTCCTTATTGTTTCATAGTAACAGGAAGTACATCGAGCATCATTTATAACGCTCAGAAATCTACTATCACATACATAACTGATAGTATCATTTCGCTTATCAACCTATTTGGAGATTACAGCATCTCCGAAATAGAAAGAATTTATTCAGACCAGTTGGATCTGCTTCAAGAAACCATTTCATATTTTAAAGACAAAGGTATAATCGGAGTTAAACAGAAAACGGATATCTTCCCCAATATTGATTTTAATTATTCTTCACCAGAGCATATAAAACACATGGTAATTGAATACTCCCACCAATATAATAGCAATGCTGCTCTATCCATGATCAATAAATTGCTAGTTAAATTCTTGGAAATACGAATACCCGAAATGATAACTGCTCAAGAAATAGAGTATGTGCTTTCTCAAATATACAATAGCACTATCAAAAGTACACAACTCGTTGCAAATTACAAACAAAAGAATCTCTTTTATAACATATGTAAGAATAAAGAGGCAGACATAATAAGTAGTATTATTTTCTATGGGGCACCTTTTTCAAGAAGTAAGACATTTGGCGGAAAATACTTTCATTATGTCAAGAGTAGTTATAATGAACTCTGTACTTCAAATAACAATTATGCAAAGAATTGCATTTTCGACCTAAAATATTTTATTCTCGCACATTCATTCAACCCCTACTATTATAAACGCCTTTGTATTGATAAATTTGGGAATATCAAAAACTGTTTGAAAAACAATCAAACTTTTGGGAACATTATGGATAAGGATATGAACATTCTTTCTATAATCAATAGTTCTTCCTATAGGCAACTTTGGAAATGCACTGCTGATCGTATAATTGAAATTAAGGATAATCCATTAAGATATAATATGTATGTTACGAACAATCTGAGAGAAATTGGTAATGGCTTATACTCAATAATTGTATAATATATGCTAAATAAGAATCCGTTTATCAAACAAAAAGATTCCATGCAATGCGGAGTAGCGTGTATTCAGATGATATGCAAATATTATGGTAAGAGGTATAATCAAAAGTGCTTATCTGATATATGTTATGCGTCTAAAGAAGGGGTATCCCTTCTTGGCATCAGAGACGCAGCCGTTAAAATTGGATTATATACTATTAGTGGTCGTTTAACTATAGATGAACTATCCTCAGCAACGTTACCGTGTATTCTTCACTGGAACCAGAATCACTTTGTTGTTTTATATAAGGTGAAGAAAAGACAAAAGTTCTATATAGCCGACCCAGGAAAAGGACTGATAACTTACACTATGGATGAGTTCAAACAGCATTGGATAGGAACGGGTCGATACAACGAGGGTAAAGGAATCGCCATGTTTTTTGAACCAACTCAGGCTTTTTACGATAACACCAACGAACATGAAACACGAACAGAAAAGCCGTTCAAGTTCTTATTCGGCTATATCAAGCAATATCGAAAGTATTTCTTCCAGATAATACTTGGCCTGTTTGTCGGTAGCTTGCTACAACTCGCATTGCCATTCCTTACCCAGAACATCGTCGATATTGGCATCAAAAACAAAGATATAGACTTCATCTGGCTTATTTTGATTGGCCAACTTGTCATTACCCTCAGCCGGACATCGGTTGACTTTATCCGTAGGTGGCTCTTGCTGCATATCTCCATGCGCATCAACATCTCATTGGTAAGCGACTTTTTCATCAAGTTGCTTCAGCTTCCTATGTCGTTCTTCGATACGAAATTGATGGGTGATTTGATGCAGCGTATCGGTGATCATTCACGGGTTAACTCATTCCTGACACAGCAGACGTTAAATGTGGCATTCTCTTTGATTAGCTTCGCCGTGTTCAGTTGTGTACTGTTGATCTATAACAGGCTCATCTTCTTAATATTTCTTATTGGAAGTATTCTGTATGGTGGATGGATGGCACTGTTTTTGCGACGTCGTAAGGTTATTGACTACGAACTCTTTGAGCAACAGGCAGCAAACAACAATAAAACCTATCAATTCCTAACCTCCATGCAGGAAATCAAACTTCAAGACTGCGAACAGCGCAGACGCTGGGAATGGGAGGATGTACAGGCAGACCTGTTCCACATTCAGATGAAGAGTCTGAAACTCCAACAAACGCAGGAGGCTGGAAGCATTTTTATCAACGAATTGAAGAATATCATCATTACCGTTGTCTCAGCTACTGCGGTCATTAATGGCAGTCTTACGCTTGGTATGATGTTGGCCGTGCAGTATATCATAGGCCAGTTAAACAGTCCTATAGAGCAACTGATGCACTTCATATATTCCGTACAGGATGTAAAGATAAGTCTTGAGCGTATCAATGAGATTCACAAGAAGGATAATGAGGAAGATTACAATCGTTCAAGAACAGAGTTTGACAATGAATGTCATGATATTGAATTGAGCAATATTGACTTCAAGTATGACCCTCATGCCCTGTCGAAGACCATTGAGGACGTGAACATTCATATCCCAGATGGGAAAATCACGGCCATCGTGGGGGCATCAGGAAGTGGCAAGACCACACTGATAAAACTCATGCTGGGGTATTACCCGGTAATGAGTGGTGAGATAACGATTGCTGGTCACAACATATCCGAATACAACTTGAAATGGTGGCGGCGGCAATGCGGCGTTGTCATGCAAGATGGTGTCATATTCTCCGAATCTATTGCAAGGAATATTGCGGTTGATGATGGCGAGATAGATGAGGAAAGACTTGAAATGGCTGCCGAAATCGCTAATGTCAAGGACTTTGTTATAGCTCTCCCGTTGAAGTTCAATACAAACATCGGAAAGGACGGAATGGGATTAAGCCAAGGTCAGAAGCAGCGTATCTTGATTGCACGTGCAGTATATAAGAATCCGAAGATCATCTTCCTTGATGAAGCGACAAATTCTTTGGATGCAAGCAATGAACGTGCCATCGTTGAGAAACTGAGCACATTCTACAAAGGCAGGACTGTCGTGGTAGTTGCCCATCGCCTAAGCACAGTAAAGAATGCAGACCAGATAATAGTCATGGACAAGGGAAAGGTTGTTGAGACAGGAAATCACAAGTCCCTGACGGCAAAGCGAGGGACATATTACAATCTAGTCAAGAATCAATTGGAATTAGGAAATTGAATTATTGTTAATATGGATATAGAGAAGATCGAATTAAGAAGCGAGAAAGTAAGGCATGTCATGGGTCAGATACCTCCAATTTTAGTACGTACTGGGACGATGATCGTTACCGTTTTTTTTGCTATCATATGTTATGCAACTTATAAAATTCCGTATCCTTTTACAATTGAAGCGGATGGAATTGTCGTATCTTCAGATTCAATACATAATAATCTAATAATTGAGTTGTTTATTCCGTACCGATATAATGACTATTACCAAGTAAAAAGACAAGTATCAACAACATATGAAGGTAGAGAAAGTGTGGTTATAGAATGTGATATTGATTCTATTTCTGACAATGTTGTTATACTAAATGGAGAAAATTTCTTTCATGCCTATACTTATATTAGTAATGATGATATAAAGAAGTACAGATTAAAGGAAAATATGAAAGTCCATTCGACAACAATAATCAATAACAAAACAATCTTACAACAAATTATCAGAAAATGAAGAATATAATTATCAATGTAATAATCTGTTTGGCTTTATTGTTAATAACTGGATGTATGAAGTCTGAGGAAGAAGCGCAATTAGAAGAGTTCCTGCAGACTCATTATCCTGCAACAAAAGTCAAAATCATCAGCATTAGCAAATTGGACAGTATTTATGATCCATTTAATGCCGTTTCTGATATGCTGCGCAATGGGAACTATCGTTCTGAAGAAAAACCT
Organism: uncultured Prevotellaceae bacterium; assembly: GCA_902775075.1. Next base: position 4,204 of record CACYKX010000117.1, on the reverse strand, counting down.
GATTTTGGTACCGTATTAGATGATAACAAAAATCCTAAAAATGCTATTGGAAGGATTGCAAAGGTAAAAGTTCCATTCAAATCATTTGAACAGAATATCAAAGTAATCTATGATAAAAATGGGAATATAGTGCATACCTCACTTCAGACGGACTTAATGATTGAACACATTTGGGATTTCTGGCGTGAGTGGAAATGCGGAGATGATTATTTGCCGTGGAGATTATATTAAGTATCTCTATTGTATAGCCATTGTTAAATATCCATCATTAAACAGATGGCAATTTAAATCTCGGTTTGCAACTCTATGTATGGTTCTCGATTTTTTGGAATCTTTAGGGGATGTGCTCAACAAAAAGCACATCCCCTAAAATCATTTCTTTGTTAAATGTGCTAAATCAGGATCCTCAGCGATACGTTTTAGTTCATTAGTCACAATATCCTTAACATCTTTTTTTATTTGTATATAGTTTTCTTTGACCATCTGATCCATATTATCATTACCGTTTTCATCAGTGAAATCAGTGATAATGGGGATTGGCTTGTAAGCTTTGGTTTCTTTGGAAACTTTCTCGGTATCGACAACTATTTCTGCATGGAAGATCTTTTGGTCGATGCGTTCGTCGAAGTTGTCTGAGACAGCACCGACAAACATTCCTTGGGTTAAGCCAGAAATTTTGCTGGCTGGAATCAGACTGTCCATTTGTGTATTGATGGAGGTGGATGTATCCTGACGGTTAATCGTCATGGACTGGCGATTTTGAAGGACTTTGCCGAAACGCTCACTCAGAGTTTTGGCTGTTTCACCTACGACCTGACCACTGAAGATGTTGCCTACCGTATTCTGTACCACCTTTGCCTCCTTATCACCATAGTCACGGACTAATTGGCTAAAATCTTGAAAACCGAGACAGACGGCAACCTTGTTGCTTCGTGCGGTGGCAATGAGGTTGTCAAGTCCCTTGAAATAGATGGTGGGCAACTCGTCAATGATAACCGAAGACTTTAGCATTCCCTTCTTATTGATGAGTTTGACGATACGGCTGTTATACAGGCCGAGGGCTGCACCGTAGATGTTTTGACGGTCGGGATTATTGCCGACACACAGGATTTTCGGTTCATTGGGATTGTTTATGTCGAGCGTGAACTCACTGGCAGACATCACCCAATAAAGTTGAGGGGAAATCATTCGGGACAGAGGAATCTTGGCAGATGCTATCTGACCTTGTAACTGGTCTGCGGCACCTCCCTGCCATGCGTCGATGAACGGGGACATGTAGTTTTCCAGTTCGGGATAACTGGAAAGAATCGGAAATATATCCTCGTATTTCTGATTCAATAGTTCAACGGCGTGGGGGAATGTGCAATACTTACCATCTTCATAGAGACGGAGGAACCAAATGATGGCAGCAAACAGGATGATAGGCGACTCTACGAAGAAATCTCCCTGCTTCTGCACCCATGTCTTGTTGAGGTTAAGCATGATAGTATATGCAGACTCGTAGGCATCTGATATATCTGTCATGAAATCTGGGTGAATGGGATTGCAGCGGTGACTCCTGCGCGGGTCATCGAAGTTAATCACATAGAACTTCGGCTTTACCTTATAACTATCCATGTGATTCATCAGGTGATTATAGGCTATCATTGACAAATCCGGGTACTTGTAATCGTAGCAATAGAGCGAATAGCCTTTCTCTATCTGCTGTTTGATGAAGTTGTTGACGATGGCATACGATTTACCACTACCTGGTGTTCCGAGTACAATGGTGGCACGGAAGGGATTGACCACGTTAATCCAGCCCTTGTGCCACTTCTTTTTGTAGTAGAAGCGTGTCGGCAGATTGACGGAATACTCGTTCTCCATCAGACGGGTTTCCTGCATAAACGATTCGTTCTCGTTGTTAAACACATCATCCATGAGGTTGTTCTGAAGCAGACGGCTCATCCACAGGCCACCCATCAGCAGACCGATATAGCCGAGGGTCAGCGTCAGGACATACAGGGCTGTGCAGAACTCAAAGGGTAATGGCAGGTTAAGAATCCACCAGTTGAGGAAAAACAGGATAAAGCCTATTGCCAGTGCTATGCCAATGTGTTTCCAAGTAATCTTTTCCTCCTTCACGCCTTTCGTTCCCATGCACGACAGGGCCAAGAGAAGAACAGAGAATAGTTTTGTGTAGAGCGTGGAATGAAACAGCCCTGCGGTGCGGTTGAAGTTCATCATGATGCGGTCAACCACACCGATGTTCAGGTGCCACTCCACGATACTGGCATAGCAGTACCAATAGACGTTCATCACTACGAGAATAATACTCACGGCACGGAGAAAATCCATGATTTTCGCCAATGCCCTCAAATCATCTTCTTGTTGCATAATACATTTGAATTAAATTGGTGATACTATTGTTCTCTGGTTAAAGTCTCGGGCTACGACGCTTTTTCCTCTTGCGCTGGAACCTGCGACGGAATGCCTCTTCCTCTGCATCAGTGACAGGATTGTCGGTATTGAGGATGTCAAGAGCATCAAGGAATGATGCGAAACCGCCTTTGCTTTCGTAATGTTCCTGCTCATCGTGAGAAGTGGTTTGTTGAAGTCCTTCTGCCGATGTGCTGCCAGTATTCGGCTGTTCCTCCTGTTCTTCCTTTTCCTTGAAAGGAATCTGTTCCTCTGACGGCGTATTGAAGTGCTGTTCAAGCGCATTGGCAGAGAAAACCTTGCCCATCCGGGAACCATTGAGGACACAATGGGTACGATGGTCAATGAACGTAGCACCGTAGATCCTGCCTTCGTCTGTATAGCGGAAGACGCAATCAATGCCTTTCTCTTTGAGCATCCTGACAAACTCCTCCTTGTCGTAAGTCCGTCTAAGCGCATACTCCAAGTTTTTTCTGGTCGGCTCAGTCAGATTCTTATCCTTGATGTTCTTCTTTGAGAATGCAGCCTTTTTCTGCAATGCCTCATAGCCAACGGACTTGCCAAACAGGGATGACTTGAACGGATTGCCAACCTTATTGCTATCGGCATCAATGACAGAATAAACAAGACCATTATAGTCCTCACCTCTGACATTGCCCCTAACTTCTTCGACAGTCAGGTTATAGAGCGACAATAGTGCGCGAAGTTCGCCAATGGTCTGAAACTGATAGTCGTGGAACACGGCCTTGACCGTATTGCCCACCTGCTTCTTGATGTCCCCCTCGGAAGGATTGACCGGCGGGATGCGGTTGGACAGTCTTTCCTCTTCTCGCTCGTTGCCATGATGCAGTCCGTATCTCTGTTCAAAGTCCCTGATGATGGCAAGGCTTCTCCGTTTTGTGAAGTCGCTTTTAATACGCTTGCCCTGCTCGTCTACACGGACGGAAACGATATGCAGATGGTGGCGGTTTATATCCTCATGCTTGACGATGATATAGGGCTGGTCGCCATAACCCATGCGCTGCATATACTCATGCGCCATCTGTGTCAGTTCCCCGTCCGTCAACCTATCATCAGGATGGGGATTGAGCGAGATGTGGATGACAGGCTTTTCCGTCCGCATCTGTCTGGGCATCCGCTTTTCGAAATCTGCCAACACCTGTACAACATCGACCTTACCGTCACCGTTATTGAACACCTTGTTAGTGTCCAGCAACTGGCCTTTCCCCATGTTCACCTTGTCGGCATTATACTTGATGGCACCGAAAAGGGAACTACCAATCGTTATCTTTGCAACCATCGTTCTCTTGCCTCCTTTGCCAATGCCACTATCTGCTGTCCCTGCTCCATCATCTGCCGAGTCATCGACTCCAGACGATAGAGCAAGGCCATTGCCTTCTTCTCAGAGAAATGGCTACGCAGTTCCTTTACCACCTGATTGTAGTTGACCGCCACACCCCGGAACTGAGCGTGGAATGATGACAGTTTATCGTAGAAGTCCACCATTGTCTTATCGACTTTCACGACCTTGAACGTCTCGCCAAAGACACGCGACTTGACGAAAACGGCTTTGGCATAGACCCCGGACTGCTCGTAGAGCGTGAGGAACTTGGCCCATTCCACATCGTCAAAACGAACCATAACACAGTGTATCCGCTTGTTGTTCTTCGGGTATCGACCCGTCCTTTTCTTTTTGTTTTCTTCCATATTATCTATGATACGTTACTATCGCTTTCTAAATCAGGGGATGACGACTTCGGAGTCAGACCCCAGCCCCCTGCAAGGG
>CACYKX010000116.1 GCA_902775075.1 uncultured Prevotellaceae bacterium | reverse complement strand
ACACAATGGAATCCCTTTGCCAGTTTCTCCTCAAGACGGGCATACATCTCATCGAAAGTCCCCATCCATACAAGTCCATTGATGGTAATACCTTCTTCTCCACGTCCAAAAGGCGTATCAAATATAGCAGCAGAACCGTTTGCTTCAAACTGCGCGAAGGCCGTCTCCAAGCCAAAGAGGATACTAGGATAAGGTCTCAGCATGTCATAAGGAATATGCCCTATCTGTTCTATCAGACGACACATTTCCCGAAGTATTTTATCATACTCCGGGATAGCATCACATGACAAGTCGGGCAACGTAGCACATTCTCCAACGCCCTTGATACCAGGTTTCTCATCATCTGTAAGAGTAAGATAATAACTATGACGCGTATGATAAACGCCACGAGAAGTCCCGGCAGGTTGTTTAAAATGGAGTGTCCGTTCTGATATTTCTATATGTTTCATCTTAGTTTATACATCAAGGGAACTGTGGATATTTGTCAAAATCAGGTTTGCGCTTTTCCAAGAATGCCTTTCCACCTTCCTGAGCCTCATCCATCGTGTAATAAAGCATCGTTGCATCACCGGCCAATTCCTGAATACCAGCCTGTCCATCCAACTCAGCATTTAATCCGGCCTTGATCATTCGCAATGCCAATGGCGAGCGTTCCATCATGATCTCAGCCCACTCCACACAGGTATCCTCTAACTGATCAAATGGCACTACCTTATTCACCATTCCCATTTCTTCGGCCTCTTTTGCTGAATACTGCTTACAGAGGAACCAAATCTCACGCGCCTTCTTCTGTCCGACCATTCGTGCCAAATAACTGGCACCGAATCCTGCATCAAACGAACCAACCTTAGGACCAGTCTGACCAAATATTGCATTCTCCGACGCGATGGTTAAATCGCACATCACATGAAGAACATGACCGCCACCTATCGCGTAACCATTCACCATGGCGATTACAGGTTTCGGCAATCGACGGATCTGCATCTGTACATCAAGTACATTCAGACGAGGCACGCCATCACTTCCGACATATCCGCCACGACCTTTTACATGCATATCACCACCCGAACAGAAGGCCTTATCACCGGCGCCTGTCAGAATTACAACACGGATATCCTGACATTCACGGCAATAACTGAAAGCCTGAGACATTTCCCATGTCGTAAGCGGAGTAAATGCATTGCGATAACGAGGACGATTAATTGTTATCTTTGCTATATGATTATAAGTTTCAAAAAGTATCTCCTTAAAATCAAATTCCGTAACTTTATTCCATTGTCTTTCCATATCTATTTTTATTTCCAATAATTCTTTAAAACCTGATCATCTTCTTGAGCATCTGTAAAGACCTCAAGTACCACAGGACGTTGTGTATCTATCGTCATCAACTGTACCATGCCTATCTGCATTTCTTCTTGACTGGTGGCTTTAAGATACCCTACATCATTCTGAGTGCATATTCCCTGTGCCTTGGTTTGATGTGTACCGATAACGAAATCGCGAGCCTTGCTTTCTTTCAGTCCGTCAAACTTGGTAAAGATACCACCACACTCGTTATTTAGAAGTATAATGCGCAAATTACCTTTGAGGTTTCGGTTCCACAAAGCATTCTGATCATAGAAGAAACTCAAATCTCCAAGTACACAGTATACAATATCGTCGGTAACGACAGACATTCCCGCTGCCGTCGATAGACTTCCTTCTATACCGTTGATTCCTCGATTCACATAAATCTGATGTCCAGCATAAATGTTACCTAATCGAACAGCTGAACTATTGCCATATTGTACACGATAATCATAATACATATCTTCGAGTTGTTCTTCGAAGTATTTCACTACCGACATTTGTGAATAGGAAGGTTCAAAATCATACACATGACGATTCGCCATGACAAGTGCCTTCTGCCACAAATCATGAAATGCCGTTGACCGGTAAGTACTATTCAACTTGGAGGCGGAAATCATATCGGCTATAGCGCCTAACACATCGGCCGGCTCTCCCTCGATGACACCATCCAGATGCATAAAGGTGTCGTGGATTTCTCCATCTGCATCCACCGTCCATTCCTCGGCATCACATTTGCGAAGGAATTGTTTCAACCGTTTGCTGACAAGTGTAGAACCGATATACAGGATGAAATCCGGTTGATAGGTATCATTATCACCCTCTTTAACCAGTACTTCCTCGAAATGAGTTGAAGGAAGCACATGAGGACTCGATGCTTCTCTCAGCACAACAGCATAATCTGCAATTGGTTGCAAATCATCTTCTATCAACGTCTGCAAAACCATCTGACCGATTACGACCATTGGACGCTCGGCAGCCATAAACCGCTCGGCAACTTGATTTACATACAAATCGTTTACCACAGGATTCAATCGGATGATAGGTCGTTCCTCCGGTAATGCTGATTCGGTATATTGATATAGAGGTTCGGTTATCGGCACGTTGATATGCACAGGACCGCACCCACGATGTCTACATTCCAACAAGGCTTCATTGACCAGACGGTTACAATACCAATGCTCTTCTTCGTCATGAGGTTCCGGCAACGAAACCGACTTTCGCACATAATTCTGTAAAGCACCGGTTTGTTGCATCGTCTGTCCATCCAATTGGTCGATCCATTGTATCGGTCTATCCGCCGAAACGATGATAAGTGGCAAATGCTGATAGTATGCCTCTGCTGCGGCAGGGGCCACATTGAGCAATGCGCTACCCGACGTAACGCATACCACAACAGGCTGATCCAGCGCTTGACACATTCCCAAGGCATAAAATCCTGCACTTCGTTCATCCGTGACAGGATAGCAATTCATTTCCTCACATTCGTTGAGATTATGGACGATCGGAGAATTTCTGCTACCCGGACAAACCACAGCATGGCGAACCCCATGCTTTATAAGAAGTGCTGTTAGTATATTTACATTTTCTTTATTGCTGAACATATTATTCCTTTCGTATGAGGTTCATCATTGTTCCCATTTTGTTTACCGTCTCCTGCCACTCACTCTCCATCTCACTTTCTTTCATGATGCCACCACCTGCATACAGGCGATACCCATGTTCCTTGATATTCATACAACGGAGCGATACATAGAGATGGGTCTCTCCATCCGGATCGATAGGTCCACAGAAGCCACTATAATAGCTACGACTCTCATGTTCGTTGGCAAGAATAAAGTCTCGGGTCTCGTCTTTCGGAAGTCCACAAACGGCCGGAGTAGGATGCATCATCTGTAAGATTCCTCCGAGATGTCGTGTATCTTTCAAGGTGAAGGTAAAATCACTTCGCAGATGTACAAGATTAGCAGCTCGAGCTGTATATGGTCCTTCCTCCTCGACATGATCGGTGAAGCGCTTCAAACATTCTGTAATATAACTTGCCACGACACGTTGTTCCTGGATATTCTTCGGACTCCACGACAGCGTCTCGCCCTCTGTATTCAACTCTGCATCTTCCAGTTTCATCGTTCCGGCCAGTGCCATCGTATGCCAGTTTTCTCCATCACCCTCTAACAGAACCTCAGGGGTTGCCATCAACCAAGTTCCGGCTAAGGGAATGGAAACCAAACAGACAAACAATCGTGGATATCTCTCACAGGCCTCAACAAACAATTGTTCGGGGGAAAGACCACAATCGCCTTCGATCTCGGAGCATCGTGACAGCACAATTTTCCGAAATCTTCCCTTCTCCAGTTGTGCATGATAATTAGCGAAATTCAGAGCATAGTTATCTTTCTCCGAAGCATCCGGCACCTCCAATTCCGCCTCTTCCGACGTTCTCTCTCTGCAATTCACCTTCTCATAGTTCCTTGACGCGAATCGTCTTGACTTCATCGGGTTGGATCAGAAGAATCGGATATTTGTCGGAATTGGCAAACGGAGCGAACACGAAACCTTTCTTTCCACTCAACTCATCATAAGAAGACAATCTCACGGCATCACCACCCAACTGCTTCATCACGACACAGTATTCCTGGTGAGGCAAACGATAAATAGCGTAACTATTCATTATTTGCGCACAGATAACACATAGTTAGTAACCTGAACAGTAGAAATCAAATCACCCTGTTCGTCTGTAATATCCACATGCCATACGTGGAGCGTTTTCCCTTTAGATTGGATACGGGCAAGGGCCGTAACAGTACCACCGAAGGCAACAGCCTTCACATGACTACCACTCACATTGATGCCGACACACATCTTTCCAGGACAGAGAGCCATACTGCCTACGCCTGCAAGGTTTTCCGCAAGAGCAAGAGAGGCTCCACCACTCAGAAAGCCGAAGGGTTGTTGATTTCTCTCGTCCACCTTCATCTTGGCCATGACCGTATCAGGGTCCGGTGTGGAAAGAAACTCCATACCAAGAGTATTCGACAGGCCTTCACGACTCAGTATATTACGTTTCAATTCTTCTATATCCATGTCATTTTCGTATTATTACTGCAAAGATAACAAAAAGAAATGCGTTAACGACCAAATCACGAAATATTTTCTTATTTTTGCAGGCAAATAGTAAACCTGATGAGAAAACTTTTTTTATTTGTTACCTTTTGCCTAGCAACTGCTGTTCATGCTAATCCTGTCGATGACCTTATCAATCGTATCGACAATGGGGCTTCAAAGCAATTTGATATACAAATTGAAAACAACAGCACACGCGACTTCTTCGAGATTGATAACGCACCTAATGGCAAGATTTCTATCAAGGGTAACTCTTGGGTCAGCATCGCGACAGGACTCAATTGGTACCTGAAATATACGGCAGGAATTCATCTGACTTGGAACAATATGAAAGTCGACATTCCTTCGAGATTGCCTCGGGTTGCCAAGAGGATACGCAAAGAGACCCCTTTCCCCTTGCGCTATGATTTCAATTACTGCACTTTCTCTTATTCCATGGCTTTCTGGGACTGGGATAGATGGCAGAAGGAAATAGACTGGATGGCACTTCATGGTGTCAACTTACCTCTCGCCATCGTGGGAGAAGAGGTTGTATGGCGAAATATGCTTCTGAAATTAGGTTATTCGAAAGATGAAATTGGTAAGTTTATTGCCGGTCCGGCTTTCCTTGCTTGGTGGGAAATGAACAACCTCGAAGGTTGGGGCGGTCCTCTACCCGACTCTTGGTATCGCCAACAGGAGATATTACAGAAGAAGATTCTCAAACGAATGCGCGAATACGGTATGCATCCCGTTTTACCGGGCTACTGCGGTATGATGCCACATGATGCGAAAGATAAACTAGGTATCGACGTAACGCCTGGTGGCTCATGGAACGGTTATACGCGCCCTGCCAACCTGAGTGCAACGAGTACGGAATTTGACAGAATCGCTGACCTATACTATAAAGAACTTACCCGTCTTTATGGAAAATCTGATTATTATTCCATGGACCCGTTCCACGAGAGTAATGATGATGCTTCCATCAACTATGCTGAGGCCGGCAGAAAACTGATGGAGGCGATGAAACGGGTCAATCCGAAAGCGACATGGGTGATCCAAGGATGGACGGAGAATCCGCGCCCACAGATGATAGAATCCATGAGGGATGGTGATCTTCTGGTGCTCGACTTATTCTCAGAATGTCGTCCTATGTTCGGGGCACCATCTATATGGAAACGTGAACAGGGTTATGGCAAGCATGGGTGGCTTTTCTGTATGCTCGAGAATTTTGGGGCCAACGTTGGTTTGCATGGGCGTATCGACCAACTGCTCCACAACTGGAGACTGGCAAATAGTGAGACCTTCAAAAACCAGAAGAAGAAACTCAGAGGTATCGGTTTCACCATGGAAGGTTCTGAGAACAATCCGATCATGTTCGAACTTATGAGTGAACTTCCGTGGGATGAGAATTCTTTTCTAAATGATGACAGCATTTCCTCTATCCGGAAGGAATGGGTAAAACGCTACGTTAAGGCAAGATACGGACGGGATGATTCCGCCCTTCAGGAAGCTTGGGCGATACTTTCTTCCACCATCTACAACTGTCCGATGGGAAACAACCAGCAAGGTCCTCATGAGAGTATCTTCGATGGTCGACCTTCGCTCAACAATTTTCAGGTAAAGAGTTGGAGCAAGATGCGCAACTATTACGACCCGTCCTCTACTCTGAGGGCTGCCATTCTCTTTGCCAGCGTTGCCGACAAATATCGACTCAACAATAATTATGAATACGATCTCGTCGACATCGTGCGCCAAGCTATGGACGATCAGGCCCGATTACAATATCTCCGTACAATAGCCGACTATAATGGTTTCTCGATAGACGATTTCAAGCGTGACAGCAGACGGTTCCTCGACATGCTACTCCTACAGGACAAACTTCTCGGAACTCGCAGCGAATTTCGACTGGGGCATTGGGTTGAAGCTGCCAGAAAGTTGGGCACCACAGAGGCTGAAAGAAATCTCTATGAATGGAATGCACGTACACAGATTACGACATGGGGAAATCGCACTTGTGCCGACAAGGGCGGACTTCGCGACTATGCGCATAAGGAATGGCAAGGATTGCTCAGAGACTTCTATTACAAGAGATGGAGTATCTTCTTCGACGCTTTGCTCGCACAGATGACCCGGAATCAGAAGGCTGACGAGAATGCGCTCGGCGGTGGACCTAATGCCAACAAGACCAGTCAAGAACTCTTCGACATGGCTTTGCCTCACGGTCCTCAGATTGACTGGTATGCCATCGAGGAACCATGGACTCGACAGTACAACACTTATAACAGTAAAACAGAAGGCAACGCTATTGATATTGCCAAAGAAGTAATTGATTTCTTAAAATGATACAAAACAAACGTCTGGTCAGCCTCGATGTTTTCAGAGGATTAACAGTCATGTTGATGATATTCGTCAACAATGGGGCTGGCAATGAAATATTTTCACAACTCAAGCATTCCAAATGGAATGGACTCACGCTCACCGACCTCGTCTTTCCGTTCTTCCTTTTCATCATGGGAGCTTCATGCTATCTCAGTCTGAGGAAGTCGGAATTCATTTGGTCGAAGAATATTTTCAAGAAGGTTGCTAAACGAACAGTCCTACTTTTTCTGATAGGAATGTTCATCAACTGGTTTGATATCGCATGCGACGGAAGGCCCTTCGACTTTGCTCATCTACGTATCATGGGCGTCATGCAACGTATAAGCATCTGCTATGGATTTGCCACCGTGATCATTCTTACCTGTAAGACCTATTTCGGTTCTATCAATGGAATCATCGGTTGCATCATCGGTATACTCGTTGTCTATTCCGGTTTGATACTATGTTATGGCGGTTATAACTACGATTCGGCTACGAACATACTTGCGCGAGTCGACCTCTCCACCCTCGGCTACGACCACTTATACCATAAGAGTCCTGTCGACCCGGAAGGCATACTTTCCACCCTTCCGTCCATCGCCAACACACTTCTTGGGTTCTTCATATCCGCCACCATCGACAAATACAAGAACCAACGAACCATGATTCTCGTCCTATCAGGAGTTGCTCTGATCGTAATAGGAAGTTTATTTACACCACTATTACCTATCAACAAGCGCATTTGGAGTCCGACCTACGCCTTGATAACTTGCGGGATAGGAACACTTCTATGGGGAATCCTAGTATACATCATCGACAGAGCAAAGAAGAGTAACACCAACTCATATCCACTTCAAGCCCTGAGTATCGCCTTCGGCACCAACCCCCTGTTTCTATATCTCGTCAGCGAACTCCTCGCCATACTCTTCGGAAGCACAGGTATCAAAGACCAAATATTCGGAAACCTACACCTGTGGATTACCAATGGATACTGGGCAAGTGTCGCCTATGCCACGGTTTTCCTAAGCATCCACATCATTCTGGCCCTCCTACTCTTCCACAAGAAAATCCTTATCAAGATATAATTTAGGATAAAATAGGTGGCGCTTTCAGAATAATTTCGTAACTTTGCACCTAGAATAGAAAATTTTCGAAAATTAGATTATGAACGTTTTAGAGTTAAGTGAACAGGAGATTGTCCGTAGACAGAGTCTCCAAGAACTGCGCAATATGGGTATCGATCCATATCCTGCTGCTGAGTATCCAACCAACGCATACAGCGTAGATATCAAAAAACAGTTCAAAGCAGATGAGAAGCGTGAAGTAGTCATAGCAGGCCGTATGATGAGCCGTCGTGTGATGGGTAAGGCCAGCTTTGTAGAGCTTCAGGATTCTAAGGGTAGAATTCAGGTTTATATCACTCGTGATGACATTTGTCCAGACGAGAATAAAGATTTATACAACAAAGTTTTCAAGAAATTACTCGATATTGGTGACTTCATCGGTGTGAAAGGTTTCGTCTTCGAGACTCAGACCGGCGAAATTAGCGTTCATGCTCAAGAGCTCACACTCTTAAGCAAGAGTTTGAAGCCGCTCCCTATCGTAAAATATAAAGATGGTGTCGCTTACGATAAGTTCGACGACCCAGAGATGCGCGCCCGTCAGCGTTATGTAGACCTCGTGGTCAACGATGGCGTAAAGGATACCTTCCTGAAGCGTGCAACAGTACTTCGCACGATGCGTAAATTCTTCGACGAGCAAGGCTACACAGAGGTTGAAACCCCTATTCTTCAGTCTATCGCCGGTGGAGCGAGTGCACGTCCATTCATCACTCATTTCAACGCCCTCAACATCGATATGTATATGCGTATCGCTACAGAGCTTTATCTGAAGCGTCTTATCGTTGGTGGTTTCGATGGTGTATACGAGATCGGAAAGAACTTCCGCAACGAGGGTATGGACAAGAACCACAACCCAGAGTTTACTTGTATGGAGCTCTATGTTCCTTACAAAGACTATAACTGGATGATGAGTTTCACAGAGAAGTTGCTCGAGACCATCTGTGTTGCTGTCAACGGCAAACCTGAGGTAGAATACGAAGATGGCAAGGTCATCAGCTACAAGGCACCATTCCGTCGTCTCCCTATCTTGGAAGCTATTCAGGAAAAGACAGGTTTCGATTGCAATGGCAAGACAGAAGACGAAATCCGCGCATTCTGTCTCTCAAAGGGTATGGAAGTTGACGAGACCTTCGGTAAGGGTAAACTTATCGATGAACTCTTCGGTGAATTCTGCGAAGGCACCTTCATCCAGCCAACATTCATCACAGACTATCCTGTCGAGATGTCTCCACTTACCAAGATGCATCGCTCTAAACCAGGTTTGACCGAGCGCTTCGAGCTTATGATCAATGGTAAGGAATGTGCAAATGCTTACTCAGAGTTGAACGACCCTATTGATCAGGAGGAGCGTTTCATCGAACAGATGAAACTTGCCGACAAGGGTGACGACGAGGCCATGATCATCGACCAAGACTTCCTTCGCGCTCTGCAGTATGGTATGCCTCCAACATCAGGTATCGGTATCGGTATCGACCGCCTCACCATGTTGATGACAGGTAAGGAATACATTCAGGAAGTAATGCTCTTCCCACAGATGAAGCCAGAAGCCAAGATGCCTCAGAGTTCTATCAAGGAATGGGCAGAGATCGGTGTTCCGGAGGACTGGGTTTACGTATTACGCAAGGCAGGTTTCAACCTCATCAGCGACATCAAGAATGAAAAGGCTCAGGGCTTACAGCAGAAGATTGGAGAAATCAACAAGAAATACAAACTTGGTTACGAAAAACCTTCTGTAGATGATATTCAGGCATGGATTGACAAGGCACAGGCTTAACCTCGTGCTCGAGTAAAAAATGCAATATGGATTATAATATCGGTAAGATAGCTATTATAGGTGGCGGTAGTTGGGCTACCGCCATTGCCAAGATTATTGTGGGGCATACCCATCACATTGGTTGGTATATGCGTCGCGACGACCGAATCGAAGACTTCAAACGACTCGGCCATAACCCTGCCTATCTTACCTCTGCGAGATTCAATGTCGACGAGATCTTCTTCTCAAGCGATATCAATCGCATCGTTGAGGCATATGATACTTTGGTATTCGTAACGCCATCCCCTTATCTCAAGAACCATCTTAAGAAATTAAAACGGGGATTGCATGATAAGTTTATCGTTACTGCCATCAAGGGTATCGTTCCTGATGAGAACTTAGCATGTTCGGAATATTTCCATCAGGTATATGATGTACCTTACGAGAACTTAGCCTGCATCGGTGGCCCTTCTCATGCCGAGGAGGTAGCATTGGAGCGACTCAGTTATCTCACCGTAGGATGCAGCGACTTGGATAAGGCCAAAGCCTTTACCAACGTACTGACCTCCGGTTACATCAAGACCAAGACCTCGAGTGATGTGATAGGAATCGAATATTCTTCTGTACTCAAGAATGTGTATGCCATCGCAGCAGGTATCTGCAACGGACTCAAATATGGCGACAACTTTCAGGCAGTTCTCATGTCGAATGCAGTACAAGAGATGAACAGATTCCTCAATGCAGTACATCCGATAGAGCGAAGCATCTACGACAGCGTATATCTTGGCGACCTATTGGTGACAGGATACAGTAATTTCTCGCGCAATCGTACATTCGGTACGATGATAGGCAAAGGCTACTCCGTGAAGAGTGCACAGATCGAGATGGAGATGATTGCCGAAGGCTATTTCGGTACAAAGTGTATGAAAGAAATCAACAGCCACATGCATGTGAACATGCCAATTCTCGATGCCGTCTACAACATTCTTTACGAGCGCATCAATCCACAAATAGAAATTAAACTTCTGACGGACTCGTTCCGTTAATAAAATTATTACATAGTATAATGGAAAATATCAGCTTAGACATCACAAAGGCAGCCCAGTTCCTTAATGCTGGCGCCGTTGAAGCGTATGAATCAAAAGTAAATGCTGCTCAGGAAGCTCTAGAGAATGGCACCTGTGCAGGTAACGATTTCTTGGGATGGCTTCACTTGCCATCTTCTATCACCCCTGAGTTTCTCGATGAGATTCAGGCATGTGCCAACACTCTTCGTGAGAAATGCGAGGTTGTAGTTGTAGCAGGTATTGGTGGTAGTTATCTTGGTGCTCGTGCCGTAATCGAAGCCCTAAGCAATGCTTTTGCTTGGCTCGTAAACGATGACACAAAGAACCCTACAATTCTGTTCGCAGGAAACAACATCGGTGAGGATTACCTTGCAGAGCTCACAGAGTATCTCAAGAACAAGAAGTTTGGTGTTATCAACATTTCTAAGTCTGGTACCACTACAGAGACTGCCCTCACATTCCGTTTACTCAAGAAGCAGTGTGAGGCTCAGCGTGGCAAGGCAGAGGCTAAGGACGTTATCGTTGCCGTAACCGACGCCAAGAAGGGTGCTGCTCGTACTTGTGCAGACAAGGAAGGTTACAAGAGTTTCATCATTCCAGACAATGTTGGTGGTCGTTTCTCTGTTCTTACTCCGGTAGGTTTGTTACCTATCGCTTGCGCAGGTTTCGATGTTAAGGCTCTCGTTAAGGGTGCTGCCGACATGGAGAAGCAGTGTGGCAAAGATGTAGCTTTCGCTGAGAACCCAGCTGCTCAATATGCTGCTGTTCGTCAGGGCTTGTACACACAGGCTGGCAAGAAGATTGAGATCGTTGCCAACTTCCAGCCAAAACTTCACTACTTCGCTGAATGGTGGAAGCAGCTTTATGGTGAGAGCGAGGGTAAGGACTTGAAGGGTATCTTCCCTGCAGCTTGCGACTTCACTACCGACCTTCACTCTATGGGTCAGTGGATTCAGGAAGGTGAGCGTTCTATCTTCGAGACCGTTATCTCTGTAGAGAAGCCAAACCGCGAACTTGACTTCCCACACGATGAGGAAAACCTTGACGGTTTGAACTTCCTTGCCGGCAAGCGCGTAGACGATGTCAACAAGATGGCAGAGCTTGGTACTCGTTTGGCTCACGTAGATGGTGGTGTTCCTAACATCCGCATCAGCGTTCCATCACTCAACGAGTATTACCTCGGTCAGCTCATCTACTTCTTCGAGAAAGCTTGTGGTATCAGCGGTCTCCTTGAGGAAGTTAACCCATTCAACCAGCCAGGTGTAGAGGCTTACAAGAAGAATATGTTCGCTCTTCTCAACAAACCTGGTTATGAGGCTGAAAGCAAAGCTATTCAGGAGCGTCTTGCTAAAGAGAAGTAATAATGATAGAAGCAATTCTAAAATATAAAGGTAAAAACGGCTTTGGGGAATTTTGCCCCAAAGCCGTTCTCTTTGATATGGACGGAGTCCTCTACGACTCCATGCCCCACCACGCCGAGGCATGGGCCAAGGCCTCCGATGACTTCGGTCTCGGCATAACTCGTCACGACGTCTTCATGCACGAGGGCCGCACCGGCTTCTCCACCATCGACATCTTCACACGCAAGCATTGGGGCCGCCCCACCACCCACGAGGAGGTCGATCGCATCTACGCCCGTAAATGCGAGTATTACAACCAGTTACCCGAGGCTCAGCCCATGCCTGGTGCCCTAACCCTTCTGCAGCAGATTCGTGCCGACGGTTTCCAGATTGTCCTCGTCACCGGCAGTGCCCAGCACAGCCTTCTCTCGCGCCTCAATCGCGACTACCCCGGCATCTTCCATTCCGACCTCATGGTCACCGGTTTCGATGTCACCTACGGCAAGCCCCATCCCGAGCCCTACCTCATGGCCATGCACAAGGCCTGCGTGCGCCCCGACGAGTCCATGGTCGTTGAGAACGCCCCCCTCGGCGTGCGCTCCGCCGTCAGTGCAGGAGCCTTCACCATCGCCTGCAACACCGGGCCCCTCCCCGACCAAGTCCTCCTCGACGAAGGTGCCAACCTCGTCCTCCCCTCCCTTCAGGCCCTCTCCGACCGCTGGTCCACCATCCGCAACCAAATAGCCTGAGCATCGTCACCCCTTTTTACAATAGTTTTCATCATTTAATAGGACAAACAAAGATTTTTATATCTTTTTTGTCCTTATGTTATATTTAATTTGTATCTTTGCGCACAATATTTTTCGCGCGCATACGAACTTTTAATGTATACATGCAACGAAAAACCCTTCCCAAAGTCGTCAGCTCCCCAAAGTTGACGATGCCGTAGGCGTTGCCAAAACCAAACCACAGATAATTGATAATTGATAGTTGATAGTTGATAATTTATAGTTGACAATTTGCCTTGTCGGAAATGATTAAGCAAGTTAACGTCTTGTCTATGGAAGAGCAAAGAATACAGTTAAAGAGTCGAGACTTCGCGATAAGGATAGTAAACTGCTATAAATATCTGACGGAACAAAAGTCAGAATACGTCATGTCAAAACAGTTGCTTCGTTGCGGAACAAGCATTGGTGCCAACACAAGAGAAAGAAAAAATGCTCAGAG
>CACYKX010000115.1 GCA_902775075.1 uncultured Prevotellaceae bacterium | reverse complement strand
CTATGTCCAATACTATGGCTACGCCAACATCGTCTACCCGTTTGCATGGACGACTGCACGCCGCTTCAAGTTGACAACTGATGATCTCAAGCATCCGTCCTACATCATCTTAACCGATGAGAACGAGCCAAAGAATGTGATCAAGGTCACCAACCGTATTAAGGCTTGGCCGTTCAGAAATTAGGCTAAGAAAAATCCTTTAACCGATTCCATAGAACTCTCGCCCCCCGACCCTGCTATTATGGTAGGATTGGGGGGTATTTATATCATTACTTCTATATTTTCATATGGTTCCTTGATGACTTCCCTATAAGTTCTTTTTTACTTCAAAATGTTATCTTGTTCTCTACAGCATCTTGACTTGATCACAACACTATGAACACCACAAAAGACATCATGAAGTTCTGTTCAACTCAATTTGTTAGTCTTACTTGATACTCAGCACGGGAGCGATCGTATTACAAGGCTTTTCGGGCAGATCGACCTCCAGTCCTTTTTCCGTCTGATGGAAGGCTACCTTGCCATAGCCTAAAAGATGGACAGACTTCACCTTCCCGTCATAATGTGGAGAATGTAAAGCCAGGCTCTTGATGGTCACTTTGTGGTCAGCAGGCCATGCCAATGCCGTGGCATAGAGCGTGCTTCCTTTTTGTGCGAAGCGGATCTCTGCTGAACCAGCACGTGTATAAGTACCTTCATTGAATCCTTGTGCATTGAGCTTGATATCAGAATCAGCAATGGGGCCCTCACCAAAGATCTTCCAAGGATGCGTGCCGATGATGCTCTCTTTGTTCACTCGCATCCATGCTCCAAACTCGTCGAGGATAGCTTTCTCTTTCTCGTCGAAGGTGCCGTCGCTGCGAAGTGGAACGGAGAGAAGCAGATTGCCGTTCTTACTGACTACGTCGACGAGCAACTTCACGACCTGGGCAGCCGACTTGTATTGGTTCTTTTCATATATTTCCGTATTGTAGTGCCAGCCGCCAATGCATGAGCAAGTCCGCCGCGGTCGCCGATGTTGGTGTCGAAGCCGTCCTCTGTCTCCATGATGAAGTCGTAGGCTTTGGCAATCTACGCGGCGTTGGCAATCTGCTCGTCGGTGGCATCGTCCTTGCCGAAGCGGATGTTGTTGCGGAAGGAGTCGTTGAAAAGGATGGCCTCCTGGTTGACGTTGCCGATGAGCGACCGCAGGTCGTGTATGCCGAGGTCCTTGACGTTGATGCCGCCTTCAAAGTCAGCCAACAGTCTGCGTGTCTCTTCCTCGCGACCCGTGAAGTTATATCCGCTGACGGGTACACCATAAACAAAGCTTTTCCTTTCCATCATTTCTTATCCTTAGAGGTTGTTGGTGCAAAGATGGGAAGAAAAAACGAGTCACACAAGTTTGTGTGACACAAACTTGTGTGACTCTGGGTCTCTTATATCTTTCGCCAAGGCGCTAAGGGCGCAAAGAGAAAGTATGGAAGCTTATGAGTGGACGCACTTTTTCACGCATAGCCGTGGAAGGCACAGATACGACTATAAGTTTCGCCATTTAGAGGCGATTGTACCAATCGTGAATGTAATTGTATTGTTCACGATTAGGATCCGTAAGATGCTTGAAAGCACCTGTTATACGGAAGAGCCCAGCCCGAGGCTGATGACTGCTGTCAGCCCAATCGAGAACTTCCACATGACGATAGAGAGCAAAGCCATACTTTTGCATAAATAACAAATCATGAGCACAATCACTCATAATCTTTACCAATGCAATAGCTTCGTCTCCCTTCCTCACAAGGACGACACTTCCTATCGGAGCCTCCTTAAACTCTTCACAAGCCTCACCATCCCAATCACTGATGCCAATCACCTCATCTCGAAGCATCTCATCGGGTGAAACCATAGAGCCGCCTTCATTGCCATTCGGCATGTCCATTCTCATAACGTAATAACCTGCCATAATTTTACTATTTAAAAGTCCAAGAGTGAATCTTCTGGTTTGTCATACCTCTCAAGCATCTGCTGCAACTCAGAGAGAGGTGAAGACGTTACAATATTACCAATAGAGCCCATTGCACGGATAATCATATCACGGTCTCCTCGAGCAATTGCATCATCAAGAACCCTATAGTCTTGTTGTAATGCCCCATTACGTTCAGCAAAGCTATAAGCAAAGAACTGTTGACACGTTTTAAACTTAGCATACATGACATCAAGCTCTTTTTCCTTAATTCTACCCTCTTGACCAGCCAAATCAATACAGTCTTTATACAAGCCAATCAAATCTTTCGATACATCAGAGCATACATGAATAGCGTCCTTAGCGATGTCAGCAGCATAGGGAATAGTAGTCTTTACAGTGTCTGCCGCCGCTGAGACCGTTGTTTTTAACACTTCTGCCGCAGGTGGGATAGCCGCCTTTGCCACATCTGCGGCATAGGGCATAGCCGTTTTAAGTATTTCAATTTTCTGTTCAGGAGAAGGGCAAATACCATCCAACGCTCTTGACAAAATGTTTCCACCAACCAGCGTCTTAGCTTTTTCTTAAATTACATTGTCTGCCATATTACTTGATTTTAGAATCAGCAATAACTTTATATTTATTCACAGCTTGTGCAAGCTGTAGAATATTCATCTTAAGAGATTGCAAATTTGTATTGCCATTAACAAATACCTCTTCACTCAATGGTTCGTATATCGTCATAAAGCCTTTGTTTGCATTGACAATCGCATCAATTATTTCCAACGCCCTCTCAAGAGATCCCTTTGCATCATTATAACCATCAGAAATTGCTTGTATGGAATCCTTTAATTGCTCCCGGTTCTGCTCGTCCTCCTTTTCTGCATTTTTATTGTTTATATAGCTAACAATTATTCCACCTACAAGGGCTACAGACGAAGCACCGTTAGAAAAAGAGACAGAGTCTGTTGCTTTAACGGTAAACACCGGATTAGTAGACATAAAGTCAAGCAAGTCCTTGCACAAAGAAGGAACAACTTGTTTTAAGTCAAGAATGTCTACGGAAAAATCATCGCTACCATTGTCGATATTTTTCACGTTAGTCGTATCATTAACTTTGTCTAAAGTACCACCGCCAACTGTGCCGCGCAGATAATTGATTAACTCTGCCCCAAGATAGATATTTCGATAGGCGAAGCCACGGACGTATTCCAACGCATAAGCGATGTGTCTATTGAGTTTTTTTATATCTTCGTACTGTTCTTCGGCTATTCCTACAAGACGCTTGAGGTCTTTAACTTGCTGTTCTTTCTTATCCTTGTCTGTTATAAATGGTAGCCATTTCATGCCAATCTTGCGGTTTGAAACCTCATAGAACTTGTCGATGACTGTGGACAGAATATTATCGTTTAATTCCTTCTTGTAATTGTCCAATTGATACAATTCCAATGTTCCCTTGCTATCATTGACAGGAATATCCCGACGCAAATACGTAGCATTGGATTGACCGGCTTTGTATTGTTCTTCAAATTCATGATAAACGTCAGAGTTAATCTCTACTTTCATAGATTGAGTATAGAAGAAGTCCAACTTCTTATCCGTGAGTTGCTTAAGCAACCTCCGTTTTTCCACAGTATCAGAAGATTCCTTTATTGCATTAAGTACTTTGTACATAACAATATATTTGTCTTTCAGACATACGTAATTATCTTGATTTATTTCCTCAGATGGAAATGGTAAGCCAAGGATTACGTTCAATGCATAGCCCAAAGTATTATAACGAGTCCGCAACTGTTTTTCAAGGTCTTCCTTTATGAGACCTACCTCTTTCTCTTGGGCATTTTTCCGTTCATGAAGTAATTTTGATTTTATTACATAGTTGTTATATGCAATCAAATCCTTTGTATATTTCTTTTTGCGACAGAAATCTATAATCAAGAACAGCACAAACAAGAAAAGAGAAGTTGCTAGGCCTCCTACAAGTGCATACAGGAACATGTGCCAAGTGTTCCAAGATATACCAGCAAATAGTTTTAGGAATGAGATAATGCAATGAAATATGAGTAAGAGAATGGAAACTACAACCGTTATCCCCAAGCTCCATTTCACTACATGCTTTGCAACAGGAGTAGGTTCTGTTGGCATAGTTCGTTCTACCAATGAATCCAACTGTGAGCAAATGTCATTTAAGACACTTTGCGAACTCTGCACTTTCTTTTTAGTGTCATCTATTACACTATCTAGAGGATCTGAACCTTCTGTTATATGTTGAGTAAGAGAAGCATAGAGTTTCTCATCTACCTTTTGTTTATTGTCTAGCATATTCTTTAGAATAATTGTTTTACCACTTGTTCGCCTTCTTCTCCCACGTCTTTCCTCCATTCTTTGACGCATAGACGCCATTCTCGGAGATGGAGAGGATCTCGTCGCCAACGACTTCAAGATGGCGAGGATTCACAGTTTGGGGCCACATGCTTGCCACTTGTTCCCAAGTCTGACAACCATTCTTGGAAGCATAGATGCCGTGAGTGGTGAAAGCAAGGAGTTCGTCCTTCCACTGCAAGACATCATAGACCTCTGATGGGCTATTCACGACACCCGGGAACCAACGCCACGACTTCTCGTACCATGTCGTGCCATTGTTGTCCGACCATTCCAGTTTACTGCCGTTAAAACGGACAAGCGTCTTTCCATAGTTGTAGATGTTTTTTTGCATACGTTTGGTATTTGGTTTCTTTTTAGATGGCAATGCTTTGTACTGCATGCCACATGCATTGGCAAACGTGGTCCCCGGCAACGAGGCGGCTGTTAAGAGTAGCAATGTGCCGGCAAACAGGTTCAAGAATGCCATCGGTTTCATATTTTTTCTAGTTTTTATGCGAGCCATAAAAAAGGCGGTGTGAACTCCTGCTATTCACACTTCCCGAAAAGTAGGCTCTGGAAAAACCTTTAGAAATAGGAAATCTGAAAGAGGAATCCACACCGTATACACGGTGTGAACCCGTTCAGACTTTTCCTGCTCTATTCCTAAAGATAAATTTTTCCAGAATTCACTTTTCAGAACAGTATGTATCTGCACGAGGACACAACTTTATTCGTGACCCAAGGATCGTAATGTTGATGGAATTTCTCCCATGCTATTATAATCCAATGGCAAAAATAAGTAAAGATTTTCATTCTTCCAACAAAATCACGAACTTTTTTGTGGATTCCTCTATATTTTTTACTTCTTATCTAGAAATGGGTGGTTATATGTCTTCTCCTAAGCTTCCGTCACTGCTTTCGTCAGAGGATACAGACGGGTCAATTTCTCCGTCATCATAAGCATCGTTGGTGGAGGCTTCATCGCCGGTATCTTCATCGTCGATGACATCAGAACTGCTGAAGATACTCCTTGATGGCTCCGTACTTGGTCGGTAAATGCTCTTGATGTCGGTTTCTGTCCTATGCAGGCCTATCTTTTCATCCGTGTTTGACACGAAGCTCATGTTGTCGCCATCCACCTTCAGGTCTGTGAAAGGCACATTCTTGTCATACAGCAGAGAGTACTCCGTGTGGAGGTCTGAGAAGATGTCTTGCTCTATCTCCTTATAATTGGGGCTGACCACCACCTTCAAGGTGTTCAGGTCTGGTTTCATCGCTAATTCTCCGTTCTCCGTTATTGCCCATATTCCTTCCACGTAGGACGTATAGGTGATGTTGATGTTGTCGCCTGCCGGAGTCTCATAGCCTTCTACCTTCACGTCGCGCACCTCGATGTATGTGCCGCCCTCTTTTCCCGACTTCTCGTCATAGTCAAACTTGAAGTAGATATTCCGATGTTCCTTGCTTTGGTCGTCATTCGTGATCAACGACTTGCCGGTCCAGGTGCCGCTCATTTGCTTGGCCACACTGTTCAGCTCACAGGAAGTCAGTGAGAACGCTGCCACGACGCATGCGATGAGCATGATTACATTTGCTAATCTTTTCATAATAGACAGTATTTTAAGTTTTACATGTTACCAGTGTTTGCGGATGTACCGCACACATAATATAAAAACGAATAGCTTTGCTATGATAGCGGGAATCATTGCCCACAGGGGCATGTTCCAGATGAAGAATTTTTCCATCGTCTTCTCTATTTATAATGTATACGAATGTGTTGCTATCAGTGTGACGCTGATGGCATTGTTGGTGCTGTCAGTCGGAGACGTCAGTCCCCATTTCATCTCAAAGTCGTTATCATGCTTAGCTGACAGGCTGACGCAGAAATCATTGAAATCATCTGTCTGCGCCTTTATCAATTCAGTATCACAGCTGATAGCCAGGAGATATCTGCTACATGCATCCTTGTCCAGTCCGTTTTCTTTGGATTGAAGAAGAGCGTTGTCAAGGGCTGTTTTAAGCTTGTCGCCGCTCAAGCCCTTGCCATAGTAAGCACGGCACCCGCCGCGATGACACAAGATCGTCTTCATGTCGGCAAGGTCAAGACTGATCTGTCCTTCGGAAGTCGCCATCTGTTGCATACCGTTCGCAATTTCTACAGCCTCCTTTTGGGAAGATGTGACAAACCAAGCGTCGATGCCGGACAATAAGGCGGGGTCTACAGTCTTATGGTCTTGGTCTGCTGCAAAGATCGCGACCATGAACACTTTACCATTGGAACATTCGCGCACATATTGGACAAAATGATCCTTGGCAACTTCGTCGTTCAGGTCAACGACAAGCACAACCATATAATATTCCTTTGTACGGCTGTCGATGATGACTGCCGCATGGGTATTGATGACCGCCAACGTCCGGCCGCATTTGTCCTTGGAAAGGTTGATTGGGTCCATAGCTCTGTTGGTTGAGTGATGAAAAATGTCAAAACTTCACCTCGGGGTGTCTTTTCAGAAAGGCATGAAAGGGGCTGACGACCCGCTCAAAAGTTTTCCACAGTGCGCCGTAGCTGGGATGGTAGGACCGGATAACCACCACGTTATCATCAGGATAGTACCACAGACAACACCGCTGCCCGATGAGTTTGCGTCCGCTTTCATCGGTATAGTCATACGCTATAACCTGCGCCTCCTTGTCACCAAAGTATCGACGTGTGATGAAGTTGAACTGTGAGTTGTAGCGGTCGAAGCAAACGATGATATTAGGCCGAAGGATATCGAGCTCTCTCTTCAGATATTCGCAGTCTCTCTCCATCGCCTCACCCATTTCTTGCTGAGATACCGTCTTTCCACCCGCCAGTTTCTTGGCCTCAATGAAGGCGAAGGGGTCTACATTGGCAAAGTGGTCAGCTACCTCATGATGCAAGAGACCATGGATCTTGGTGTAGCTAAGGCTCAATCGGCTGTCTTCTGTCGCATCTAAATGAAGCAGCGCATAGAGGATCTCGGCCAGCGTTGTCAGGAATCGGTTACCATGGATATCAGTGTTCTTCGCGTCCCGCAACCAAAGGCGGGTGTCGTTGCCCCATCCGTCAGGATTGTCCTTGAGGATGAAAGCAACGCGACGACGCGACTTTTGCCATCGTTCATTGACGTCAACACTCTTGTCTGTCTTGAGCATCAGTCCATCCTGACAAAAGAGATGACGCTGGTCTTCCGGATAGCTCTCCATCCACGATTTGAAGAGCTCATCAAGCTGTTGGTTGAAATTGATTGTTTCCATAATGAGTTGTCGTTATGATTTCTGATGCAAAGGTAGGATTAGGGTGTGCCGAGTTGAAGCACACCTTTGAACAAATTTTCTAGTTTAGCGTTTTTTAACCATTATACCGCTTGTCAAGCAATTGTGCACGCCAAGCGATCTCATTGGCTAATTGCTTGGGTTCCAAGACGATGACATAGGGCGTATAGGACAAAATCTTCATAATGAAGTCATAAGTGACAGTCGGCAGCGTGTATTCAAAGATGCTGAAATCTTTTTCTTTCTTGGCCTCATACTGGGAAGGATGCAAAGGCAGCGTACGGATATAATTCTGTTGATTGGCCTCAGCATACAACCGCACTTTCACGTTTGTCATGCCATCGGTTTCCAGTCCACTGGCTTTGGCATAGTGACGGCGGGGTTCTATGGCATCACCATCTTGGTCTTTAGGCAGAACAAAAGACTTATCAGTAGATACCGTGATTCTTTCCATCCTGTCGACACTGAAGTCAGACAGCTCACCCTCGCCCGTGCCAACGCGATGTCCCACGACATACCACCGTTGGTTGGCGAGTTCCACCCAATAAGGTTCCAACTCGAAAGTCTCAGCCTCTTTTTTCCAAATGTCGTGATACTCGACCGTTACCGTTCTGTTCCTTTCCATCGCCTCCAACAAGGTCTCCAATTGATCATTGCCGGAAGGCTTGTCAGTAAGCAAGACCCTATCACGCAAGCCATGGAGCATGCTGCCGACAGATATCGTATTGATCATCCACTCCAAGATCTCATCATCCTCTATCTCGTTCTTGTCAATGGAATAACGGTATTCGCTTCTATTTTCATTCTCAATATAGATATTGAAGACCTCCTTGATAGCCGTGATCCAGTTATGGAGTGTTTTCTTCGAAAGGTTAGAGCTCCCGTCAAAATCTTCTGAGGTCTCTCTCCACGCATCATTCAGCTCATCGTACGTCATGCCGTGGGGATGCCTGAGTAACACGCGTATCAGCCATACATACTTTCTAATCTGATTGATGCTGCGTTTGCGGCCAGTGCCTTCTTGCTTATTCTTGTGAGAAATGGATTCCATGGTTATAGGTAAGATTTGAAATTTATACTTGGTTACAAAGTTAGCCAAATGTTTTGGAAGCGCAAATGAAGTTCCCTGATTTCTTGTTCCGCAATGTGCCCCCCTGTTGTAAAAACTGACATTTTTCCGCCCTCATTACGGCAAAATTCTGAGCAAACGCCTTTGTCGCTCTGAATTTCGCGATTCTCATTCGTATTTTCATAAAACATTAGGAATCAAAGCATTACGACACAACGGCTTTTTTAGAGTGATCAAAACCCATTATTATCAGGATCTTTTGTAAAGAAAGTACTTGTCAGGAAACCGATTTCTACTTCTCTTCTCAGTGAGATGCCCGCAACAAAACAGTGAGGTGACCCAAAGAAACAACTGGTTTCTTCAGGTCACCTCACTGTTTTTCTCATCAAAGAATGATTTTTGGTGAGAAAAAGAACGTTTCGCCCATCTTTCTATAGAAATGGTCGCCCTAGATTGCAAGTGCGCGAAGATGTCTCTTTGTAAGTATTTCTTGATACATCCCCGCCAAGCGGCCATAAAGCTTCCGTCACT
This sequence comes from uncultured Prevotellaceae bacterium, assembly GCA_902775075.1. The sequence goes on along the minus strand of CACYKX010000115.1, from coordinate 416 downwards.
TCACTCTCAACACCGGAGCAATGGTATTACAAGGCTTTTCGGGCAGATCGACCTCCAGTCCATTTTCCGTCTGCCGGAAGGCTACCTTGCCATAGCCCAGCAGATGGACAGACTTCACCTTGCCCTCATAGTGTGGTGAATGCAAAGCCAGGCTCTTGATGACCACCCGATGATCGGCAGGCCATGCCAAGGCAGTGGCGTAGAGGATATTGCCTTTCTGTGTGAAGCGGATCTCTGCTGATCCTGCCCGTGTGTAGGAGCCCTCGTTGAATCCCTGCGCATTGAGCTTGATGTCAGAATCAGCAATCGGCCCCTCGCCAAAGATCTTCCAGGGATGTGTGCCGATGATGCTCTCTTTGTTCACCCGCATCCATGCGCCGAACTCGTCGAGGATGGCTTTCTCTTTCTCGTCGAAG
>CACYKX010000114.1 GCA_902775075.1 uncultured Prevotellaceae bacterium | reverse complement strand
TTTTCGAGGGGTATAACTTTGTACTTTCTGCGAAATTATCTGACAGATGTTTTTCTTAATATAATTATTATATATATATTATATTTATATTTATTATATTATTATATATTATATATATTATTATATTATATATATTATAAGAGAAAAATATATACAAATCTAACAAATTAGGAAAATACCACTACCCCGAAAAACAACTGTAACAACTGTAACTGTAACGCTTTAAATCTTAACTCTTTCTCTAAGAAGCTGAATATCAATGATTTAACGATTTTAAAATGAAATACGATATTACAAAACAGGCATCTCCTATGATGCCATACCTCGGTAAAAGTACCGAATGTATCAAACTTTTGGTCTCTCAAATCTCTCCTGATATGCGCGAAGTTATCGTCCCAATGTTTTCCCTGCTTTGGGGGCTTACATCAGCGAAACGGAGTTTATGTATCCTGACCATGCGTGGAAGGGGACTTTCTAACTCTTGGCGCATCTTCATCATAATTTTAGTCGATTCGCAATATGCTTATTTTCAAGCATTTAAGTACTTTATCGCACAATATCGCACTACATCGTCACAAAACGTATAACAACGTATCATCGCCTTTTTCGGATGTCGTATCTTTGCAATCGTAATCCTAAAGGGCAGATGTAGCGCTCCTCGCCCCGAAGGAATCTCGAGGGACCAAGGCCCACGAAGAGCCGCCCCAAATGCCATCACGCCACAGGCAAAGTGAAATCGAAACGCAAACCACCCTCCGGATTATTCCGAACATCAATCGTCCCACCATGTTCGAGAATCGCGTTCTTCACGATGGCCAATCCCAACCCGGTACCGCCCATCTTTCTGCTGCGCCCCTTATCCACCCTATAGAAGCGCTCAAAAAGACGAGAGAGATGATGCGGCTCTACTCCCTGACCGTTGTCGGAAAACGTGAAATGCCACAAGGATGGACCTTCCGCCTGGGTGACGAGTTCGGCAGAAATCTCTATGGTCGTGCCTATACCGGCATAGGCGATGGAGTTGTCGACAAGATTGCGGAACACACTATACAACAGCGAGTGGTTGCCTTCTACCATCAGATCTTCCGGCAAACTTACCACCATGAGCATATCATGCTCCTCGAGTTGCAAGGACACCTCCTTCTGTATCTCGGCAACGAGGGAAACGACGTCCACACTCTCTCGACTCTTCTGAACGGGAGCATCATCCAATCGGTTGAGCAAAGAGATGTCGCGAAGCAAGGCACTCAATCGTTCGCTCTGGGCATAACAACGTTTCAGGAATTGCTCCTTAGTGGCCTCCTCTATCTTGGGATTGTTCAATATCGTCTCCAAATATCCCTGGATACTCGCCACAGGAGTCTTGAGCTCATGAGCCACATTCTGCGTAAGCTGACGCTTGAGTCGATCCTGCTCCTGACGGGTATTTTGCAATTGCCGATATAGTTTTATGATTCGCTCCGCTATCTCACCCAGTTCATCATTAGAAAAATGCATCAACTCCTCCACATCGAGCGGTTCGTTGCGATCGGCAAGAAGAGCAAACTGTCGCAAGTTGGTTATGTTATGACCAAGACGGTTTAGAAATCTAAAAAGGATGACCGTAATCAGGATGATGGATACTATGGCAAACCAAATATAATGTTGGTCGGCGGCAAGGGAGTCGGCGAGGTCGTTGTCGTAAGGTAATGCCGAACGCACGACATAACCTTGATGAGGGAAATAGGTGGCCGAATAGAAATAGTCGCGCTTCATAGTGGGCGACATGCGGTCGACGGCTGACCCATGACCGAGACGCAAGGCCTCGACAACTTCCTCTCGATCGGCATGATTACCCATGTGGGCGTAATCCTTGCGCACATTATCATATACCACTCTACCGTGGACGGTTATCAGCGTGACGCGGATGCCACGAACGGGATGCCGCTCCACATATCGTGTCAACCAGGCTTCGCCTGCTCCCGGACAAGAGCGCATGGCCTCTGCCATACGGTCGTTATACTCCTGGAGTTTCAGGTTGAGCGTATCGATCTTATATTGTTTCTCACGATATTGCTGGAAAACAATAAACGAGATAGCGAACAACAGAAATACCGTCATCACACTAGCATAAAGGCGTTGACCTACTGTTATCTTCTTCATCATCATTCTTCAAAATAATAACCGAAACCTTGTCGGGTGACGATATTACTAGCATATCGCCCTATCTTCTTACGTATTCGGGCCATGTTGACATCTACGGTTCTGTCGAGTACCAGTACGTCACTAGGCCAAACCTGCTGGATGAGATCGGCACGTGAAAATACATGGCCGCGCTCTTTGAGCAGTAGTTCGAGAAGTTCGTACTCGATACGTGTGAAGGCTATCTCTCGACCGTCGACGCTTACCTTCTTGTTATCCGTATTCAGCACAAGCGATTGATATTCCAAGACGTGGGCTTGTGATGCCTCCGCATGTACGGCTACCGACGTGCGTCGCAAAACGGCCATGATGCGTACCATCACTTCACGAATCGAGAAGGGCTTGGAGATGTAATCGTCAGCTCCAAGGTTGAAACCGGTAACGATATCGTTCTCGGTATCACGAGCGGTAAGGAAGATGATAGGTATACGAGCTGTGGCTTCATCTTGTTTGAGTTGTCGCGCCATAGCAAAACCAGACATTCCTTCCATCATGACATCAAGGAGCAGAAGGTCAAAACCGGTAAGATCGAGCTGCAGGGCTTCTTCGGCCGAGGTGGCTGTCGTAACCTTGTAGCCCTCGGTCTCCAGGTTGAAACTGAGGATTTCACACAGGTCGGGTTCATCGTCGACCACTAAGATATGATAAGGTTTACTATCCATTCTGTAACATTATAGTTATCACGCACAAAGATATAAATAATATCGTATTTGGGATTCCTTGGATGGGAAAAATCAATATTTCTCCATGAATTTCTTTGCAGAACGCAGTTGATGACGCATATTGCTGAGCAACTGTTGGCTCTCTTGCAATAGATTGAGATAAACCATGTCTACCTGTAGACTGGTGTTATCGGCCGATTGCTGCATACGGTTGATATGTCGCTTGCGAACTATGGAGAGTTCATCTTTGCAGGCATCGCCCTCGGCAAGGATTTCACGATAGTTTTCATATCGGTCGGTCTGTATCTGGTCGGCGGCAACTTGCATCAGATCGTTGATGCGTCTGCGAATGGGCTCATATTCACGAATGAGCAACTCGGGCACAGGATTGAAATTGTTGTCGACATGTTCCTTGATCGGGTTCAGCATACGTCGCAAGGTATAGACTAACTGTTGGTCGCTATTCGCGCCGATATGGAACCATGTATTTCGCTCTATGGCTATCTTCATCGGCACTCTCTTCAGAGCCAACATCTCGCGTCTACGGGTCTTCTTAAGTGTCTCTGTCCGAAGGCGTAACTGGCGGTCGCTTCTACGAAGGCTCTTTACATCTTGGTCGCGGAAGGCGTCGACGATGAGATTATATTGTGCAAGGGCAAAAAGACAGGTAGACGACTGGGTACGACTCACTTGTTTTTGCAGGACATCCCATACGAGGTCGGGGTCGTGCATGCGCATCATCAGTTGGAAGGTGTCCCTCTCTTTATCCGAAAGGTTCTGCTTCTTGTTGTAATTGCGGTTGCTACGAATCAAGAGTACAACAACGAGGATGATGAAGCCTACCTGTACGATGAATCCGCCGTAATACATGGCGACACAGACGAAACAGCTGGCAAGAAAGGCAACTCCGGCCGTAAGAAACCAACCGCCTATCACAGACAGCACGCCCGTAACGCGGAAAACGGCGCTCTCCCTACTCCACGCTCTATCAGCCAAACTGGAGCCCATGGCTACCATAAAGGTGACATAGGTGGTAGAGAGGGGCAATTTATAATTGGTTCCTATCGTGATGAGAATGGAGGCAAGTACTAGATTGACGGCTGCGCGCACAACATCGAAGGCGGCTTGCTGGTCGTCTGTGGCGTCGCCTTGATGGGCAAAACGTCGATTGATCCATTGGCGTACGGACGATGGAACAAGGCGCACGACAAACTCTATCACTTCTTGACTGAAACGCACGATACTACGGGCGGCACGGGAACTTCCGAACATCTCTTCGCCTTCATCCTGTCGACTCAGGTCTACGGATGTCTTGATTACTTTATGAGATTTCTTCGAGGTGGCCATGGCTATTACCATGATGCAACCGGCGATAAAAAGATAGAGTACCGGGGTGTGGGAGCTCTTCATGAGCGAGGTCATCATGAACTGGTCGGGAGAAACGTGAAAAGCATGGGCAACGTAGGTTTGATAGGAATCCAGTCCGGCAAGCGGTACGCCGATGAAGTTGACGAGGTCGTTGCCCGCAAACGACATGGCCAGTCCGAAGGTTCCCATCAATACGATAAACCTAAAAATATTTACACGACAGAGATGGAGTATCTGCATGATTATCGTTGAGCCGACAAGGGTGGCGAGCAACAACAATCGAATATTGGCGTTGACGTAACCGGATACTTCTTCCGACACATAGGGACTCTGTCCGATGCCTTTGAGAAATATGAAATAGGACAAGGCCGTGAAAGCAACTCCGCCAAACAAAGCTATGGTGTAACGACTATGGCGTTTGTAGTTGAAGGTAAAGATGATACGTGATATCCACATAACGACTACACCTACAACAAATGAGATGGCTACGGAAACAAAGATGGCGATAATAACTTCGAGGGCCTTACCGGAATTGAGCAACATACCATATTCTAATGTGCTATCGCTGAGTTTCTTGATCGTGGCAAGAATAAAGGTTCCGCCCAAGAGTTCGAAGACCATCGAAACCGTAGTAGACGTGGGCATACCAAAACTATTAAACATATCAAGAATAATGACATCTGTGACGATGACAGCAAGAAATATCGTCATCACTTCGTGGAAGGAATATTCGCTCGCGGTAAGGATTCCATGGCGGGCGACATCCATCATTCCCGTAGACATCACAGCTCCGAGGATAACTCCTACCGAGGCTATGAAAAGGATGGTACGAAACTTAGCCACACGTGCCCCAATGGCAGATTGCAGAAAGTTTACGGCATCATTACTTACTCCTACGAACAAGTCGAAAACTGCCAAACTAAGCAGAAATACGACAATAAAAAAATAGATTGCACTCATATCTTTTCTGTTGATTTTCTCTTGTGGCAAAAGTAATAGTATGTTGTTGCATCTATTTTACAGGAATGTTACATTTCAGTTACAATTCTACTCATCCAACATGGTATCATGAGTCGCCACATCCCCATTTGTAGGTATTTTACCCCTTTTATATGGGATATTTCCTACAAAAAAGGTAATATATACTAACAGGTAGGTATTGCAAGAAATAAAAAAATATCGTATTTTTGCATCTTGAAGAATTTTAGCGAATATGAAATATCAGAAACTCTACGAGGCTGATGATCAGCTTATCAATATCATTAAGGATAATAGTAATATGCTGCAAAGTTTGGGCAGCTTTGGTATTAATCTTGGATTTGGCGATAAAACCGTAAGAGAGGTATGCGAGGCTCAGAATGTGGACACCTTCACGTTCTTGGCTGTGGTAAACTTCACCATTAATGGATATTACAATCCTGATGATGCTGATCGTCTATCGGTAAGTACGCTGATGAAATATCTCAAGGCTTCTCACGCTTACTATATCGACTTCCAACTGCCCTTCATCCGTAAGGAGTTGAGCGAGGCTCTTGACGAGAACGATAGTCTGGCTCGCCTTATCATGCAAATCTATGACGAATATGCACATGGGGTGACCAAGCATATGAAATATGAGGAGGGGTCGCTATTCCCTTATGTCGAGAAACTGTTGAATGGAGAGATTGATGAGAAAAACAGTATTACTACTTTCTCGAAACATCATGATCAGATGGATGAGAAACTGCGAGAACTCAAGAATATCATGATCAAGTATTTGCCTTCTGATGGTTTGCACAACAACCAGCTTACAGCTACGCTTTATGATATATATAATAATGAGGACTGGCTGAGTCAGCATGCACAGGTGGAGGATAAAATCTTTATGCCTGCTATCCTTAAAATCGAAAAGAAGCTGAAGCATAAGGATGTGACACTAAATATCTCGAACATGATCAACCAACAGGTGGGAAACGTTGAGGAACTTAGCGACAGAGAAAAGGATGTCGTGGTAAGTCTGGTACAAGGAATGAGCAACAAGGAGATTGCCGACCATCTGTATATCTCAGTAAATACTGTGATCACACATCGCCGGAATATCGCCCGAAAATTGCAGATTCATTCTGTCGCCGGTCTTACTATTTATGCGATAGTAAACAAGCTCGTGGATATCTCGAGTGTAAAACTCTGACTATTTTGCTCCAAGAATGGTCTTGGCATTCTCTATTCTTTCTTTCGTAGGTGGTTCTACTCCATCCAAAGGATATGGAATGCCCAGTTTCTCGTATTTAAAGATGCCTAATGTATGATAAGGTAATACGTCTATGCGCTCTATATTTTGTAGCGTAGAGAGGAAATCGGCCAATTCATGCAGATATTCGTCTTTGTCTGTGATACCAGGAACCAGCACATGACGAATCCAAACGGGTTTGCGAATATCAGAAAGATAACGGGCACAATCTAATATATTTTGATTGCTACAACGGGTAAGTTTGCGATGTTCGTCATCGCGTATATGCTTGATATCAAGAAGAATAGTATCGGTAATTTGCATGAGAGCTTCAAACTTATCAAACCATTCTCCATGACGGCGGAATGGCTGAGCCGACGTATCCAGACATGTATTGATGCCACGCTCATGGGCCTTAGTAAAGAGTTCTAAAAGGAAATCTATCTGCAACAAAGCTTCGCCACCACTTACTGTGATGCCACCCTTATCGCCCCAATAAGAACGGAAGCGTTCTGCTTTATCGAGCAATTCTTCTGCGGTCATCTCTTGTTGCTTGCTCACAGCCCATGAATCGGGATTGTGGCAAAACTGGCAACGCATAGGACATCCTTGAAGGAAAATCAAAAAGCGAATGCCGGGACCATCTACAGAACCAAAACTCTCTATCGAATGAATGTATCCTTTTGTCATAGTCTTTAACTTGATATCATTAGGGAATCTCTTCTCAGAAAAAGGAAAGGTCTCCCCACCCCTTACGACGGGAAAAGGGAGACCTATAGGATTGCTATTTGTTACTATGTTTATAGTCTTTCATGAGCCTGACGAGCGATAACGTCGAGCTGCTGCTCACGAGTAAGGTCGATAAACTTCACAGCATAACCGCTTACACGGATTGTGAAGTTCTGATATTCTTCCTTCTCTGGGTGCTCCATAGCATCCTTCAACTTATCTACGCCAAATACGTTAACGTTAAGGTGATGAGAACCCTGGTTAAAGTAACCATCGAGCACACCTACCAATGTATTAGCACGTTCCTCATCATTCTGACCAAGCGCACTTGGACTGATAGTCTGAGTATTAGAAATGCCATCGAGTGCATACTCGTAAGGCAATTTAGCTACAGAATTCAAAGAAGCAAGCAGACCATTCTGCTCTGCACCATAGCTAGGATTAGCACCTGGAGCAAGAGGAGTACCGGCCTTACGACCGTCAGGCATATTGCTGGTGTACTTACCATATACCACATTAGAAGTAATGGTGAGGATACTAGTAGTAGGCTCAGAATTACGATAAGTGTGGTGCTTCTTGATCATATTTACAAAGGTCTTGAGCAACCATACTGCGATTTCATCGGCACGATCGTCATCATTACCATAGCGTGGGAAGTCACCCTCGGTCTTGAACTCAAGAGGGAAACCAGTCTCGTCACGGATAATATTTACCTTAGCATACTTGATAGCGCTAATAGAATCTACTACATGAGAGAAACCTGCGATACCGGTTGCGAAAGTACGACGTACATCAGTATCAATAAGGGCCATCTCGGCAGCCTCATAGAAATACTTGTCGTGCATGTAATGAATGAGGTTCAAGGTCTTGACATAAACGGCAGCCAACCACTCCATCATATCCATGAACTTAGGCATGAACTCTTCGTAAGTTACTACGTCACCCTCGATAGCACGATAAGCAGGACCTACTTGTTCGCGGGTCTTAGAGTCTACACCTCCGCTAATAGCGTAAGTAAGACATTTAGCCAAGTTGGCACGAGCTCCGAAGAATTGCATCTCCTTACCGGTCTGTGTAGCAGATACGCAGCAGCAGATAGAGTAATCGTCACCCCATACTGGACGCATCACATCATCATTCTCATACTGGATAGAGCTGGTCTTCACAGAAATCATAGCAGCATACTTCTTGAATGCCTTAGGCAAACGAGAGCTATAAAGTACTGTGAGGTTTGGTTCTGGTGAAGGACCCATATTTTCCAAAGTGTGGAGGAATCGGAAGTCATTCTTGGTAACCATAGAGCGGCCGTCCTGACCCATACCAGCTACTTCGAGGGTAGCCCATACTGGGTCGCCGGAGAAAAGTTCGTTGTAAGAAGGAATACGAGCGAACTTAACCATACGGAACTTCATTACCAAGTGGTCGATAAGTTCCTGAGCATCAGCCTCGGTAAGTGTACCCTCAGCCATATCACGAGTGAAATAGATATCGAGGAATGTAGAAACACGACCTACTGACATAGCAGCACCATTCTGTGTTTTTACAGCACCTAGATAACCGAAATACAACCATTGTACGGCCTCGCGTGCATTCTGTGCAGGATTACTGATATCAAAACCGTAGATGGCAGCCATTTCCTTAAGTCCCTTGAGGGCCTTGATCTGCATAGCAACTTCTTCGCGCAAACGAATTACTTCGTCGCTCATCTCGCGCTCGCCCATATTGTCGAGATCTTTCTTCTTCTCTGCGATCAGGAAGTCGATACCATAAAGGGCAACACGACGATAGTCACCTACGATACGACCACGACCGTAAGTGTCAGGAAGACCGGTAAGAATATGATTATGGCGTACGTGTTTCATCTCTGCTGTATAAGCATCGAATACGCCGTCGTTGTGAGTCTTTACATAACTGTGGAAGATTTCGTGTAACTTCTCTGAAGGCTGATAACCATAAGTTGTACAAGCTTGCTCAGCCATCTTAATACCGCCATAAGGCATGAATGCACGTTTTAGTGGTTTGTCGGTCTGCAAACCTACGACTTTCTCCAAATCCTTAGATTTTTCATCGATATAAGCAGCGCCGTAAGATGTAAGACTAGAAACAACTTCTGTTTCCATGTCAAGAACACCACCTTTGGCACGCTCCTCCTTCTGGAGTTCCTTAAGTTTACTCCAAAGTGTGTCGGTAGCTTGGGTTGGTCCGGCCAAGAAGCTCTCATCACCCTCATAACTTGTATAGTTGTGCTGGATGAAATCGCGAACATTCACTTCATTCTGCCACTTGGTTCCGTTGAAACCTCTCCATTCTGTTCTCATAAATGTTTATAAGTTTTATATGTTAATAATGAATATCCTTTTACCAATCAGGCTTTTATGCCTTATTTTTCTCGTACCTCAGTAAATTAAGTAAGCATCTTGCTATTTTGAGGTTGCAAAGGTAGTTATTTAATTCCAAATAAACGAATATCACATTAAAATTT
>CACYKX010000113.1 GCA_902775075.1 uncultured Prevotellaceae bacterium | reverse complement strand
ATAGTTGGCGAGTGTGTTCCATTTTGTTCCGCCCTCGTTGAAAGGATCCCTGATGAGCCATTTCAGTTGGAAGTCAAAGGCAGCATTTGTCTTACCTGTGCCGTCTATCCAATTTTTGAGTCCGGATAAACCGTTATCTTTCCAATATTCACCAACACTGAATTGTGGTTGAGCATCCTCATTATACAGTTTCGTGTATTTTGGTGCATAACCACCTGTCATATCATATCGATAGCCGGCATATCCCATCTCTTCCTGTAGGAAGTGCAGATACAGTTTGATATTCTTCTGTACGTTACTACTGGTATGGTCTAAGTCTCTGCAACCATCAAAGTCATCACCGGTGTCGTCAGTACCCGTTACCTGATAGCCTGCATTTCTGGTCTTACCTTTATCATCGTTTTTACAGATGTCCGCAAGCGACCATGTCATCGTACCATGTCCTTCCCACGTCTCCGTAGGGAAGTCGCACCAGTTGGTGTTACCATTCTTATGATTGATTACCACATCAGCGATGGTGAGAAGATTTTTGGCTTTGAAAGTTTTGATCATCGACTTAAGTTCAGCCGCACTTCCAAAGCAACTTTTTTGGTCGAACCACCAGATGTCAGCATATCCCATTTGATTGGTCAGAGTATTACAATATCCACTTTGTGGCACCCAGATGAGTCGATAATATTTAGCCAATGTATCGGCTTGACTTTCGAGATTACTCCATTTCGTCTCGGCGTAACTATCCCAAAAGAAGCCCTGAAGCATCACACCGTTATAGTTGGCTGGCCAACCTTGGGCCATCATCTGAATGGATGCAAAAAGTGCAAAGATTGCGGTATAGAATTTCTTCATTTATGACTTAGGTTTGTTATTACGCTTCAAAATTACGATAATAATGTGGGTTGTGTCCTGATTTGATGCAAATCAACCTATAATCGGTGTGCAAACGATTGCATATTGGCCCGATGGCTTATGGATATTATCCTTAAAAGTCCATGATGCTATTTTTCCCTTTTGAATGTAGCTCAATGTATAAATCATGATTTGCCTCATATATTATAGTTTTAAAATCATACAAGAAATCTTCGTTTTTGAGACTATTAACCATTTCTACATTGAACTTTTGATTGTCTACATCTAAAACATTGACACGTTTACCTTGGATTTCTATAGATGTTTTTATTCCTTTAGCTTTTACGGCGATAGTTTTTCCCCTTAGCTTTTTTAGACCATTGTTGTCAAATGAGGCTATCTCAACAGTTTTATTAGGAGTAATATAAGAAGAAGATCCGAGTGATTCCATGCTTCCTTCTTCATTGGGTAATGCGACAACCATGTGGACAATAAGGTTGGGAGTTTTATTTACAACGAAAATTTTATCATTAATTTTCATTTTGGGAGGAATTTGTACATATATTATGCTCGAATCTACATTAGATTGAGCATTTGCAACTATAGTAAAACATGCACAAATCAAAAATAATAGGATTCTTTTCATCTTACATACCTTTCATATTTTAATTAATTGCTATTTTTCCATAAATTCATGCAACGATAGATTATTTGCAAAACTATAAAAAGTCATATAGAAGTATATGTTATTAAAAAAAATATTCACAATCTTTAAACTTTATCGTGGAACTGTTAAAAGAAAAATGTTTCGCTTTTTGCTCCTTCTAGAATGGATAAGGGCCTTTTGACTCTCAAAAAGCATGGAAAATTTTCTTCAAAAGTTTGAGTCTTTGAACGCAGTTAACTTCATCAGCTTACGCAGTTAACTTTGTAAGCCAATGTGAATAGGTATATAGCCTTACGCAGTTAACAGAAAAAGGCTACATCCCCCAGTATTTTTGAGGATAGAATAAGACGTAAAACTGTAACTGTTTGATAATCAATAGATTGCTATTTGCTCATAATTCCGGTATTCCTAATCAACCCGGCATGAAAATTGAATTCGCGAATTATGAGCACCTTTTGTCAGTTGAGAATTAAAGAATATAAAGTAATCTTAACAAAACGAAGTGCCAACGAAGCTAGGATTTAAATGGCAACTGCAATTTCTAGGTTCTTTCGTAAAAGTACCTTAGGTCTTAAAATAAAAACGGGATGTATCACAGAAGATACATCCCGTTTGAATTATTTTATGATGGATATTAAAGTTTTGTTATCTTAACTTTGTTGGCACCCGCATAGCTTAGGTATAGTTTTATATTATATTTACCCTTTGCAATATTGATGTTGGCACCATCTTGTTTCAAGTTGTTTACGTCACCACCCCAGTTAGCGCATTTCCAGTCGTGGTTCATACGGAACTTGAATTCACTGTTTTTTGTAATATCCAGTTCGCCTTCCCAGCAACCCTCTTCTGTATTGTATGTGAGGTCAACATCTGAAACCCAGTCTGAGAAGCTACCAATAGCAGAGATGCTCTCAACTTTAACGAGGTTATAGGTCATCTCGGCATAGTTCACATTAATCTGATAGAAACCAGCATCTGCTTTGATATTCTCTTCATCTTTAGAGACAAGTTTCTTTTCAGTGCTATTAGGATCCTGACCAAAGTCATCATCCCATGTGTCAGCCTTTGGCTTGAACTTAAATTCACCGTTCAGGTAATAATATCCCTGATAGTTTCCATCAAAGTTCTCACCGGAAAGAGCGTGTGATGTTTTCCATTCACTCTCGCTTCCAATCTCATAGATGAAAGGTTCGAAATTGAGTTTCTCAATTTTGTAAGTGTACTTCCACATATTGATAGAGAGGCGATAAGTACCAGGTTCCTCAATTCTACCGGCCTTAGGCTCTACTGTGGTAAGGTTGCCTTCGAAAGCATTGTCACCATCGACCAAAGTACCTGCGACACCATCACCGAAGAATTCGCCATTGTAGTTGGTGAGAGGAATAATCTTCCAGTGCCAGTTGGAACGGCCTTCAGGAAGTCTAAGGATAGTGTTCCATTCTGGATAATCGTATACATCACCATTACCCACGTGGGTCAACTTTTTAGCACCTTCTTTGCTCCATCCATTGTCGAACATATCTCCGGCAAGGTAATATTCTTCATCGATAAAATGAGGAGCTGTAAGAGTAGCCGTTGCTGTAGCAGTAGTGGTATTCTTCACGCTTAATCCCTTTGACTTAGAGATACCGGTAACCTCCATAGGGATTTCTCGTTTTTCAGGGCGTTTGCCATATAGACTTTCTACGGCATCCTTTAGGTCGGCTGCGGCAGCCTTACCGGTGGCATCAGTCTCGATGGTGAACGACTTTTCACCATTCTTCAATACAGCCACATAGGAATTGGTAGGAACTTCATTGTCAGAATACTCCACAGTAGGGATGAACAACTGAACACTATCTTCTGTGAGTGTTGCATAGTCAACGGCCGGAGCGTTGGCAACAGTAAGTTTTACTGTAACCTGGTCTTCTGCTGCATTGGACTGTGGATTAGCCCAATCTTCATAACCAGCTTCTGAGCAGCTTGCTAATGTAAGGGCAAGACCTAATGAATATATTATCTTTTTCATATTTTTTCGTTTAAAAGGTCAGGAGTGGAGTTTTCCACTCCTGTAGCTTATTTATTGTGCGATAAAGACATACTGTCCTGTGATATCATTGAAGATAACCTTGTATTTACCCTTAGCAACAGCAATGTTGCCACCGCCATTGGTACCTGTACCGTAAGGGAAACTTTCGCTACCCCAGTTGGTTGACCAGCCCGCAGTTGTAAACTTGGCAGTAGTGTCACCGTCAGAAGCATCGAGGACGAAATACCAATCGTGGTTCTTTAATCCAGTCTTGGTGTGTACAGGAGTCATCTTGCCTGAAACTTTCCAACTATCAAAGTCACCGGTACAATATATTTGTTCAAAGACAGAAGGAGCCTTATCAAGTTTTGTGATGGTCATGATATCCTTGCTGATCACGTCTTTGTCTTTAATCTTCTTTAAAGCCTTGGTGTCGAGAGTGATCGTGTAGTAACCATCTTCCTTGACAGTGATGTTGCCAGAACCACCTTCGTTCTTCTGCAGTACAGGGTTGCCGTCAGCATCGTATTCAAGGGTACCGTCATCGCCCTTCTTCTGACCGATCTGATCATCCCATTTGTCAGCTTCCTTCTTCAGTTTGAAACCTTCAGTAGTGAGATAACCTGTCCAAGAGAACTTACCCTCACCGGTCTTCTTGTCATAGTTCTGACCAGCGATAGCGTACATAGGGATCATGTTAGGACCGATCTCACCGCCCCAGCTACCGTCACCGATGCATGAACCGATAAGATACCAACCCATAGGAACGACATCCTTTACGAAATAAGGAACTACGGTGAGGTTGATGACATTAGAATAGATGGTATCCTTAGCATAAACACTCATCACACGAACCTTGACATCCTTCTTGGCAGGAATGTCATCTTCGCCCCATCCTCCGATTGTCTGAATGCCTTTAGCCAAAGTGGAACCAATAACGGAGGTGCTGCAAACACCTGTTGGGTCTGATACTGTAGCATAGGTAGGTTTTGTCTTGCCACTCTCGTCAGCAGCAGCTTGTTCTGTAGAAACCGACCAGTCATCATTGAGAGATACCTGTACCTCATATTGGGCAGCAGCAGGGAAGCCATAGTCAGGTTGTGACCAGGTGAGACGCATACTATCTGTAGTCTCCAAGTCAATATTCGAAGTAGAATAGGCTGGAGTATTTAGTGTGAAGGTCTCCGGCGTTTGTAGTGTCGGATTATGGCTCAGATCGTCGCTACAAGCTGTGAAGGCCATAGCACAACCAATGAGGGCTCCTGCCATTATTTTTATCTTATTCATGATAATTAATTCTAAATTGTTTATTTTTGATTATCTTTATAACCTTCGTTCTGTTGCAAGTTTCCGTTTGCATTCAAGTCAGATGAAGGTATTGCGAACAAGTTGTAGTGCTTGTCTATGTTACGACCATTCTTGGCGCCACCTTTCCATGTCCAGTTGTAGTTGGTGTTACCACCAAACTTGCCGAAACGGATGAGGGTAGGGCGACGGATGCCTTCGAAATAGAACTCACGGCTCCACTCGTCACAAATGTCATCAAGAGTGTAACCAGCCTTGGTTGATGCGTTTGCTCTGCTACGGAGCTGATTCAAGTATCCTACACCTTCTGCTGTTGCGGTACCTCCATTCGCTCTTGCTGTAGCTTCTGCATAGATAAGATATGCTTCTGCAGAACGGAAGAAGAAGAAATCAGTATCAGGGAATTTGGTGTTCTTGGCAGTACCGGTGGTGTACCAGTTGTTGAACTTACATACACCGTAGCCATCGGTAAAGGTTGATGGATCGTTGTTTTCCAATTCGCGGCCGTTGCCGGTGAAGATGGCACGATCATCCTTTGCTTCCTTTGTCATCTGGTAAGCGTCTACCTGAGGAGCTGTCTGTGGGAAGAACTTCTTGATAAGATCAGGGCGTGCTCTGTTACCACTCCATTTCTCTGTGGTGTTCATACCGACAGATTTACCATCAGGATTTACAATCTCTGTTGCGTTGGTTGTGCTGGCAATCAGGAATAGGGTAGTACCATAAGAATGGGTCTTCTCACCATCCTGAATAACAGAGAAAATACACTCCTGAGAAGCTCCGTTTATACCATTGTCACCCATGAACAACTGCTGATAAGGACTCCAGTTACCTTTCTTCGTGGTGTAGAGCTTGAAAGGTGAGTCGATGACTTTCTTGGCATACTCGGCAGCCTTACCCCATTCTGGAGTGCCTGTGTATACCTCTGCGTTCAGATAAAGACGTGCAAGTAATAACCATGCGGCAGCTTTGTCTACTCGGCCATAGCCTTCCTCGCCTTTCTTCTCTGGTTTTGCCTCTGCAAGATCGTTCTGAACATCAAGGAGTTCGCTCTCTACCCATTTGTAGAGGTCAGCTCTCTTGATCTGTTGTGGCTTTTCTGAAGAAACCGCTGTGGTGAAAGGTACATTACCCCAACCATCGAGGAGAAGATAATACTGGAGAGCTCTCAAGAATCTAGCCTCGGCAGTCTTCTGTGCATCAACAGCACCAAAGTCTGCTATGTACTGGTTGCAGTAGCTGATACCGGCATACAGACGATAATAGAAACCTCGAAGCATTGGTTGCTGAGCATCGTAGGTATTGAAGTTGAAGTTCTCGATACCTGGGTCACCCCATGCACAGATGGCTTCATCAGTAGTCAACTCATTGGCATTGAACATTTGGCGGACAAAACCTGTGGTACCACCGTCAAGACCGTCGATATCACAGTCTCCGTCAGGACCACTGTTTCCGGCAACTGCAAGGTTAGCATAACACTTGTTGAGCAAGTTGTCAGAATTGATTCTTTCCTTAGTCTGCAGGTTTGGATCGATAGGCATAACATCCAAGTCTGAAGAGCATGATGGCAAGCCTAGTGATAAGATCATCGCTGCTGCAGGTAATATAGTTTTTATATATCTTTTCATGATAATATTCCTCTTAATTGATTAGAAATTCAGGCTTAAACCTAAAAGGAATTCGATAGGACGTGGATAAAGGTTTCTATCAATGCCCTGGAATACTTCTGGGTCGATACCTTTGTATTTTGTGATGGTAAATACATTACTAGCAGAACCATAGACACGGCCACTGACACCATTCCAACTTCCACTGCGGAAGAGGTTGCTGAAGGTATAACCTAAGGTGATGTTGTCACACTTCAAGAATGAAGCATTCTGTACCCATCGGTCACTTAATGCTTTTGACTCATCGTTGCTCTGCCAGTTATCGGCTGCTGATGCTTTTGGAACATTACTCAAGAAGGATTGCTGTGCAAAGATTGCTGTGATACTGGTGTTGGTATGACCAGACATCATGTCGTTGAAGACATAGTTGCCGATGCTTGCACGGAGTGTAAAACCAAAGTCCCAATTCTTGTATTCCATACGAGATGAAAGCCCCATGGTGACAGGAGCTGTTGGATTCTTGTAGTAATACTTGTCGGCAGCGGTGATCTTACCATCTCCATTGCGGTCTACTACTGCACCTTCGATGGCTTTGCCATTCTTGTCGTATACCTGCTGATATACATAGTATGAGAAGGCTGGATGACCTACGTTATGAGCCTGAGCGGTAAGACCTGTACCAGAAGAGATACCACCTACGGCAACAAAGTAAGAAGGATCGTCACCACCATTCAACTTTGTGATCTTGTTGGCATTGTAAGCCAAGTTATAGTCGATTACCCAGTTGAAGTCTTTATTCTCAATGGCTACCCATTTGATAGCTGCTTCAATACCGGTGTTGGTCAATGAACCGATATTTGAAATCACCTGGTTACGGAAGTTTGAACCTGCAGGAACATCAACGATATTCAGCAAGTCGGTTGTCTTACGATAATACCAATCGAAACTACCGGTGATTCGCTTGTTGAAGAGTCCCCAGTCGAGTCCTACATTATATGTTGTTGTGGTCTCCCATTTCAAGTCAGGGTTGTATGCCTTAGGACGTGCAATGTTGCCATTGCCTACAGCATTATAATAAGAACCTACTCCTGAGTTCATCTCGTAGATGGCGAAATATGGATAGTCACCGACGTTGATTTCCTGTTGACCGGTCATACCCCAACCAAGACGGAGCTTCAGGTCTGAAAGCCATTTGATATTGCGGAGCTTGCTCTCATCCTTGATCTTCCACATGAATGCAAATGAAGGGAAGTCTGAGAAGTGCTTCTTGAAACGTGATGAACCGTCTCGACGATAGGTCGCTGTGAGATAATAACGATCTAACAGACTCCAGTTGGCACGACCGAAATAAGAAACAAGATAGCTCTCTGTGAGGAACTTGTAGTCGTCTAAGATACCATCGCCATCATAGTCTACACCATTATCTGTATGGATGTCGGAATTAAGTCCGTTCCATGCGTCATTGTATGAACGATAACGGTTAGAGGCTTTTCTCCAGAAATGAGATTCCTCAGTACCGACCATGACATCCAGATGATTCTTGGCTGCATCGTTGAAGTCATGATTATACATGGCATAGATACTACCTTGGAAGTTGCGCTTCAAAGATCTGTCGAATCCGAAAGAACCATAGTAGAAAGCCAATGGACATCTAGGGTCTACGTCCTTATTCTGAGTACCCTGTGCTACGTCGAAACCTACTGTACCGTGGATGCTCACGTCTTCAAGACCATGAACTTTATAGTCTACATCACCACTTAATAATAAGTCACGGCTAATAGCTCTATCATTTTTCAATTGTAAGATAGCAACAGGGTTCTTGGTACCCTGACTGTCCAGAGTGTATGGATATTTATCGTTGCCTAAGGCAGCTCCAGGAGCCTTCCATGCAAAGTATCCACCAAAGTTGGCTGCATCTTCAGAATTGTCGTAAACACTCTGTGTTGGGTCGAAGGCTACAGCGGCACCGATAGCAGCACCATCTGCATAGCGGTTCTTTGCCCACATACCCTTGGCATTGACATTGAATTTCAGATGATCCTGAAGGAATGCAGGAGAAAGGTTTAATGATGCGGTGTAACGCTCGAAATTAGAGGTCTTGATGATACCTTGCTTGTTGGTATATCCCAAAGATACTCGGTAAGGTAAGATACCAGCGGTAGTACCACTGATCGTAATGTTGTGGTCATGACCGAATGCTGTGCGCAGAATCTCATCTTGCCAGTTGGTGTTGGCAGTACCTAACAGTTTGGCAGCTTTGCTGTCTTCGCCGAACTGTGTCTTGACGAAATCGCGGAATTCATCACCATTCATCACGTCGATAGTCTTCTTCTTCGTGCTGACAGAGAAAGAACCATTATATGAGATACTGGTTTTCTTTCTGCCTTTCTTGGTAGTGATGAGGATGACACCATTAGAACCACGGCTACCATAGATGGCTGTGGCAGAAGCGTCTTTTAGAACAGAGAAAGACTCAATATCCTGAGGGTTTACCAAAGACAATGGATTGGAAAGACCCTGTACTCCATTGTTATCCATGGCAATACCATCGATGACGATTAATGGGTCGTTGGTGGCTGAAAGAGACGAACCACCACGGATTCGTATGTTTGCACCACCACCTGGCGTACCACCACCAGAAGTAATATTAACACCCGCAATCTTTCCTTGGATCAAATCCTGGGCGTTGACAACGACACCCTTGTTCTTTCCATCAGGAGTAAATGCGGTTACAGATCCTGTAAGGTCGCTGCTTTTCTTAGTACCGTAACCAATAACCACAACTTCGTTTAATGCTTTAGAGTCGTCGGTAAGTACGACAGACATGTTTTCGCCTGCTGTAACTGTTTTTGGCGACATACCCAAATAGGTAATAGTAAGCTTGGTTCCTGGTTTTACATTAATGGAGTAGTTGCCATCCATGTCGGTAATACCAACTGGTTTACCGTTGACTGAAATGGTAGCTCCCATGACTGGCTCACCAGAAGCATCCTTCACCTGTCCTTTTATGGCACCATTTTGTGCAAAAGAACTAGCTGCGAGAAGCAATCCTCCAGTAAGGGTCAACATTCTCTGAGGCAATTTGAATTTTACCTGCTTCATTTGCTTTGATTTTTTAAGTTAACGTAATATATTGTTTCTAGTTAATTCTTATAATTAAAAATAGCGTAATATTATTGTTTCATAGTCGTCTTTTTCACTTCTATCACGCTGTCTGCATTGCAAATTTATATTCTTTAATCCTTTGTTATACTAATTTTGCCTTTAAAACGTTATTTCTTTTGCGCAAACGTTTGCGCGTCGTTTTTCTTAATAATAAAAGGGTCTGTCGACTTAGTTGCACAGATTTGTCTAATTTTGCACAAGAGGTAATTTATCATGAAAGATCAGACATCTATAACAATGAAAGATATCGCTTGCGACCTTGGCGTTTCTATTGCTACGGTATCGCGTGCGCTGAAAGACAGTCCACGGATTAGTGCT
>CACYKX010000112.1 GCA_902775075.1 uncultured Prevotellaceae bacterium | reverse complement strand
ACAAACCATCCCTTCGACTTGTCGCAGTTGCCTCCGAGAACTATCTCAGCGTCGGCAGCCTCGCGGGCATAGTCGATGTACGACTTGCACTTGTCGAACGACACCTCGTCGATGACGGCATTGACGAAGTTTCCGGCATCCATGACGTCGCCCATCTTTATCTCAGCCGCCATACGTTTCATGTCTGCCAGGACGTCAGCCCATAGACTCTTCGGAATATACATGCGCGATGCGGCAGAACACTTCTGTCCCTGAAACTCGAAGGCACCGCAGAAGGCAGCCGTAGCGACAGCTTTCTTGTCAGCCGACGGATGTACGAAGATGAAGTCCTTGCCACCCGTTTCGCCCACGATGCGCGGATAGGAAATGTATTTGCCGAGATTCTGTCCTGCCTGTCGCCACAGCGAGTTGAAGGTAGACGTGCTTCCCGTGAAGTGTATGCCTGAGAAATATCTCGACTGCGTAGCTACCTCGCCAATCAGCGCACCGCTTCCCGGCAGGAAGTTGATTACTCCGTCGGGCAGTCCGACCTCCTTGTAAAGCTGCATCAGATAGTAGTTGCTCAGCAGAGCCGTCGTCGACGGTTTCCACAGAGCCACGTTGCCCATGAGCACAGGCGTCATGCATAGGTTGGAGGCAATCGACGTGAAGTTGAACGGAGTAACGGCGAGAATAAATCCTTCCAGCGGACGATACTCCGTATGGTTCAGTTGTCCGACTCCGTCCTTAGGCTGCATCGCATAGATTTTCGATGCGTAGTGAACGTTGTATCGGAAAAAGTCGATAGTTTCGCAAGCCGAGTCTATTTCAGCCTGATATATGTTCTTGCTCTGTCCGAGCATAGTAGCAGCATTCATTATAGGACGATACTTCGTAGCGAGCAGCTCTGCCATCTTCATGACTATTGCCGCGCGTGTAGTCCACGGCGTGCGGCTCCATTCCTGCCAAGCCTTCATGGCAGCCTCTACAGCCATTTCCACTTCCTTCTTGCCCACCTTGTGATATGTAGCGAGAACGTGCTTGTGGTCGTGAGGGCATGTTATCTGTCCCACGTCGCCGGTACGGATTTCCTTTCCGCCAATGATTATAGGTATGTCAACTACTAACTTGCTTTGGCGTTCCAGCTCTTTCTCGAGTGCCACGCGCTCTGGCGAGCCCTTCATGTAGGCTTTCACCGGCTCGTTTGCAGGCACGGGGAATGTAATAACAGAGTTTTTCATTTGTCTATGTTTTATATGATTAGAAATTTATGTATGTATTTGTATTTCGTGCAAATTTACTATTAAATGTGGAAATAATTTAACTGACGAAAGATTTTTTTTGTATTTAACAATTTTTTTATTGTCATATTACATATAGCTACAGGATTTTCACTACTTTTGCAAACAAAACCCACAAAAGTATGCAGAACCGTAGTTTAATTTCCATCACCGACTTGACAAAGGATGAAATCCTGTCGCTGTTGCGACGGGCTAAGGAATTTGAGAAGAACCCCAACCAGAACATTCTCGAAGGCAGGGTAGTAGGCTCACTGTTTTTTGAACCATCAACTCGTACTCGCCTGAGTTTCGAGACAGCCGTAAACCGTCTTGGCGGCAGAGTGATAGGCTTCAGCGACGCCAGCACGAGCAGCCAGTCGAAAGGCGAAACGCTGAAAGACACCATCATGATGGTAAGCAACTATGCCGACCTCATCGTCATGCGTCATCCGCAGGAAGGCGCGGCACGCTATGCCAGCGAGGTGTCGAAGGTGCCAATCATCAATGCGGGCGACGGAAGCAACCAGCATCCGACGCAGACCATGCTCGACCTGTACACTATCTATCAGACACAGGGCACGCTCGAAAACCTTACGATAACTATGGTCGGCGACCTGAAATACGGACGTACGGTACACTCGCTGCTTGAGGCAATGCACTTCTTCAACCCGAAGTTCAAGTTTGTGGCTTGTGAAGAGCTGCGCATGCCAGACCAGTATAAGAAATACTGCGACAAACTGGGCATAGAGTATGAAGAGACAACGGACTTCAGCGAGGAAATCATCAACCAGACAGACATACTCTACATGACACGCGTACAGCGCGAGCGCTTCAGCGACCTTATGGAATATGAGCGCGTGAAGAACGTCTACACGCTGACCGCAAGCATGCTGAGCGGCTGCAAGCCAAACATGAGAGTGCTGCATCCGCTGCCACGCGTAACCGAAATAGCACAGGATGTGGACGACACACCACAGGCATACTACTTCGAGCAGGCACGCAACGGACTGTACGCTCGCCAGGCAATCATCTGCCGAGCATTAGGGATAGACTAATAGGGTAACAAACAAAACAAAACTGAAGATATGAAACAGAAAGAACTCGCCGTAGCAGCATTGCAGAACGGCATCGTCATAGACCATATACCATGTTCGTCGCTGTTTAAGGTGGTCGACCTGTTAGGCATCCAGAAGATGGCAAACAGCGTTACCATAGGCTACAACCTCGACAGTGAGCGCATGGAAAAGAAAGGCATCATCAAGATAGCAGACATAGAACTGCCGGAGGAAACGCTGAACAGAATAGCAGTCATAGCACCATACGCCGTGATAAACATCATACGCGACTATGAAGTTGTAGACAAGCACCCTGTCAACCTGCCCGAAGAACTGGTCGACATCGTAAAGTGCAACAACCCGAAGTGCATAAGCAACAACGAACCTATGCGTACACGTTTCCACGTAGTGCGCGACGGAGAGCGCTCGGCGCTGAAGTGCCACTATTGCGAACGTGTTGTGGCTCACAACGAAATAAACTTGAAATAATACTATTATAACACTTTAATAAAATTAAAAATTATGCCAAGAAGTTTATCAGGAAGAAGTTTCTTGAAGCTGCTCGACTTCTCTACAGAAGAGATACAGTACCTCTTGAAACTCTCCAAAGATTTTAAGAATCTTAAACGTACAAACACACCACACAAGTATTTAACAGGTAAGAACATCGTACTGTTGTTCGAGAAGACATCAACACGCACCCGCTGCTCATTTGAAGTAGCCGGCAACGATTTGGGTATGGGAGTAACATACCTTGATCCAGGTTCTTCCCAGATGGGTAAGAAAGAGTCTCTCGAAGACACAGCAAAGGTTCTCGGCCGCATGTTCGACGGTATCGAATACAGAGGCTTTGACCAGCAGATAGTAGAAGACCTTGCTAAGCACGCTGGCGTGCCTGTATGGAACGGTCTGACAACAGACTTCCACCCAACACAGATGCTGGCAGACGTTCTCACAATAGAAGAGAACTTCGGTTACTATAAAGGTCTGACAATGGTATTCATGGGCGATGCCCGCAACAACGTGGCTAACTCGCTGATGGTTGTTTCTGCAAAGCTCGGTATCAACTTCGTAGCCTGCGGACCAAAGCAGAACATGCCTGACAAGAAACTCGTTGACACTTGCAAGAAGATTGCAAAGGAAAACGGATGTACAATAACACTTACCGACGATGTTAAGAAGGGCACAAAGAATGCCGACATCATCTACACCGACATCTGGGTGTCAATGGGTGAGGCTCCTGAGCTGTGGGCAGAGCGCATCAAGCTGCTGAAGCCTTATCAGGTTAACGATGCTGTCATGGCAAACGCTAATCCTAATGCTATCTTCCTCCACTGTCTGCCTTCGTTCCACGACCTGGAGACAACAGTTGGAAAAGAAATATATGAGAAGTTTGGACTCAAGGAAATGGAAGTTACCGACAAGGTGTTCCGCAGCAAGCAGTCAAAGGTATTCGACGAAGCAGAAAACCGTATGCATACCATCAAGGCTGTCATGTTCGCAACCTTGAAGTAAGGACAACATTTCGAAAGGTGTTAACGGGAGTTAGCCGACACAGTTGGCTAACTCCTGTTATTTCCTTTAAGATGTTTATAAAAATAAAGAATAATACTAATAAGAATTACAGTTATTTATAATGAACAAACGTCTTGTAATAGCTCTTGGCGGCAATGCACTCGGCAACAACCCGCAAGAGCAATTGGAACTCGTTAAGAATACTGCATCAACTATTGTAGACCTTGTAGAAGACGGCTATGATGTGGTAATAGGACATGGCAATGGTCCACAGGTAGGAATGGTCAACTTAGCATTCGAATATTCGGCTATGAGCGGCGGCAATACACCCGCTATGCCTTTCCCCGAATGTGGAGCCATGACTCAGGGATATATCGGTTACCACCTGCAGCAAGCTGTCGGCAGAGAACTGGCACGCAGAGGAATAAACAAGCCATGCGCCGCAGTAGTTACACAAGTAGTTGTAGACAAGAACGACAGTGCTTTCCAGAAACCTACCAAGCCCGTAGGCATGTTCTACGGCAAGGAAGACGCAGAACGCATAGCAAAGGAAACAGGCTATACATTCGTCGAGGACGCAGGTCGCGGCTATCGTCGCGTTGTGCCTTCTCCACTGCCGTGCAAAATCGTTGAACTGCCTGTCGTTGAGCAACTCGTCAACCTTCACAATGTCGTGATAACAGTAGGCGGCGGCGGCATACCAGTGATAGAGAAGGGTGCAGGCGACTACGAAGGCGTAGCAGCGGTTATAGACAAAGACCGTGCCAGCGCAAAGCTCGCACTTGACCTGAATGCCGATATGCTCGTCATACTGACAGCAGTAGAGCAAGTAGCAATCAACTTTAACAAGCCAGACCAGAAAAACCTTGAGCAGATGACGCTTGCTGAGGCGCGTCAGTACATATCTGAAGGCCATTTCGCACCAGGCTCAATGTTGCCAAAGGTTGAATCATGTATCAGTTTTGTAGAAAACACAAACGGCGGACGTGCACTTATCACGTCGCTCGAAAAGGCAAAGGAAGCCTTGCAGGGCAAGACCGGAACAATGATAGTAAAATAAACAGAACGCAAATACAGCTTCTGCTAAACATGCTAAAGGCGTTGTGAAATCTCACAACGCCTTTAGCGTATTCTAATAACCCATTGTCAATTATTAAATGACACGACAAATGAATTATACATATTATTTAAATATGTGTGTCAATAATTGTTGTACTTGTACATTTGTTTGTGGATATTCAAATATACAAAATGTTCAGCGGTTTTCTTCATTTTCTTGTCATTTTATCACTCGAAATGTCGGATGAACCACATAGAACACTCAAAGTGACCTTGGGGTGACCTTCTGTAATTTAGTGCGATTACTTGGGAGTACATGAAATACACTAACGACTTTTTGTGGCATATATACATCTCCCAAACTATGGACAAGTGGGAACATCTTGGGAACAATCAACCCACTGACCTTTGGAATAACTGCTGAAAGTCAGTGGGATTGCATATTCCGTTAACAATTTTGATAAGATGTTTTTAATAATAAGAGCTAAGTTTTTCACAAGTTTATTTAAACCTTTTCTTCTTCAAGTCTTTTTCTGAAAGTTCAATTTTACCGAGCGTTTTTGGCATAAGTATTTTTTCTTTCACTTTTTCAATGGAGTTACAATATGCCTCAATAGAAGGTATAAATGGAACTCCATATTTGATTCCATTGACAAATTGAGCTAAGGCCCCTGTAAATTTAAAGTAATAATAAGATTTCATAGGGATGATCCGATTTATAGTATCAGCTTCCCATTGAGTAAGAGTATTACCTCTATGATTCATATTGCGGCATTGATATATATCTGACATCAAAGAGGTTATCTCAATGTAATTCTCATAATCTACATTTCTCATAGTTGCCTTATAACCAAGAAAATAAATTATAGCACGAATTTTATCACTTGCATATTGTGCTTGAAGAGAAGATTGAGATTTTTCGACTGAATATGGAAGCCCCGTCTTTTTATTTTGTCCAGGAAAAACTAAACCTGCTATTGTAAACGTGCTTTCAAGCCTATTATCAATTCTCGGCTCAGTATCTTTATTATACACAACATAGGCTGGGCATCCCCACATTTTTTCTGCGATATTGTTGAGTTGCTTTGACTCGCATAATTTGTTGGTTATATTTTCAATTTGTTGGTAGAGGGATACACAGAAATCTCCAAATGCATCTTTTCTTCTAAAAGATTCCATTCGTACAAAGTCATCAACAAGTGTAGGAATTATTGATTTAACTGGGAAGTCCGTATAAAATTCTTCGGCTTGTTTGCGAAGAATTTTTTCTATGCAATATTCGTAAATTTGATTGATTCGTTCGTCCGAGATTACACCATTGTCTACAGGATAGCTTAAAGACATAGCATCCCGCAGACTTTTGTCGAATTCAGCATTTTGCTGAGTAAGACGTATTATTTTATCCAGTGTGGATTTAAGTTTCTCATCCATAATTATGAGTTTAGCAGTGAGTCCAAATCGTTATTCAGTTCGTCTATATCGACAGGCTTTGGTGGTGGCACCATCACGATGTTGATTCGATGAATGAGCATGAACACCTTGCCTTTCTCATCGCGGCATTGTGAGATTGCCAGTTTGCCCTTGGCCTTGATTTCAGTTTCAGACAGATACTTACTTATCGAAATCAATTGCTTAGTTCCGGCAAGTAAATAGTATGCATAACGTCCCTTGCCAGATTGGGACATTTCACCGTCATTATTCTTTTCTTCATTGGTTTTTTTAACGATTTCCACAGAAGACCCAATCTTCTTTTCAAAATCGAGAAGAGGCATAGTCTCAACATAGGTAATGTGATTATCATTGATCTTTTTCGGGTCGCGCATCAGAGCAACTAGGCTTTGGAATTTGGCATGCAGTCTTTGGTACACAGAATCGTCCTTGCCTTTAACCATCTTAAGGTACATCAGTTTTCCGTCAATCACATTCATAAGATCAGGATTTCCTTTCTTGATATTCCCTTTTTCTTCCTTATACCTTGGGAAGAACTTAGCGTAGGCTACAGTGTAGCCGTACTTTTCCCACATATAAAGGATATTGCGTATATCACGCACATACTTCTGCGAAACATTCAGCTTATCGCTGATGATGATACCTGTCACTTCTTGACGTGAGCCGCGTTTCTGAAGCCGCGTTTTCTTTTCGTTCATAACAAAGCCCTGGTCGCCAATGATACGTAATAATTCTTTACGGAAATCGCTGTTCTCTTGAAACACGTTGTGCATAGAGCTGAAGGTAATATCATCCGCATAACGGGTGTAATTCAAACCGAAGCGGTGTGCAAGACCGCCAAGTCGATGGTCTAACTTGTCGCAAATCATGTTGGTGATGATTGGTGAAGTTGGTGCCCCTTGTGGTAATATATAATAGTCTTTCTTAATGCCATCCGACGTTATTCGGGTTTCCCTCATGCAACATAAGCCCGCAATAGCATTTGCCACTGATACAGGGAAGTTGAACGGCTGAAGCTGCAGTCTCTTCCATACACGGGGTTGCTCTATGCTTGGGAAAAAGTCTTTGAGGTCTATATTGAAAACATAGTTTGCCCCTTTGTGTTTACAGGCATTAGTGACAACTGAACGCCCTTCAGTAAAGCCCATTGCGTATTGAGATGGTGTGTAAACAGCCTTCAACACCTCGTTCAGACAATCGAGTAGAAACATAAAGCTTCTGTTCCTTGGTGCGGTAATCTGGCGAAAGCCACCAGCCTTTTTCTTAATCTTGAACTGGCGATAACGATGGAAGGCATTCTTCGGATTACAGTAGTAGTTCATATGCCTTATCGTAAACGGATGGAACTTGTCGGCATAGCCCAACTCTTCCATCTCATCACGTTTGATGCGGTTGAGAAGGCTGAGAAGGTCTTCACGAGACTCCATTTGGAGTGCTATATGTTTTATTTGTTCCTTATCCATTTACTTAACGTCATTCAAGTGGTATAAATAAAGCGGTCTTGACAAGTTCCTATCTGAAACGATTTTCTTTATGTAAGTATAACATAGAATCTAAGATAATAACATCATAACATCTACAATAAAAACATACTATGTATGTATAGTGTACACGTTAACATGATGACATTGTTTATCTCAGAGCCTCAGAGGGCAGTGAGACATCTTGCGAATACGCAGGACAAAGTTCAAAATGTAGTTCCAGAATCGGAAGAATGTCAAAGACCGCTTTTTTTTGTCGGTGCAAAGTTACAGACAATGCACGTACTCTATGTTCGTTGTTTTAATAAAAAACGTTTTCCTTCACTATTTTATTGTTTGTCATCTTAAAAACCAAGACAATCGTAGTCAACACCTGGACCTGGGTAATCACCATATTGTCCATCAGTAAGAGCATACCAGGTTTCTTCCTCATAATCTATACCATCGTCGTTACCCCAATTGTCATTGTAGTCATAATCATCATCGTAGCTTCGACTGGAGCTTCGCTGTCCTCTCAAAGGCAAAGAAGGATTAAGGTCATGGAAGGATACTTCATGTGACTCTCCATTCAGGACAACCTTGGTTGAGAAGCGTTTCTTACCAAGGAAGTTCCAAACATCATCGTATTCTACGGGGAGAACTTCTTCTCCCTGTTCGTTAATTATTCCCCACTTGGCATAGGTCTCAGGATGTTTGGCTCTGTCCTGTCTGATGAAATCTTCAAGATTCCCACGACCTTCAACCATTTTAGACTTATCAGATTCTAAATCAATGATGGCAATAGTGTTGGCAACCCTTCCAGAGTTTCCCTGAGTGCGCACTCTCGCTAATCCTTGGTCGAACCCGTCAATCCAACCATACTTGCCAAATGGGACAATCTCGTTACCTTTATGGTCGAGAACTCCCCAAAGGTAGTCCGAACGCTGTGCGACGATAACATTTCCGTATTCCTTATAACTCTTATAATCCATACTTTTATCATTTTCTGGTGCAAAGGTACAACTATATTGCGAATTCTATGTTCGGAGCTTTGAATAAATCTCAAACATTTCTGAAACTCGCCTCTCAACGAGGTCTGTAATTGGTTTAGGAGATAGGACTACCAAGTCTTTTCCAAATGAGGTCAGCTCGCGGATGAGTTCATAGTTCTCTTTGCATTCTATGATAAAAAACTGACCGCCACTTAGCGTTGGGAACTGACTATATAGCTCTTGTGCTTTCGTTCCACTAACACTTCGTTGAGACTCATGTAGAGGTTTTGTTACCACGTAATCCTTGGAATTATCACTTACCCAAAGTACAATCTTATAGACTGGACTCTCTTCTTTGTAGGTTACACCGATAATATCTTCATACAAATCATTCAGATCACCATCATAATCTACATATTTATGAGATGGTAGATTCTCCACGTCATCTATTCTGTCCAAACCGAATGTCAACAGTTTGCCGTCCGATTCTGCTGCGGCAACAAGGAACCATCTGCGGTTGTACTCTTTTAGCATATAAGGAAACAAGGTGACAGTAAGCTGAACATCCTTGTTTTTGAAGGTATGATAGTGTAGGTTGATTGTTTGTCGTTGAGAAATAGCCGTGAAAAGTTCACCCAAAATGTTGGACGATTCCAGTGGATTCTTTGATAACGATATAATTTGGTGTTTTGTTTTTTTTACTCCCAGCCCCAATCTAAGTGCTTCAAGGTCACCTAGGTTAGGAAGTCCATCGAACTGGCCGAGCAAGGTTAATGCTTCTGAAAGAAGGTACTCTTCGTCTGCCGACATTTGTTTCTTAAATATAGAGAATGCAGGGTTTGCATATCGGAGACATTGTTTTGCATAAGTTTTTTGCTTTTCTTTGCTGTATGCATCAACAGTGTACCGTTCTATATCAATCAGAAATGGACCTTCGTACTCCAAATAAAAGATATCCTTCTCTATTGTTCTTCTGACAACACCATTGGTATCAGGGTACATTTCGGAAAGACGAAAATTTACTTCCTCCGTCAGGTCATCTAAGGAGTAGTTGTGATACCGGTTGCTCAGTAAGTCATCCAGTATTTTATATCTGGTCATCGCATTCTTATTCGCTGGCATATTTTTCTAAATGTAGATTTCTTGACAA
>CACYKX010000111.1 GCA_902775075.1 uncultured Prevotellaceae bacterium | reverse complement strand
TATCGCCCGGAGTCCTTTGCGCGCAGGTCCCTCACTGTTTGGCGCCAGTTTTTTTTCGTATCGGGATCCTGTATCGAGCCTCGGCTATTTTTATCATCTTATCATAGGCCTCGGCCTTGATCTCGGCCTGCAACATCCTGGCTTCCAGTTCCTTGAACCTCTTCTTGAGCACTTTGTCTTGTTCGCTCTGCGGCTGGGCTTACGGCTTTACTTTTCGCTTTCTCATGACTGTTCCTTTAGAGATTCTTCCTTTTTCCATTGCAAAGATAGCAATCCATCTCGATGCAGTCGTATGTCCTATCGGAAGAATTCGTGAAATTCTGTCTTCACCCATCCCTTCTTCATAATGAAGACGGATGACCTCGTTGAAATAAAGCCTCTGCTTTTCTGTGTGTAATTGATACATTTCTTTGACTCTGTTTATGAGTCAACTTTTTTCAGGCAAAGACTGTCGTTGCGATGGGTGTTTTGCAGGGCTTTTACTATGGCGTCAAAACCTACAGTTGTGAATAATTCCTTTACAGTCATAATCTGATTTTTAATATGCAGTGATAGCCAAGGACTGACTATCACTGCATAGATTAGTTCGCAAAGTTAGAGTTTCTCTACATTGAGATCGTGGCCGTTCATGAAACAAACGGGGAAATCCACGTTGTATTTCATCTTGAACTGACGCTGAATCTCTGCCTTTACTGTTGAATTTGAGAAAGGAAGAGTGTTTCCGTTGAATGGGACCTCAGCGGTCATGCCGGCTTCGAGTCTCTTGCCTCCGCTAAGAAGGAGGCGCTTTGTCGTTAATTTGAAAACTGCCATATCTGATATTTTTAATGGTTACTCTGCAAAGGTAGAACAGCCGTGTATCAGATTTGGTGACAGAATCTGATTTTATCCTTTTTAATACAGATTGAAGATGTTTTTTCTTTCATCATCCGAAATTCCGTGATAGATGTTACTGCGTATCCATACCAATGGCATATCATTTACGCGATATTCCTCGGGAATATATGCTTGTAAAGAATCATTATTTTTTGTATCGGCGAGTTCTACAAGCGACTTATGACTCATTGCTGATTTGATTGTGCCGACTAATGGTTTATCTATGTCGTTTAGGCCGAGAGATGCCACCTCTTTCAGTCTGTCATTGTTTTGCTGAACAGCAAAATATGATGAAACTATCAACTTCATCCGGGCATTCCTGGCACGTTTAGTCTTTTGCTCTCCTTCAAATTCGTAGGGCATCGAGAAGAACGAGCAGACAAATTTGCCCTTCAATATTGCCTCTAAAGCAATCAGCGGAGCATATTTGCTGCCGGTCATTCCGCCGAGCGTGGCGCAGACTATCACTGATTCCGAAGCTTTTGCGACAATCTCCTTGACAAAAGTCGTATCACCGGATTTTACTTTCCCGTGTAACTTTTCAAGAAGGAAGGTCTCAGACGCATTGACCGAGTTCTTTTCTAAGTCCTTCTGGTTGGTATCACAAACTATGAGTTGAGCATCCGTAAATAATTCGGCTGCGATTAAGTCGGTGGCAAGATTATATCCTCCGTTCCCGACAGCAATAACTGTTTCGTTCATATTCTTATTGGGGTTAAAGTATTTTTAATGCGATAGCAGCGCAAGCCTCGGCATCGCAGAGGGCGTGATGGTGGTTCTCCATGTCATAACCACATGCGGCTGCCGATAAATGGAGCTGATGGCTGGGTAAATCAAGACAGCGACGGGATGCGGCAAGAGTGCAATGAAATTCGTAACCGGGATATTCTATGCCATATTCCTCGAATACCGCCTTCAAGCAACTCTCATCAAAGGGACGGTTGTGTGCTACCAGCGGCAGCCCTTTGATTCTATCTGCCACCTGCGCCCACACTTCCGGGAATGTCGGTTGCCCGTCGGTGTCTCGGCGGGTGAGTCCGTGAACCTCAGTAGTCCAGTATGTATAATAATTGGGAGCAGGCTGAATCAGACTATAGAATTTGTCAACAATCTTACCGCCTCGCACTATCACAATACCGACGCTACACACGCTGGAGCGTCGGCCATTGGCTGTTTCAAAGTCTATTGCTACAAAGTCTTGCATCGTCTTTTCATTTCAAATTGGTTATAGACTTCTTGCATTTCCGTTGGAAGATAGCTTATGGCGACTTGCTGCATATCCTCGGCTACCGGGTATTGTGCCTCTGCCAGAGAACCAACAATAGCTCCAACGGTATCCGAATCTCCTCCATAAGACACGGCAAGTCTAATCGCATCTTCAAAGTCACTCGCAAGGGAGGCAAGATATAAAGCAAGAGGTACACACCCCTGACAGGTCACATCGAAGACTCCTTTTGGGGGTAAATTGCTGAAAATATCATCTCCGTAAAACTCTTTAGCAACATGCTCAAAAATTCTGAGGATTTTTCTTTAGCCGTTCTCATGCGAAAAATGGCAACGGCAATTGCGATGGCTCCTTTTATACCCTCGGGATGATTGTGTGTAATCTCGGCCGTCTTTTCAGCTTCAATTCTCACTTGTTCTTCCGAGTCAAATAGCCATGCAACAGGCGAGACTCGCATCGCTGAGCCATTGCCAAAGCTATTGTACGGATAAGGATCGGGGCGCAACACCCAGTTTAAGAAATAGCTGCCATATTCACCTTTTGGATGAGGATATTTACGACACCACCGACGCATGGATGTCTGATAATCAACGCTGTTCAGAATGGCATCGGCTATGGCAATCGTGCAGATTGTGTCATCTGTGAAATTGCTATCTTCTCCAAACATTTTGAAGTTGTAGTCCGACGTATTGTCAAACTCGTAGTTTGAGCCGGCAATATCTCCTATAATAGTTCCAATCATTCTCAATCGTTCTTATAAAGTTCGTACATATCTGAAATCCAGTCTTTCATAGTCTTGCGAAGAGAAACCGGACTTACGACTTCTATCATCGAGCCGACATGGAGTAACTTCATTATGAAGTCATACGTCGGCGAGAGATACAACTCAAAATCGGCATACTCGCCATAGTCCTCAATCAGTCGCTGGCTATGATGAAGTGGAAGTGATTTCAGGTAATATTTATGGTCTTCGTTGGCACGAATCACTATTCTTTCGGGCTTCACATCATAATCCAATACAATGCCGTATGCTGTTGAAAAATATTCAGCAGCATCAAAGTCCTTGGGGAGTTTATAAGTCTGGTCAGTCATCTCTGCACTTTCCACTCGATCGAGTCCATATATTCTTATGTCATCATAGTGAACATTATGCGCCAACACATACCAGCGATTCTCAAACAGTTTTACACAGTATGGCTCTATCGGAAAGGTGTAACTATGCGACTTTTTGAAAGATCGGTATGTGATATTCACGACCCTATTCTCTTTCATAGCTTCCATGATGGTGGTCAGATGGTCACGCCCGGAAGGAATCTCGTCAACCAATATCCGACCCTTCAACGAGAGATTTTCTCCGATGATATTACCGACAGCGAACGAGTCGAGCATCCACTTTTTGAGCTTATCTTCGTCAATATCCTCCGGATTGGAGATATAATAAAGATAACCGCCAACCTTCTGGCAGTCAATCTTAATTCCGAACTGCTCATTGATTGCATCGCGCCACCGGTTGAATGTGGCACGGTGAAGTTCGTGTCCGTCACTGAAATTTTTGTTTCGCGACCAGCGGTCGGAAAGATCCTTATGCGAAATCTTCCCGGCACGGCAGATTGTATCAATCAGCCAAGTGTATTTTTGCAGTTGGTTCATATCTGTTTGAGTTTTACACCGCAAATTTAATCCAATCCTGTCACATTTTGTGATACTGGATTGGGTATAATCATGAATCGAAGTCAAAATTTCTTCATTTGTCACAGTCTGTTAAATCCATGCGCCATATAGTTCCTCGGGGTCATCATCCTGACGGACATTCACCTGTGTATTTCTGCGGGCTGCCGCCAACTCTTCCTCTGTTGGCGGAGGCAGCTCTACCACGAATACATTACAAGGGCGTTGCTTCATTCCGGCTTTATGGCGAAGCCAGAGATTTTCCATCAGGAGAGCAACTCCATCCGGCGATTGTATTGATTTCATACTCATGGTAAATTGTTGTTTGTTCTATATGTTTCGCAGAATATACAAGGAGCATCTATCTTTACCCAATGCAAATCTTTAACGTTTTTCTTTATCCATAATAGTTCTCCGTTCTTTTCTTTCCGAAGTTCCACGACGGGTTTCAATAACGGAATGATTTTGGGTAATCGAGTCTTGATTTCTTCCCAGGTACCATCAAAAAAGTAAGTTGACACATAAGCTACCCGCAAATACAGACGAACAAATTGTTTGTCTGAAAAATAATAGATAATAAACTCCTTGTCCCATCCTAACTCTTTTAGTGTGGACGAAACATCCGGCATTAGTTCCTTTGCAATTGAGCTAATGCAATTATGGAAATTGCCAATATAAAAAGGCTCAACGTTGTCTATACGTCGGTTTATTTTTGTGGGACTATCAGTGATTTTCATTTTGATGCCTTGAAATTAAAGATTGGACGGATGATGGTGTCTATGCTGACGGTGTCCCCAATGTTGACAATGATTTCTTCTGCCGGTTTATAGACCATCGGAGACTCGTCACGGGTGAAGTCGTTGACTGATTCCGAGTAGATGCCCTTCATGGATGCCTCGAAGTCTTCCATTGTGATTTTCTCGTAGGCCTGAGTACGGCTCAAAACTCGTCCTGCCCCATGAGGCGCAGAGCAGTTCCAGTCGGGATTGCCCTTGCCGGTGCAGAGCAGGGAGCCGTCACGCATATTCAGGGGAATAATGCAACGTTCACCCACGCCCGCGGATATAGAGCCTTTGCGGATGATGTTCTCATCGCTGATGTAATTGTGGACGGATTCAAATTCATCTTTCACCGCCACACCGGGGAAGAAACGCATGAGCAAGAGCGATATGAGTTTGCGGTTGAGCACAGCCCACCGCTGACAGAGGCGCATGTCGTGGAGATAATGCTCGCGCCCTTCACCTTCGAGATAGCAAAGTGCGGCGGGAAGATTCGGCTCCGCGTCCTTATGCTCCTTACGCATCTGCTTTATGATGCCCTGCAGTTCCGAGCGACGCCCTGCTGCCTTGTATTCCTCAATGGTGCGTTTGATTGTTTCCTCAAACTCGTCGGCACCATCGGTAAGGTGCTTCACCGCTTTTGCCTGATAGATGTCAGCAACCTGTTTGCCGAGATTGCGCGAACCGGTGTGGATCACAAGGTAAACATTGCTTTCATCATCCTTGTCAAGTTCGATGAAGTGGTTGCCGCCGCCGAGCGAACCGATCGCCTTGTTGATACGCCCTGAGTCTTTAAGTTCACGGTAGCAGTGAAGTTCGGTCACAAGTTGCTTTGCCTCCCGGTAGATCTCCATTTCCTCACCGACAAGGGGCCGGAATCCGAAACGGTCTTCACGCACAATCATACCCGAGGGCACATTGCCACGGATATGCTCGTGGAATGCGTGAAAATCAATTTCTGAAAGTTTGCCGAGATTGAGGACCCGCATACCGCAGCCGATGTCAACGCCAACAATATTGGGAATGACCTTGTTGCCGAGGTCTCCTGTAAACCCTATGACGCAACCAGCCCCGGCGTGAACGTCAGGCATGATTCGTATCTTCTTGTCGGAAAATACGTCAATCGAAAGCAGTTCCTTGATTTGATCCAAGGCGTTTTCCTCAATATTGTCAGTAAATATCTTTACGTCATGTCCTTCTATTGCGATGGGTATTGATGGCTTCGCCACCGCGCACCGGCTTTCAGCCGACATGCGCTTCAATCCCATTCGCGAATCTTCATTTGTCTTCACATTCTGATGTTTTTAATATTTCGATGCAAAGATAGCAATGTGGTGTCCCATTTTTCGAGACACTACATTGCTATCTTTGTATCGTAATTATGGAAGAACAATACAGAAAAGAAATTGCATGGTGGTTTGCCGAGCTTGGATCAGAGAGCGAGGTTGACAACTATCTCGCATTGTTTCCTGAACTTAATAGCCGACTGTCAAAATTTGCTATCGGCATATTGAAATGGAACATTGCGAGGCTTATCGACATCAACAACCCCGATGATGTGAGTCGTGTACGGCTTATTCTAAAGGTTATTGACCAGACACCCGGTTACGACTTTTTCGACAACACGTTCAATGAGTGCGACCCTGAGACTGTGTGCGAAATCTTGGGAATGTCACCAATGGCACCGATTGAAGAACCGGAGATAAAATTTAACTATACGGTTGATCGTATCGGAAGTTACGCTGACGCTCGACAATATATTGATATGACATCTTGGTGTATCGTTATCTCAGAAGAGTCATTCAATGCTTATACCTCCAATGGCAACCGTTTCTATTTCTGTGGAAACGGCGAGTGGTGGGACACGCCTTGCATTCCGGGCTCAGGTTTTCCTCGTGACCGCTTTGGTTATTCTCTCATCGCCGTAGAGGTCAGCCCTGAAAACAAAATCGTTTCAATCACTTCAAGGTGGAACACCTGTGCCGGAGACACCGGTAACTTCATTACCGAAGACGAGCTAAAATCAATCCTCGGCATGGAGAATTACAACAAACTGTTTTGTAAACCCACTGAAAATCACTAAATTTGCCAAAAATCTTTTCCCGAAGATGAATAAATTGGAATATCCTGAAGTAAGTCTTTATAAATTAAGATTGCTTTCAAAAGGAGAAGAATCGCTGATTGCGACACGTCGCGACGAAAAACAACATTTCTATAATGTTTCTCTTGATACGATTGGTAACTATTATTCTCTTGAAGAAGCAGAAGCAGCCCTTAAAACTCATAAGGAAACTGATAATGAAGTGATTGTCTATCAGATTATCGGACCGGAACACGGACATGGGAATTCTACATTTGTTGAATCCGAAATAGATGGCATTCCAGACGAAATATTTGAAACAGAGGATTACGATGAATCCCCGGAATTTCAAATGGTATTCAACGCCAACCGCGAATTTATATCGTCATATTTCTATGATGCCAATAATCCGGGAGGTGCAAGGCTTGAAAACGAAAATACTTTCAATGTCGGGGATATGGTCTGGATGTCCGGCAGCTGTTTTCTTAATGAGGAGAACCTGAACATTTTGGTGCCCGTAATAATTGAGAGCGTAGCACAGAACAAATGTAGACTTAATATAGAGTCGGATGGCGTTAGAGCCAAACCTTTAGTTACAGTTAAAAGCAATTGGGGCGAATATCCTGCTTCTGCTGAACGTTTGATTCCGAGAATTGACCTTTTGCCACTGAATATAATCAAGGAATAAATTCAAATTGTGTGAAAAATTGGAGTAAGTATGTTTGAAAATCCGGTGGAACTTTGTGATTGTCCATCCACTTGTCCGTCTCAAAAATGACTGAGAGGTAATGGGCAGAACCGAAATAGTAAACTTCCGTGTATACATTTCTCTATACAAAAGATATCAAGTATGACAAATACTCAGAAAAACAAAATTAAAAAAATTGCTGAGCAATTTAGGAATTCATTGAAATTCCCCAAAGTCTTATCAAAAAGTGGCGCAGAATTACTTTTTGATAACGACTCATTCACTGCCTTGTTCCGAGATCGTTTTGGAGTCTCTTCAGAAAATAAGGAAGCATTTAATGCTGCTTTTCAAGCTGTGACTGAAGGTGTAGGACAAGAGATAACTAAAATCAATTCAGTAGTTTCCTCGGCTCTTCTCCCATTACTGGTGTTCTACAAACTTTATATACCCAAAGAGGGAATCTCAATCACACTTAAAGTCGGAGGTGAAACAAAAAAGTTTACCAAAGCTTTCTTTGAGGTAAGAAACAAGGTTATTGGTCGTCCTTCATGCGTTGATGTCGCTCTTGTAAGTAGTGACGGAAATACGATACTTTTCTTGGAGTCGAAACTCACCGAAATGTTTGAAGATGCTACGACTAAGAAAGAATATGGTTCGAGCTACAAGAACTTGTATATGCAATCGGGTATCAGGAGTGCCCTTAACAACAGAAGGATTACCATTGTAGAAGAAACGACAAATCTTATACTTAAATCTGAGCAGCCTCAATACCTTGAAGGGATAAAGCAATCTATCAGTCATCTAATCGGGTTGGTAAAAGGACCACAGGACACCCAAGACCAATCTGAATATATAAACGCTTACAATCATGCAAAGACACTGATCTATGCTCCGATACTCTATGATCCAACTCATATTCTCAGTGAGCACAACAATGAATATTCAAACTACCATACTCTTTACTCCGATGTAATTGGAGCTCACGACGATGCTATTCTTAAAGCCATTAAAAACTGGGCTAAGAAATCAAACAGAAAGACGATTGTCATTGAGCAAAGTCCTCTAACTTATCAGAAACTGACACAAGAGAATCCGGATTGGTTAGACGATAGAGTAAAGACGTTCTATGGATTGTAGTTTGCGGATGCCGTATCGAAAATTGAGACATCTGAACGCTAACTTTGCCCGGAGTAAACAACTACATAAAGACTATGAGTAAGACAATGATTCTTGCAGTCGGTGGTGCCGGTTGCAATATGGCTGAAACTATAATGCGCGTTGCCAATGCGCATTGGGTTAAAGAAATCTCTTTCGGACATATCTGTTAAAGTTCGCAATAACGAAGAGCTTACAGAACGTTATCCGGATATTAACTTCATAAATGCCTTTGAATATTCCGATAAGGAAGCACTCAACGCAATCGAATCAGGCCTTATTTAATGAAAATACTCCACATTTCCGACACTCACAACTGCCACAATCGGCTCCGGGATTTACCTGAGGCCGATGTGGTAGTACATTCAGGTGACTTCTGTATGGTTGGCACAGAACAAGAGGCCCTTGATTTCCTCAACTGGTTTTGTGACTTGCCATACAAACATAAAATTTTTATCTGTGGCAACCATGACGATTGCCTCTATGGAGCCAACATTGACGGACTACCTGACAACGTGCATCAACTTTCCAACTCAGGAATTGAGATTGATGGAGTAAAGTTTTATGGTGTCCCGATGTTTATGGAAGATTGCATAACCGAGCGTCAGAGCCGGAACTACGAGAAAATTCCCGGCGATACCGATATATTGATTACTCATTCTCCAGCTTATGGCATACTTGATTATGATGATGGTATCAACTACGGATCAGAAGAGATACTCACGAAGCTATCCGACCTTCATCTTAAAGCCCATCTATTCGGTCATATCCACGCCCAACACGCCATCTTGGAACAACACGGTGTCATATACTCCAATGGGGCGATTATGAACGCTGATTACACGATTCTCAATTCACCAAATCAGATCATAATCTAATTGGAACTGATGTTGCTGATTGTAGGTGTAACTTTGCTGCGAATCAAAAAACATAAATATATGATATACGCATTTCGAGTTACAGCAAAACAGAACATTGGCGGTAGCAAAGGCATTGCCAAAGGTATGAGCGTGCAAATCAAGAAAGATGTAGAGTCAAGTGGCAAGTGCAAAATTAGCGATTTGCCGGAAGGAAACATTCTTTGGGCAGTCGAAATTCGGTTTTTTACGAGGTCTTCGATTGATTCACTGAATTTTGCGGATTAATGCACTGGATATGGTAGAAAAATCGCTGCCTTTGGGGATATCCCCACTATCGAGGCGATAACTTTTCTCGGAGTCCTTCTTTGCAGTAAGGCGAAAATTTGCGACCTTTGCTGCGAGGTTAATTGATAATACATATAGCAATACAAAGTTGGTTAATCTCGGGGAGACTTCGGTCTCCTTTTTTTGTATTGCTAGTTGAAAGTTAGATTTTGCGCGACGCAATAACGGATTGTGGAGGGGCTGGGGGCATGTGAAGCCCCATCCCCAATCCGCCATTAAGTCGCGAACGACAAAAATGTGTGTAGGGCCATTCAGAACGAAATTTTGCACTTCGTTATTGAATATGGTGAAAAAATAAATCTGCCCGAGGTTATCACGATGGCTCGCTGGTGGGGCC
>CACYKX010000110.1:10041-17694 GCA_902775075.1 uncultured Prevotellaceae bacterium | reverse complement strand
TACGCTCACCTCATCAAAATCTTAAATTATTACCGTCTCACTCTAGGACAACCGCGTCAGGAAGAACTACTTGAATACGTGTTCAGTGAGATTAAGGATGCTGAAAAACTGAAACAGCTATTTATAGACCTTTCACCTTTTAGCAAGAAGCATACGTTGTAATAATATAAACGAGAATAAAAACGTTATAAGAATTATGTGACTAGCAGAATCACGGGACGGTTCTTTGATCCGCTGAAGATGGCTGAGGTAAGAGGGCTGATGTTTGATGTATGATGGCTGATAGTATTACGGAGGCACGAAATAAAAACGGATTAAAAGCGTTATACGAAATATGGACAAAGAGAATAAATTGATACTGTACAAGGATGAGGAAGGCAGGGTGAGTGTGAATACTCGCTTAAGGAATTGAGCGAAGAGGGAACTCGAAAGAAATTCTTACAAGTTCGTCAAGAGGGCAAACGACAAGTGCGTCGAAACCCGTGAAGCGGTTGAAAAATCTTAATGACGATTCGGATGGTGGTGACACCTGTTGAACAGGCTTATCTTAAATCTATCAATATGATAGAAAATGGAGTTAAAAAGAAGGGAAAATAATGGATAATAAAATGCCTAACTCATTCATCATTATAAAAGGGCAGCCCAAGGCATTGCAGATAGAGCGCTTCCAGATGGGCGGTAATGGTGTGTATGACGTGAAGTTCAAATCTTCACCTCGTACATATCATTATAGGTATAGTGATGTGGTTTGGTTGAAGGATGCCGTCTGGCATGATCATCTGCATTGTAAGGTTTACATCGGTGGAAGAGAACAGCATAACGTTGAAGACATTCGTTCCTTCCAACATGGTGAACAAACGCATTGGCGTATTACATTCAGCAATGGATATGT
The DNA here is from genome assembly GCA_902775075.1 of uncultured Prevotellaceae bacterium. The sequence goes on along the minus strand of CACYKX010000110.1, from coordinate 16,802 downwards.
GCAAGACTACCTTCATGGTAGCATTCAAGTGGTAGAATCGTGTCTGGCAGACGACATAGCAAATAATGCTTTTGAATTCCTAAAGCGTATTGCACAGGTTAATGAACTGGGAAAGGATGAAGAGCATGGTGGCATCCTTCCTGCACTTTATGAAAAGATAGACTTCATTGATAAGGAGTTGGTCGCAGCCCCATATCTTAACCCCAATGAATACCATGTCAAAAGGCATCGGGTATCTGATCTGATTTTTCCTTTTGGTTGTAACTCCAGTCAAGAGAAAGCCGTAAGGTGTGTTTTTGAGAACCAAATCAGCGTGATTCAAGGGCCTCCGGGAACGGGAAAGACGCAGACCATACTGAATATCATTGCCAACATCTTGGTACAGGGAAAAACGGTGATGGTGGTCTCGAACAATAACTCAGCAACAGCCAATGTGTTGGAGAAATTGCAGAAGTATGGACTGGACTTCATTGTGGCTCCATTAGGAAAAAGGGAAAATAAGGAGGCCTTTGTTAATAATCAGCCTGTTGTTCCAGATGAATTACAGACTTGGAGCTTGTCGATGACAGATTCGTTCCAAGAGAAACGAAGAGCGGGTGACACTTTGAAACAACTGCGGAAAGTGTTTGAGTTGCAGGAAGGTTTGGCTTCTGCGAAGCAAGAACTGAAGGCTATAGAGCTGGAGTGGGAGCATTTTAAGCAGGACAATCAGATTGATAAAGAGGCGTATTCGCCTAAAAGAACTGCTAAATCCCAACGTATTATGAATCTTTGGCTTCGCTATCAGTCTTATGCCGAAGGCGATGTCATTACATACGGTACGTTCAGTAAATTATTGGAACGCATCAAGTGGGCTTGGATGAATTTTACCAGAAGATATCTTCTTGGCATAAAGTCACCGTTAGACAAGACCAATATCCAGTCGGTCATATTGGAGCTACAGGCATTGTACTATATTGTTAGAATTAAGGAATTAAACGACATTATATACCACCATACAAGTTTGCTCGCCTCATATGACTCAAAGGCATTGACGTCTGCACTAACAGACCATTCAATGGCCGTTCTAAAAAATGCTCTCAATGGCAGATACTGCAAGGAGCAACGCCGGATGTTTAATGACGTGAAAGAGTTGCGCCTTTACGCAGAAGAATTAGTGAATCAATATCCTGTTGTTTTGAGTACAACGTTTTCTGCAAGAACAGCTGTCCCTGATATGGTTTATGACTACCTTATTATGGATGAAGCTTCGCAGGTCTCTATTGAAACTGGTGCTTTGGCTCTTACTTGTGCTAAGAATGCTGTAATTGTGGGTGACACCCTCCAGCTCCCGAATGTGGTTACGGATGAGGTCAAGTTGAAAATGGACAGCATATTCAAAGAATACAAGGTGATGGAAGGGTACAACTGTGCTGAGTACAGCTTTCTTCAGTCTGTCTGTGCAGTTATGCCAAACATCAAGCAAACCTTGCTCAGAGAGCACTACCGCTGTCATCCAAAAATCATCAACTTTTGCAATCAGCGCTTCTATGGTGGGAATCTGTTGATTATGACAGAAGACAATAATGAGCCCAACGTACTGACAGCCATCAAAACAGCTCCAGGACATCATACGCGTGGTCACTATAACCAGCGCGAGATAGATGTGGTAAAGGAGGAAATCATGCCAAACCTGCAAGATGAAACGGATATTGGCATCATCACGCCTTATAACCAACAGGTGAATGAATTTAACCATCAGATTCCCACAATAGAGGCCGCCACCATTCATAAGTATCAGGGGCGAGAAAAGAACACCATCATCATGAGTGTCGTGGATGACGAAATAACTGATTTCGCAGATGATCCCAATTTGTTGAATGTCGCCATATCAAGAGCGAAGAAACACTTCTGCCTGGTCGTTTCTGGTAACGAACAGGAGCGAGCAGGAAACATCACAGATTTGGTAGACTATATCGCCTACAACAATTTCTCCGTAACGGAGAGTAAGATCAGCTCTATTTTCGATTATCTTTATAGTCAATATACAGCTGAGCGTATGGCTTTTCTTGCAGGTCATCGTAATATTTCTGAATATGATTCGGAGAATCTGACATTCTCATTGATTGAGAACATCATTCATGAGCACCCAGAATACGCTCACTTGGGTGTGTTCTGTCACACTCCACTAAGGATGGTTATAAGAGACTGGTCGTTACTCAATGATGATGAACACAAATACATTTCTCATTATTCAACTCATCTTGACTTTCTCATAGTAAACCACGTCACCAAAAAGCCTGTTTTAGCGATTGAGACCGATGGGTATAACTTCCATCATGAAGAAACAGACCAACATCGACGTGACGAAATGAAGAACCACATTCTTGATGTGTATGGCTTGCCTTTGCTTCGTCTGTCAACGACTGGCAGTGGAGAAAAGGACAAGATAATGAAAGCTTTAAAATACATAATGTGCTAATTGTGGCAGAAGGGCAAGCCCCTCTGCTTACAATGATGATTCTGTTAAGAAAAGACACAATGACGTGCCCATGAGGAATGAGGTATATCATAACAAGCCTCCTTTAGGCATAGAAACGCCATTGTTTCATTGTGGGATGTAGCACAAGTGAAACAATGGCGCCAAATTACTCGTTATGCCTTTAGAACAATTCTTCCAGCGGTTTCTTTTGTTCAATAGTGATGATACCGTTCTTCTGTTCGTATGCGTTGATGCACCTACGGAACATCAGTTCAACGACATCACGGATGCTACTGTGGTTGCGGTCGGCAATAGCACGAACCTTGTCAACGAGTTCTTTGTTACAGATGGTGTTGAAACGTACCCAGTCTGTTTGGGTAGTTGCAACAGATGTTGTCGTTGGTTTGGTTCCTTCTTGATTGACATGGGGTGTCATATCCCTTTGTGCTTCATTGGGACGTTGTGAAACCTGATTGTTGTTCTGATAACCAGCGCCATTATTGTACGTTGGTCTGCTTGGAGTACTTGAAACGCCTGAGTTGTTAAATGAAGAATCTGGATCCATAGTTCTGAAACTTTAGTGGTGTTATAAATATTTGAAAATTGTATTCGGTCAAGAAAAGAAGATTCAAAATCTCCGTTGAATTTGATGAAACGGTGAGCCCTTGTGCATAGGTGCCATGTATTCAGCAATACAGCCCTTCAACAAGCCACATGATTGAAGTGGTAGTGTTCATCAAAATGCCAGATGATACAGGGTACTCACCTCACCATATTTCTTTCTTTATTGAAAGGTTGTTGAATGTTTGTTGAGATATTAAATATCTTGTAACCAATGGCTTTTGTTCTTTTATTCAACAATATATTATAAGAGATGAGAAATGTTGTCACGACTGACGGTATAGAACCGCCCGATGCGACGCACTTCAGCATAGCCTGTAGTGTTGTCTCTGTCTATGATATATGTGGAGTAAGATAGCGCATTGTCAGCATGAGACACCTTCCACAGGTCTTTGAGTATTCGCTTGACCTGCGCTTTGTCCATTTTGATGTGATGTTATCTGGCACAATGCAGAAACCGTCATACTTGGGGATATTGATGATATACTCCTTGGATTCATCCTGTCGGATAGCTCCGTATGACCATTGGATGATGGTCTTGGTCATAGAACCGCTGAGCCCAGGCTTTCGGACGACCTTGTATAAAGAGGTGCCTATGCGCATATATTTGATTTCGTCTTCCATACCAATTTTTTTTATTTGATTGAACCTGGTTTGTGACGAACACCTTTCTGCAGAGAGGCGAGAATGGCCTCTACATCGGGAGTCGGTTCTTTGCTGATGCCCTTACTCTCCAGCCACTCGTACAGCTCAGAGCGTTTGAACATGAGCTTCTTTGTGCCTTCTGGCTTGTAGGACTTGCCAGCAAGGACTCGTCTAAAACTATGGTAATAGAGAAAGGACAGAAAAGATGAGTTGAAGACTAATCCTAATAATGAGGCAATAACATCAAGTTGGACAACATTGTGCAAACCGATGTAGCATACCATGGATTCACCTGCAAGAGCAATGAGTGCGACTTGGTCACATACTGTAATTTTTCTCATATATAGCGATTGATATTAATCTGAATTGCGGTACAAAGTTACTCCAGTATATCTTTTCCACCAAATCGCGTTAACATTCTAAAACATTCACATTCTGCACGTTAAATCCTGAATTCAACTAGCAAGTGCAAATTTACGATATTTTTTCGTAAAAGCATTCTGATGGCGTCAAGAAATTCAATTTTTCTCTAGGTCTCATGTTAATCTTATGCATTACTTTTGTTATGTATTGATGTGAATAAATATAAAACTTATGGACAAACTTGAATTATTTAGAAAATTATCTAAGACAAAGGCGGTTTGTATAAAAGACGACTTTGATGAATGCGCAATGGAGTTTGTTGTGGTAAATGAAGGAGGTATGTGCATTTGGAAAGTCTAAGGGAGGAAAGGAAAGAAATCTTGATTTATAATTGCATTATTCCTATTATGTTTTGCAAAAGATACTCCAACATCTTCCATTATCACAACTTTTACTCTCCAATAAATGTGTTTTTAGATAAAATTTGCTTAAATTATGCTCTAAACAATGATTTTATGCTTTCTTCTCAATAAAAATGTGTACCTTTGAAAGGTATTGTATAGGAACCATATTATTGGCAAGTCATTTAGAATGGAATTAAATACTTTGATAGCTGAATGTACTGCATACGATTTCAAGGTGATGCTTGAAGAAAAGAAGCCTAAAAGTTGGTTGAAGAGCGTAAGTGCTTTTGCCAACGGTTTGGGTGGTTCACTTTTCTTTGGGATTGATAATGATGGCATCGTCAAAGGACTCGATGATGTACAGCATGTTTGCGAAGCTATCAGTAGTAAGATTCGTGATTACATGGATCCCCTGCCAGAGGTGGAAATGATTCCTCATGATATGGATGGCTTGCGGATCTTGCAGCTCAAAGTCAATGCCGGGCATTACACACCATATTACTACGTTGGCGATGGTCAGCGCATAGCCTTTGTTCGTGTTGGTGATGAGAGTCTTCCTGCCACGGCAGAGCAAATGGTACGCTTGGTGCTGAAAGGCTCGAACAAAACCTTCGATTCTCTACACACAGATTATAAAGCAGAGGACTATTCCTTTACGATATTGACGAATACTTTCAAAGACCGCACCAAACAAGAATGGGACAAGAAATATCTGTTGTCCTTTGGATTGGTAACTGGTGCAGGGAACCTTACGAATGCAGGTGCTTTGTTTGCTGATGACTGCCCATTGTGGCAATCTCGTCTATACTGCACACGATGGGATGGAAAGGAAAAGGGTGATGCCATCAACGATGCTGAATTTACGGGCAATGTCCTCATGCTTCTTCGCGAAGCCATGAACTTTGTGAAATCCAACACAAAGAAAGGCTGGGAGAAACTGCCTGATGGAAGAAAAAACAAACCAGAGTATGCAGAACGTGCCGTTCTTGAAGCAATGGTAAACCATTTCATCCATCGTGACTATACCGTTATGGGTGGCGAGGTACATCTTGACATATACGATGACCGTCTAACCGCCACCTCTCCTGGTGGAATGTACAATGGCATGCTGATACAGGATTTAGATATCAAAGATGTTTCTTCTGAAAGACGCAATCCTATCCTTGCGAATGTGATGGCTCAACTTGATTATATGGAAAAGCGAGGCAGCGGACTCACACGCATCTGCAACGAAACAAAGGCGTTGGATGGATATAAGGATGAACTGAAGCCTGTTTTCAAATCTACTCCGACTCAATTTCAAACCATCATCTTCGCCTCTTCCGACACCTCGAATGTCGGAGACCATGACGGAGACGTGTCGGAGACGAAACTCACTGAGCGTCAGCAGAAAATCCTCAATCTCATCAAAGGGTCTCCGACAATCACGGGCAAACAAATGTCGGAGACTTTGTCGGTGAGCCAACGTACCATCGAACGTGACCTTTCTACATTGCAAAAGAAAGGCATTCTAAAGCATGAAGGCAAGGATAATGACGGAATGTGGGTATTTGTGAAGAATAACGTCAACTGATATTATGAACCGTCAATACAAATCCTGGCTACAGAGGTCTGGTTGAATTTAAGAAGGCAAGAGACATTCACCGTCACTTGTCCAGGTTATTGGAACCTCCCATGAAATTTAAGAAAAGCATTATTGGGGTAAAAGATCCCATTTGGTGGTTCAGAGCAGGAAGTGCGTTAAACATTACCACTTATAGGCATTTGAATAGGCGAAAGTTCCTAATAGGATGGGATGAATTGATGATTCGTAGAATCGTGGCCTTTATTGATAATGGGCGTTACTATTCGAACTATGTGTATGTGGAAGCACAAGGTGAGAAACCAACAGAACTTTATGACCATTATACAACAGAAATGCACGCTGAGCTCATCGGTAAGGAAATATCTATTTTTGACCTAAAAGTTATGGGCGTCTATGGCGCTGTTGCCCGTGGGGTAGCTCTCGCAGACGCTTTGAAACGTTATAAACTAACTCGTGAACAATACGAAAAGAATATTGAAAGAGTATTATCAACGTAAATAGTGTTCAAAAAAGCCACGCTGTCGAGGATCTGCCAAATCAAGTACTCCTTCCCAATAACTACTAAGCAAAGATTTATAATAGCAAAAAGGTTGCTCATTGAGCAACCTTTTTTGTTGAAATTACTGTTAGTTGTATTCTAGCATAAAGATGTTAACCAATTAACCCTAAAGAAAGTCGTTAG
>CACYKX010000110.1:0-10031 GCA_902775075.1 uncultured Prevotellaceae bacterium | reverse complement strand
TCCAAGATACTTTATACACTCCATCGGTGAGCTTCACGATGTTGGCCTTTTGGTCCTTGACCCATCGTCCACCTACCATACCGCTGTGGATGCGGTAGTCCACTGTAGTGGCATTCTTTATTTTCCACATGATAAAGCAACAGTCAACGTCGCCTCGTTCGCTGAGCCGTCTCTTCAGTGACGATGATACCACCTTTAGCGACTTCTTGCGTTACCAGCGCATCATACGATCGTTGGAGTTGATGGCCGACAACACCATGAGTCTCAAGGAGATTGCCTATGATACAGGTTTCAGTACACCTGCCAATTTCAACCGTTCGTTCAAAATGGTGTTGGGGATAGCACCTTCTGAGATGCGACGGAGGCAAAGGGAATGATACAATGAAATAATTGCACTTGCAAGTTGAATTCGTGTGAGTTTAACGAAGTTTAATTTCCTTAATTTTCTATTGCTAAAAGGTGCTCATAATTCGCGAATTCAGAATTGATGACGGGTTGATGCAGAATACTGAAATTATAGTATATGATGCAATTCTTTGATAATCAACAAGTTGTGTTTTTGATGCCTGATTTAACTATCAAAAAATACTGGGAATATAGGCTTTTTTATTTAACTACATAGACCTACAAACCTATTCGCATAATCTTACGAAGTTAACTGCATAAGCCGATGCAGTTAACTTCATTCGAAAAATCAACTTTTTGTGGTATGATTTTCTGTATTTTTAGGGCGTCGATGCCTTTCGTACATTCTAGAAAGAGCACAAAATCGCACACGATTTCTGTTAACAGTTGCCGAGGCAAAGTTTAAAGATTATAAAAATCCTCCTCAGATTCTGAAGGAATGGAGCAGACTATTGATAGTATAGAATTGTAAAAAAGTTTTAAAGGATTTTGCTGGTTTGTATAAACTTCTTACCTTTGTCTTATGTTTATGCAAAAACATAAAGAAAATAGATACACTTTGAGTTAACTCACTCTTCGCGATTAGAGAGTGAGAAATCTAGTTGTCTTGATGTTACTCGTGAGAGCAATCATCAAGAAAAAAGACGCTGTGTTCGTGAGAATACAGCGTCTTATTTTTGATACCCTTTGACTTATTAAAGAGGATACTCTTCAAAAGCATAGAGTACCGTTGATAAATACCTCTCTCCTGTATCTGGTAATAGTGCTACTATTTTCTTGCCTTCGTTCTCTGGTCGTTTGGCAATCTCGGTAGCGGCAAATGCTGCTGCTCCTGAAGAAATACCTACAAGAAGTCCCTCTTGCTGTGCCAGTTGGCGACCTGCGAGGATGGCATCATCGTTGGCAATGTCAACGACCTCGTCTATATAGTCAGCATTATATGTCTTAGGAATAAATCCTGCACCAATACCCTGAATCTTATGAGGACCACTCTTACCACCGTTGAGAACAGGAGATGTCGCCGGCTCTACTGCGATGACCTTGATATTCGGATTCTTCTCCTTGAGATATCTTCCGATACCAGAGATGGTTCCTCCAGTACCTACACCAGCTACGAAGATGTCGATGTCTCCATCGGTGTCTTTCCAGATCTCAGGACCAGTGGTCTCATAATGTTTCTGAGGATTGGCAGGATTGTCGAACTGTCCCAGAATCACACTTCCGGGAATAGAGTCCTTAAGTTCGTTAGCGGCTTTGATAGCACCAGGCATACCGTCCTTGCCGCTTGTTAATTTAATTTTAGCACCATACGCCTTGAGTAGGTTTCTACGCTCTACACTCATGGTTTCCGGCATTGTGAGAATTAGTTTGTATCCTTTCACGGCTGATACCAGTGCCAACCCGACACCAGTATTACCACTTGTTGGCTCGATGATGGTAGCACCTGGTTTTAGAAGACCTTTCTTTTCAGCATCTTCGATCATGGCGAGACCGATTCGGTCCTTTACACTGCCACCAGGATTGAAGAATTCAATTTTAGCGATAACTGGTGTTTTCAGACCTTTTGAGGCTGAGTATTTGTTAAGTTCCACAAGTGGAGTGTTACCAATCAGGTCGGTAACTTTTTTATAAATCTTTGCCATAGCTTTATGTTTTATAAATCGATTAATTCTGATATATTTTATTTTACGTATTCAAATGCTTCGTCGAGCGCATCTATCAGGTCATCGATATTCTCTGTTCCTATGCTGAGACGGATCGTTGAAGGATATAGATGTTGTTCCTCCAGTTCCTCCGGACTTAGCTGGGAGTGGGTCGTCGTGGCTGGATGTATCACTAATGATTTCACATCAGCAACATTGGCAAGGAGTGAGAATATTCTCAGATGGTCGATGAAGGCCCATGCCTCTTTTTCGCCACCCTTGATGTCGAAGGTAAAGATGCTGCCGGCACCTTTAGGGTATAGTTTCTTGTATAGTTCGTGGTCTGGATGTGTCGGTAATGATGGATGGTTCACTCTGACGACCTTTGGGTGCTTGGCCAGATAATCTACCACCTTGAGGGCATTCTCCACATGGCGCTCTACACGCAAGCTGAGGGTCTCAAGACCTTGTAATAATATCCAAGCGTTGAAAGGACTGAGGGTGGCACCGGTGTCGCGAAGGATGACGGCACGAATACGAGTAACAAAAGCTGCCTTGCCTGCTACGTCTGCAAAGATGGCACCATGATAAGATGGTTCTGGTTTACCGAGGGTAGGGAACTTGTCGGCATTAGCCTTCCAGTCGAAGGTTCCACCGTCTATGATGACACCACCCAAACTACTTCCGTGACCACCAATGAACTTGGTAGCGGAATGTATTACGATGTCGGCACCGTGCTCGATAGGTCTGATAAGATAAGGTGTTCCAAACGTATTGTCGATGATTAAAGGCAGGTTGTGACGGTGAGCAATTTCAGCCCATTTATCGATATCGGTGACATCAGAGTTTGGATTTCCGAAGGTCTCTGCGTATAGTGCACGAGTTTCCGGTTTGATAGCAGCCTCGATGGCATCAAAGTCATCATACTCTACGAAGGTGTGACTGACACCTTGATTGGCGAGTGTGTGCTCGATGAGGTTGGTAGAACCACCATAGATATTCTTTGCTGCTACGATATGGTTGCCTGCCAATACGATATTCTCGAGTGCATAAGTAACGGCAGCAGCTCCACTAGCTACTGCTAATCCGGCAACACCACCTTCCAAGGCTGCGACGCGATCCTCGAAGACACCCTGTGTAGAGTTTGTCAGTCGACCGTAGATATTTCCGGCATCGCGCAGACCAAAGCGGTCGGCTGCATGTTGTGAGTTATGGAAAACGTACGATGTAGTCTGATAGATTGGTACTGCTCTGGCATCGGTAGTTGGGTCAGCTTGTTCCTGACCTACATGTAGTTGTAACGTCTCAAAGTGAAGTTTCTTTTCATTACTCATAATCGTTTCCTTTCTCTCTTATAAATTATTTCTGTTATTACCTTGTTTACATTTGCAAAGGTACGACGATTTCGTGAGTCCGGAAATAGCATGATAGTGGCATTCTGTCTACCACGATTATGGTATATCGTGATTTTGGGCTTCTGTGATGTCGCGCTTACTTTTGCTCTTGATGACGAGCCAAACGCCTGAGAATACGAGTATTACGGCGATTCCTTGCTCCCATGTGAATACGGCGATGCCCGTGATGATGCTGACGGTTACCGAAACGATAGGTTGTACGTAGTTGTATATGCTGACGACTGTTGGACGGAGCGTATGCTGTCCGATCATGGTTAGGATATAGCTTACGTAGGTGCCGAAGATGACAACATATCCGACTTCCCACCATGTGGATGAAGGCACTGCCGTCCATTCTATATCTATGATATGCGAGGAGGTGAACGGCCAGATCAGTAGGGTAGCCCATAGGAACATCCATTTGTTTACCGTGAATACAGAGTATTTCTTGATGAGGCTATTGAAAAGTGAAAGGTATAAGGCGAAAGACAGTTGGGCACCTAAGCACATGATGTCTCCGCGGATGTCACCTACCTTGGAGTTTATGGCCGCCATACTGGTGAGAATCAGTATGATGGCACCACAACAACCGATGAATACGCCGAGAGCCTTCTTCAGGGTGATAGGTTCTTTCAGGATGATGAAAGATAAGAGCATAGCGAAGATCGGCATCGACGTAGTACAAATGCTAGAGTTGACGGGCGAGGTGATGCTTAGTCCGATGGTATACAGACATTGGTTGCATACGAGTCCTAGTATTCCGGCCAAAGCAAACAAGAATTTGTCTTTCATCGGTACAGTCTCCTTCTTCACGAATAGTGAGGTAATCCAAAACAAGATAGCTCCTCCCAACACTCGGAAAGAAACCATTTGGAGTCCGTCTATACCATGAGTCATCGCATCTTTTCCGATGGGGGCCATCAGTCCCCAGAAAACTTCGGCTGCAAACATACTCGCATGAGCCTGAAGTGGAATATTCTTTGCCATCCTTTACCTGATTTGTTTAATTGTCTGCAAAATTAATAAAAAAAGCCATCATTTGTTAGACTTGTTCTATAATTGTTTATATTTGCAGTAAAGAATTGATAAGTCTATGAAGTACGCAGATTATATTAAGCAGATAGAAATCGACTCCCTATGGAGTGGTACCAAGCATATCCTATGGAATCTTGATCGTAGGGTTAACATTCTTAGTGGTGTGAATGGTGTCGGTAAATCTACCATCCTCAACAAGGTGATAAAGGGTCTGAAGGATGGTGGCGAGTTTCCTAGTCATATGCTTAAGGGGGTACATCTGAGGGTGTCACCGGAGGAGGCGAAATGGATCAGGTATGACGTGATTCGTTCTTTCGACCGTCCACTGATGAATAGTGACACGATATCGAAGTTTGATTTGACTTTGGCTACGGAACTAGACTGGCAACTTTTTCAGTTGCAGCGCAAATATCTGGATTATCAGGTAAATATCGGTAACCGTATCATTGATGTCCTGCAGAGTGGCACTCCTGATGCTGCCGAAAGGGCACAGGCCTTGAGTAATCCTAAGAGACTGTTCCAGGATATTATCGATTCTTTGTTCCAAGATACGGGGAAGAAGATCATCCGTACTGCGAACGAAATTCAGTTCTCTCAGATCGGTGAAACCCTTGTACCTTATCAGTTGTCGAGTGGAGAAAAACAGATCTTGTGCATCTTGCTGACGGTTCTTGTGGAGGATAATCAACCTTATGTTCTCTTTATGGATGAACCGGAGGTGAGCTTGCATTTTGAATGGCAAAAGCAACTGATTGATCTAGTGATGCAGTTGAACCCTCAGTTGCAGTTGATCATGACGACTCATAGTCCTGCTATTGTGATGAATGGTTGGGCCGATCACGTGACCGAAGTAACAGATATCACCTTGGATTAAGATACCTTATAATTCATAGTCTATGCCAAAACGCTTAACGGAAAACATAACAAGTCAATATATCAGGGCGGCCAATAGTCTCACTTCGGAGAAGGCTCGTACGAAGATCATCGCTTATGTGGAAAGTTATGATGATGTGTATTTCTGGCGTCAGATTCTTTCCCGTTTCGAGGATGATACACGGTATTTTGAGATCATGCTTCCTACGAAGGATCGTTTCCTGGATCGTGGTAAGAAGGCTGCCATATCGAATATGTTGAGGGGATTGGGCGACCATATGATTGCCTGTGTGGATGCTGACTATGACTATCTGCTTCAGGGGCAGACGGCAAACTCGCAGATGATGCTTAATACACCGTATATTTTCCATACTTATGTGTATGCCATTGAGAATTATCAATGTTATGCTCCGGGATTGCATGATGCTTGTGTGATGATAACGCTGAATGATCATCATATATTCGACTTTGAAGACTATTTGGAAAGTTTTTCGCGTATCATCTATCCTTTATTCCTTTGGAATATCTGGATGGCGGGGTCTTCTTATTTCAATCAGTTTACCCAGTCAGACTTCAACAATATCATCCATACGAGTAGTTTCAGTATTCGTAGGAAGGAAGAAAGTTTGGGACGGTTGAATGATAAGGTGCAGAGTGCCTGCAGACGGTTGTCACATAAATATAAGGAGTTTACGGATGAGGAAAAAGATAAGTTGAGTAAGCGACTTGCTTCTTTAGGGGTCGTCCCGGAGAATACCTATTTATATATACAGGGACATCATCTGTTTAATAAACTCGTGGCCCCGATGGTTCGCAAGGTCTGTGATATCCTGCAACAGGAGCGAACCAGTGAGATCAGGCGTATGAGTATCCATGCGGCACAGTGCCAGACGGAATACACTTGTTACGAGAATAGTATAGAACCGGTGAGGTCGATGCTGAAGAAGAATACCTACTATCAGAATTCTTCCCAATATCAACATATATTATCTGATATTGGGAATTATCTCCGTGCTATGGATGCCGCACGATAAGGGCTTAGTTTTCTTTCCAGAATGTTGGTGTAAAGATTACCAATACGGTGAAGATCTCAAGACGTCCGATCAGCATCATCATGGCGCACAACCATTTACAGAGCATCGGAAGTGATGACCATGACATGGTAGGACCGATTTCAATACCTAAGGTAGGACCAACATTTCCCAGACAACTCAGTGTAATCGTAATGGCATTGGTGTTGTCTATTCCTATGGCAATCATCGTGAACGAGATTACTAGAGCTAGTATGAGGTATACTGCAATGAAAGCCAGTAGGGTTACTCTTTTCTGATTAGGTACGTTGGTTCCGTCAACCTTTAAGGGCAGAACAGCATTCGGGTGCAAGATCTGTCGGAATTCATTGCGGATGATACGGAGAATCATGACACCACGAATACATTTGATACCTCCACTCGTGCTTCCTGAGCAGGCACCGAAGAACATACATACTGCCAACACTACCCATGTGACATGTGGCCATAAGGCTGCATTGTCACTGAACATACCGGTTGTGGTGATGAAGGTGACAACTTGGAAGATACTGCTACGGAAGGCATGCTCTATGTCGTAATGATTGCGCCATATCAGTTCGAACATGATGAAGGCACTACATCCTAATATCATGAAAAGGTAGAATTTGAATTCTGAATTCTTGAATAGAGATTTTACCTTTCCTTTGAGTAGGGCCAGATACAATAAAGTGAAGTTGATTCCGGAGAGAAAAGTGAAGAACGTACACGTATACTCCAGTTGAGGAGAATTAAAGAACTCTGTACTGCTGTTGTGGGTCGTGAAACCTCCTGTCGCTGTCGTCGCCATGGCATAGTTGATGCTATCGAAAATGCTCATTCCTCCCAAATAATAGGAGCCGATGCAGGTTAGGGTGAGGACGATATAGATCACCCAAATCCATTTGGCACTTGTAGAGAGTTTCGGGTGTAGTTTGGTCTTTATCGGGCCCGTAGCCTCGGCAGCGAACACCTTGACACTACCACCTACTAAGGATGGAAGAAGGGCTATCGTGAAGAAGACAATACCCAAACCTCCGACCCATTGGGTCAATGAACGCCAGAGGAGTATGCCATGAGGGAGGCTTTCTACATCATCAATGACAGTGGCTCCCGTTGTCGTGAATCCCGACATCGCCTCAAAGAAGGCATCGGTAAAGTGGGTGAGATAGCCACTGATAAGGAATGGAAGAGAACCGAAAATACAAAAGATGATCCATGCCAGCGTTACTGCCAGATAAGCATCACGTCTATACAAATTGTTCTCGGCATCTCTACTGAAAATCTTCAGAATAGAAGCTGATAATGTTGTGATGATGATAGAAATCATAAATGCAAAGGTGTCATCCTCTCTATAGAAAAAGGATATGAGCAGACACCATAGCATCATTGCAGTTTCTACAAATAGCAAGTGAGCTATAATCTTATATATCAGTTTGAAGTTTATCATTTAATTAAAGAACTTACCGATAGTCTTCATATTTGTGTTATGGCAGAATACCATGACATAATCGCCTTCTTGGATCTGTGTATTTCCGGATACCAGCATACCTATATTGTTTCTTACAAGTCCTCCGATCGTTACACCTTGTGGAAGTTTGAGGTCTTTTACCGGTCGGGTAGTGACCTTAGAACCAGCTTTAGGACAAAACTCTGCCACATCAGCATTGGCGGTCATCAGGAATCTTACGTTCATCACGTCGGCATCAAGCATCATCTGATAGATGTGGCTGGCAGCAATGGCTTTCTTGTTGATGATCGTTCCAATGTCGAGACTTTCTGCCATACTCACATAGTCTGTGTTCTCTACCATTGCAACGGTCTTGCGTACTCCCAGTCGTTTGGCAGTAAGACAAGCCAAAATGTTGGTCTCTGCGTTTCCTGTTAGTGCAACGAAAGCCTGCGTATTCCTAATACCCTCTTCTTTGAGTAGAGAGATGTCGCGTCCGTCTCCATGAATGATAAGGACATTATCATCGAGTCTCTCATTGAGGAACTCACACCGGTTTTCGTTGATCTCGATGACCTTTGTATCCATATATTCCGGCATCGTCTTGATGGCGCGGACGGCTGTCGCACCTCCACCCATGATCATGACATTCTTTACATCCACGTAGTGCTCCTTGCCTACGATTTTGCGAATATATGGAATATAATTCTTGGTGGTCATAAAATAGACGAGGTCGTAGAGTTTAACCTCATCGTTACCACCCGGGATAATGGTTTCGTCACCTCTCTTGATGGCCACGATATGATAAGGATCCTCAGGACCGCTGATCTCTTTTAGTGGTCGGTTGAGAATCTCACAAGTTTCTCTCACCTTGATACCGAGCATGACGAGAGCTCCTTCGTGTACATCCCATCTCTGGCGCACCCATGACATCTTTAGTCCATTGTTGATGTCTTTGGCAGCAAGCATTTCCGGATAGATCAGCGAACTTACCCCAAGTCCTTCGAAGAACTCCTGTGACTCTTCCGTGATATATTCCGGATTGTCAACTTTAGCAACGGTCTTCTTGGCCCCCAAGGCCTTTGCGATCATACAAGTATTTAAGTTTAGAGCCTCGTCGGGGGTAACGGAAATATATAAGTCGGCATGCTCTATGCCGGCACCCTTCAATGTAGCAACACTTCCAGGATAACCTTCATAGGTGAGTAGGTCATAATCGGAACTGATCTTGGAGAGACGTTCTGTATTCTCGTCAATCAAGGTGATATCCTCGTTATTACGTGAAAGTAATTTAGCGAGATAGGTTCCGATGGCAAAAGCGCCGGAAATGATTATTTTCATAATAATGCTTTTTTAATACCTGATACGTCGATACCACAAATCTTTTTCAGTTCATCGACAGTACCTTGTTCGACAAACTTATCTGGTAATCCTAATCTGATGATTTCAGGATAGTATCCATGGTCTTCCATCCATTCAAGTACAGCACTTCCGAGTCCTCCGCTCCTTACGCCGTCCTCTATGGTCACGATACGTTTGAACTTCTTACCTATTTCATGAAGTAAGTTTTCATCAAGAGGTTTGAGGAAACGCATGTCATAGTGAGCTATGGAGCGAGGCTTGCAATTGTTGTACTGAGCTTCCTTGGTGATTTCATCGATAGCCTTGCTCACATCGTTACCACAAGGACCGATTGACAAGATGGCAATATCATCTCCATCACGCAGTTTCCTTCCTGTTCCCACCTGGATTTCCTCAAGTGGACATTCCCAGTCTTGTAATGTACCTCTGCCTCGTGGATATCTGATCACGAAGGTACCCTTATCTGGTAATTGGGCGGTGTACATCAGTCGTCGCAACTCATGCTCGTTCATAGGAGACGCTATGGTAAGGTTCGGTATCGGGCGAAGTGCCGCCATATCGAAGGCTCCATGATGGGTAGGACCATCAGGACCGACAAGACCGGCACGGTCGAGACACAATACGACCGGGAGGTTCAGTATGGCAAGGTCGTGAATGATGTTGTCGAAAGCACGTTGTGCGAAAGAACTATATATGTTACAGAATGGCTGCAGACCATCCTTTGCCATTCCACCAGAGAAAGTTACGGCATGTCCTTCGGCAATACCCACATCGAAGACACGATCCGGCATTTCCTTCATCATAATATTCATGCTGCATCCAG
>CACYKX010000109.1 GCA_902775075.1 uncultured Prevotellaceae bacterium | reverse complement strand
CTCAAAAAGTTTGTATCTTTGCACTATGAATAGTACCATGAATAAGAAAAATCTCCTTGGCATGACACTGCCCGAGCTCAAGCAAGTGGCCGTGTCGCTCGGCATGCCTTCCTTCGCCGGAGGACAGATGGCAAAATGGATCTACACCCAGCATGTGAGTTCCATCGACGAGATGACAAACATCTCCAAGGTCAACCGCGAGAAGCTCAACGAGCACTATCAGATTGGTTGCGCCAAGCCTATTGATGCCCAGCACTCCAAGGACGGAACCATCAAATATCTCTTCCCCGTCGTGACTACCGCCGGTGCTGACTCGGCACCGGCAGGCACCAAGTTTGTCGAGACGGTATACATCCCCGAGGATGATCGTGCCACACTCTGCGTTTCGTGTGAGGTAGGCTGCAAGATGAACTGTCTCTTCTGCCAAACGGGTAAGCAGGGCTTTGAGGGCTATCTCACAGCCACTGACATCCTCAATCAGATCTACAGTCTGCCCGAGCGTGACAAGCTTACCAACATCGTGTTTATGGGTCAGGGCGAGCCGATGGACAACCTCGACAACGTGCTGCGAGCCACCGAGATCCTTACCGCTTCCTATGGCTACGCTTGGAGTCCCAAGCGCATCACCGTGAGCAGTGTCGGCCTCAAGGACAAGCTCAAGCGCTTCCTTGAAGAGAGCCAGTGCCATGTGGCCATCAGCCTTCACTCACCGCTCCATGAACAGCGCCAGGAGCTCATGCCGGCAGAGAGAGGTATGGCGATTGAGGACATCGTGGAACTGCTTCGCAACTACGACTTCTCCCATCAGCGTCGCCTCTCGTTTGAGTATATCGTCTTTGGCGGACTCAACGATTCCAAGGCTCATGCCCAGGCCATCGTGCGTCTGCTCCACGGCCTTGAATGCCGTGTCAACCTCATCCGCTTCCATCAGATTCCCCACGTGCCCTTGCATGGAGCCAGCGAGGAGAAGATGGAGAGCTTCCGTGACTATCTCACACAGCACGGCATCTACACGACGATCCGCGCCAGCCGTGGGCAGGACATCTTTGCCGCCTGCGGACTGCTCAGCACAGCTAAGAAGAACGCTGAATCAAAATAGAAACCGCACCGTTCCGTGAAGCGTATCGCCCATAGCGCAGTGAGTCTCAGAAGTGCTCTGTTGTTGCTGCTGTTTGCTCTTGTGAGTTGTCGCAATGGTGGCTTGCTGCCCCGTTCCGGCGGACAGCTCTATGAAGTGCTGCTGGTGGGCGACACGGCAGGCATGGTACGCAGCGTGCTCTCTGCCGACGTGGAGGGCTTGCCGCAACCCGAACCGAGTTTCGATGTGTCGGAGGTCAGCGCCGAGGCTTTCGGCAACACGCTCTGCTATACGCGCAATATCGTGATCGTCGACATCAATGCTGAGGCATACACTCGTCCCTCCATCCGCAGCGAGCGCAATGTGTGGGCACAGCCTCAAACCGTGGTGCATATCGGGGCACCGTCGGCAATGGCACTTCGCAACAGCATCGACAGCGTAGGACGGCGGCTGCGCTTTCTCCTCAATCGCTCAGAGATGAAGAAGCAGCTCAGCATCCTGCGCCATGAGCGGAACTTCAAGGCTGAAAAGCTCGCCATGAAGATGTTCGGCATAGAGTTGTGGATACCTGCCGACATGATTGCCAGCAAGCAGGGCAAGGACTTCCTTTGGTTGAGCAACAACTCAGCCACCATGATGCAAAACATTGTGGTCTATCGCGATTGGAGTCCTGTCAACGCTTCTGATGCTAAAGCTAATCATATCGGACGTGACGTTAAGACAGTTGGTTTTATCGACAGCGAGTCCCGCTATTTCATCGGCGCCCGTGACTATATGTTGGGTCGCAACATCCTCGGTGAGACCGACAGTATGCACATGGCCACAGTCCCCGAAAGTGTACTGACCGATGGACGGGGCTTCTACCGCGGCCTGTGGATGATGACGGGCGATGCCATGGGTGGTCCGTTTGTCAGCCGCGCGTTCCTGTTGCAGCAGTCCGGGCGACAAGGCAACTTGGTTTGCCGTCATATCGTCGTCGAGGGTTTTGTGTTCGCTCCGGGCAAGACCAAGCGCAATGCAATCCGTCGCCTCGAAGCCGTGCTCAATACCATGAGGCAAGCTAAGCGCAAAGATCAATGATTTCTAACATAAAAATATTCAAGACTATTATATAAGACCAAACAACCATGAACAACAACAAAATACGCGTGGCCATCACCCACGGCAGCACCAACGGTATCGGCTACGAGCTTATATTCAAAGCTTTTGAGGAGACAGATATGTTTGAGTTCTGCACTCCTATTATATATGGCTCTCCCAAGGTTGCCGCTTATCATAGCAAGGCTTTGGGCATCAAAGACAACTTCACTATCATCAACGACGCCGGTGCTGCCCAGGACGGAAAGCTCAACATCATTCCGGCTGTCGACGAGGAGATCAAGGTGGAATTGGGTATTCCCTCGCCAGATGCCACGCTGGCTGCCGTGAAAGCTCTCGACCGTGCCATCACCGACTACAAAGACGGACTCTTCGATGTACTTGTCTGTGCACCGGCCGACAATGGGGAGGCCCATGTGGGCGGCTTCGACTTTCCGCGTCGTGCCAAATACATCGAGCAGTGCATCGGTGAGGGCAAGAAAGCTCAGAGTCTGCTTATCAACGGTGACATGCGGCTGGCACTCATGACTGACCAAATCAGCCTGAAGGATGTTCCTGCCGCCATCACTTCTCACGACATCATCGAGCAGGTGGCTATTCTCTTCACCACGCTGCGCCGCGACATGCGTGTCTCCAATCCCCGCATCGCCGTGCTCGCCCTCAATCCGGGCGTTGACGAAAAGGCGGAGGGACAGGAAGAGGCCGAAAACATTGTGCCGGCCATTCAGAAGTTGGCAGATGCCGGTGTCAACGTCTTCGGACCCTATCAGGCTGACCTCTTCTTCCAGCAGGGCGACTACTATCACTTCGATGCCATTCTTGCCATGTACCACGATCAGGGACTGGCACCGTTCAAGACGCTCCATCCCGACAACAATGTCCGCTATCTTGGAGGACTGCCTTTGGTAGCTACGGCTCCCGATCTCTCCCCTTGCTACGACATCGCCGGCCAGGGTGTTGCCGATCCCACGCCATTGCGCCACGCTATCTACGCTGCCATCGACGGCTTCCGCAACCGCCGTGCCTACGACGAACCGCTGGCCAACCCGTTGCCTAAGCTCTATCACGAGAAGAAGGACGACAGTGAGAAGGTGCGCTTCTCCATTCCCAAGAAGCACGAGAACGCCATCAAGGAGCGACTCGGCAACCGTCCCGCTCCTGCCGCCAAAGCTCAGGAAAGCAACGGCAAGGAACAATAACACACATATAGCATACAACATCTCTCGACAGCATGAAAAAGAAATACCAGAACGGCTTCTTCATTTTTGGACTCATCGTACTGATCATCATGGTCACCCAGCTTGACTTTGCTCAGGTATGGGCGGGACTGAAACATGCGGGCTACTGGTTTTTCGCCGTCGTAGCGCTGTGGATGTTTCTCTATGTGTTCAACACTTCGGCGTGGTATCTGATCATCAAGGGGGTATGCAGCCAACCGTCGACCGACGGCAAGCCGGTGAAGCGCATCTCCTTTCTGTGGCTCTACAAGATCACGGTGTCGGGCTTTGCACTCAACTATGCCACGCCGGGAGGACTGATGGGCGGTGAGCCTTATCGTATCATGGAGTTGGCACCGAAGATTGGAACAGAGCGTGCCTCGTCGTCGGTGATCCTCTATGCCATGACCCATATCTTCAGCCACTTTTGGTTTTGGTTGCTCTCGGCCATCGTCTTTCTTTTTGTCCATCCCTTCTCCGTATTCTATACGGTGCTTATGCTGGCCATCATCTGTTTCTGCATTCTCGGTGTCTGGTTCTTTATGGTAGGATACCAAAAGGGCTTGGCCAACCGAGTGATGAACTTCCTGAGTCATCTGCCCATGATCAAGCGGTGGGCTACTCCGTTTGTCGAGCGGCATCGTGAACAGCTCAACACCATCGACCGGCAGATTGCTGCCCTACACAAGCAGCAGCCGCGCAATTTCATCGGTGCCGTGCTCCTGGAGCTCTCGTGCCGCATCTGTTCTGCTTTGGAGATTTTCTTCATTCTGCTGGTCCTCATGCCTCACGTCAACTTCATCTATTGTGTGCTCATCCTGGCTTTCACCTCACTCTTTGCCAACTTGCTTTTCTTCATCCCTTTGCAGCTGGGCGGTCGCGAGGGTGGTTTCCTCATGTCCACTACCAGCTTGGGCCTCACTGCCAGTGCCGGCATCTTTGTGGCATTGATCGTGCGTGTGCGTGAGTTGATTTGGACTGGAATCGGACTGCTGCTCATCAAACTGGAGAAGAGCTCGAAAGACAGATGATCCTTGCTTCCTGAGCGATTGACTGGGAAGAGGCATGGCGAAACTTGGCCTTGATTGTCAATCGCTCTCTTGGTCTTTGTCGTCTTCTCTGTGTTTCAGGCGATACATGCAATCGTTGAAGATTATCCAAAGTCCGACGCCTCCGAAAAATATAGTTCCGATGAATCCTATGACATGAAGTGTTGTAGGACTGTATCTATAAGTACCATGCTGGGCGAGCATCAAGGCGATAGACACGCCAGTCATTCCTATCCAAGAGATATAAAACTTCACCATCTCAGGAATGCGCTTTCTGAAATACATTCCGGTTATCACCGCTCCACCTCCTATTATCATCAAGCATTCCACAGCAATCTTTCTTCCCTCGACAACAGCGTGTGTCAGGTCACAGACAAGAAAGAAAATACCTGCGGCGATCAGCATCACTCCGACTAAATAAAAGGCTATCTTGTCCTTTAAAGTCAGCGGGCTGGAATTTTGAAAGGTGATTTTCTTGTATTTCATGCTCGTTATATCTTTTAGCATTGTTGTTATACCCTCGAAGTGGATGCGTTCATAGAAACAAAGGCTTGCTCGTAGATCCCTTCCTTAACGGAATATAGAATCCAAACTGCGTTTATCATCAGTCTTCCATTCTGTCCATCCATTACTGGAGCATCCAAGGCAATACGAAGAGGCTGTACTGGGACTATCAAATGAATAGTCGCTTTTAAGGAACAGTTCTCCATTCTTCTCATAAGCATATTTCTTCACCCATTCCGTACGTTTAGAGCGATTCTTATAACTTGGTGCGCATTCTTTAACGATATGACTGTCTCTAAGTACGGTCATTCCTTCGGAAGAATATACCCCTTTGGCATTACAATTTTTGCGAGAGAGATAGAAGGTCAATTGTCCTGTAGCATCTTCCTTTTTCTCTTCCTCGAACAGGTTACATCCAATAAAAGAAGTCAAGAACTTGCAATCCTCAAAAAAGTCGTCCATAGCGTCCTGCTGATGTTCGGGGAGATGTGGTTGTTTTGGCTCCTGCTTATTCTCCGTGAGGTTATAACGTTTCACTTTGTTTGCAAGCTGATAGCCTTTGTATTCCAAGTATTCCACATCAGCTTTAGTCATGGCACCACCAATAGAAATGAAGATAATGGCTTTATTCCAGAACTTCTTATTATTGTCGTGTTGTCGGACCCTTTCTGTAAAATCTTCCGTTTGCCCAATATATGCCATAGGGTTAGCATCTTCGTCCTGTCCAAGAAGTATATAGAAGGATGGCGTTTTCAACTCTTCCCTCTCATATACTGTAGAAAGCTCGGATCGTGGTATCATAATCATCTTACAGACCCTATTACTGATAAGCACATATTGAGCTCCTTTAGGGTCGCCAGTCATCAAGTATGTTGTAATGGTTTTACCCATATTGTTTTCCCTTTGGTATTATTGTTTTATAATATGTAATTCGAAGTAGATCTTGTACAGACCCACTCAACTTTGCAAAGATATGAAAAATAATTGTGACTTGCCATTCTTTGCTAATGTAATTTGTGAACTTGATTAATATTTCTATTGTTAGAAGAAAGTTGAAGTTTTTACTTCAATATTCTTCGATATTCTTTATATCCGCGCCATGCGCGGTAGGAGGCCAAACAAGGCTCCAAGTCTCTTTCTCCTACCCATCATAGATGGGGTATTAAGAATATAGGAGAATATTCTACGTGAACAACCACTTTCAACAGCCGATTGTGAAATTATGCTTCCTGAAGATGTGCTCAATAATTTGCCTAAGAATTATAATATTTCCACAGTGTTCTAGCCATTTTCAATTTCCTTACGTCCTTGAGGATATCCGTCATCTCCTTACGTCCTAACGGAATTTCTCTTGACTAGGGATGATGATAGAAATGAATACTATTTTTTTAGCATTGGGTATGATAAAAAAGTGGAATTAATATAGTAGATAGCCGTGTTTTTTATATCTTTGTAGAATCTATGGTCGTTAATCTTATTAATTGTAAATTCTGATTATGTATAAGGACGCTTCAAAATATGGCTGGCTTGGTGCTTATAATAAGAATCCTTATGATTCTGTTAGAGAGGATTGTGTTGCCTATCGAATAGCCTGCAGAAATCCTCTTGTATATCAAGTTTTAGCTCCTGATTGTGACGATGATAGCGCATGTCTTTTTTTTGAGATTAGTAGAGATATTTTCTTAGAGGATATTTTTGCTCAGTCAGACCTTGCCAAATTCTTACGCCAAGAAAATTTGGATTACATAGAATTCAAGCAGTTAGATCCTGCTGATATGATTTACAATTTAGCTAATTATTATAATATAGAAGATTTATTTGGTTTAGAAGACGTTCTATCTATTTCTACAAATGATATAGATTTGGACTCTAGGTTAGGTGTTTTTTCCGACTTAGACGATAACGATGGTGATTATTCTCCAGATGGCAGAGAATTATTAGCAACGGATGAAGGGAACTTTTATACATATAAAGTTAGAAGTGAAACGAAAATAATCAGAGCCTATGCCTTTTCTGGAAAAACGAACTTGGTGAGTGTCGTAATACCTGAGGGTGTAACTACAATAGAAGACTTCGCATTTAATAATTGTGTATCTCTTGAAGAGATTATTATTCCGTCAAGCGTTACGACTATTGGTAAAAATCCTTTTGTAGGTTGTGCTTGTAAAATTATCAGCAGATCAAACACTTTCTTAGTTAAAGATAATATTTTGTATGATGGGAAGAAGAAGGCTCTCATTTCTTCATGCAGTCTATCTTCTTCGATTTCTTTGGATTCTGGAGTAGTTTCCATTTTACATTCTGCTTTTAGAAGCAATAGTGTTATAGAGTCAATTGCTCTACCTGACAGTTTGACTACAATTTCAGAATTTGCTTTTTGCGAATGTGATAATTTAAAGTCAGTCCGCCAGAATACTGGTCTATATGCTATTGGCTCTTCTGCTTTTATGGATTGTACTTCTCTCAAATCATTTACCTTTCCTCCTACACTAAAAGTTTTAGGAGATTGGCCTTTTCTAGGGAGCGAATGCAAAATCATAAACAGAAGCAAAGACTTTGTTATCGAAGATGATATTCTCTATGACAGAGAGAAAAGAAATTTGATTCATAGTTTTAGTAATAGAAAAGAAATTCATTTAAAAAAAGGATTGCAGGCTATTAAAAGTTCAGCATTTTATGGCAATAGTTATATTAAACGGATTTTTATACCAACTGGTGTACTAAAGATTGAAGACTCTTCTTTTTTTGAATGCATTTCTTTAGAAAGTGTTTCTTTACCCGATTCCTTAAAAGAAATTGGTCATGGAGCATTTTCTTGTTGTCATGCGCTATCAACAATTAATTTGCCGAACAGCTTAGAATGTATTGGTTCCTGTGCATTTTCGGATTGTTCTTCGTTGAGGCTCATTCAACTTCCTGAGTCCATTTCTCAAATAAAAAGTTCGACTTTTGAAAATTGCACTGCTCTTCAGAATATATCCTTACCTAATAGTATAAATGAAATAGGAAGCTCGGCCTTTGAAGGTTGTACGGCCTTAAAGGGTGTTTCTTTTTCTGAAAGTTTAATTACCATTGGAAACAATGCCTTTTACGGTTGCACGGTATTGCAAAGCGTTTTCTTACCTGATAGTTTAGAAGAGATAGGAATTTTCGCCTTTTATGATTGTATTAGTTTAAAAATGATATTTATACCAGAGAGTATCAATAATATCGACTATATATTTGGGAATTTACCATCGGAATCCAAGATGTTTATGCCTTTAAGCATAAAAAAATATATGGACATGTCTAATTTTCATTTGTGTAAGATATTTTTCTATTTCGATAGTGGCTTGGATTAAATGCGCCAAGTTGGGAATAAAAAGCTGATGATGAAGCTCAAGTGGTACTGTTCTCAGCACTGAATATGGTACATACTGCATGGTATCGGCCTTCATGCGTATACATGGTAGTCAGGGGCATGCTTCCATGTAGTCAAGCCCATGTGATTTTTATATGGTCTGCCCGTGTATAAACAATTTCAGTCGGCGGCATGCCCGTGATGGCTTAATGAAACCGATTCTGAATCATGGCATAGAACTCGTGTGTCGTCGGCGAGGCCTTGTTGTAGTCATTGCTGCATTCCATGTAGATGTCAATGTCAATAATCTGTCAGATACGGCACTCGCTGGCACGGATGTAGCGTTCTTCCTCAAAGAGTTCTCGAAAATACTCTTTACCGAAGACGGCGGTACCTTGCTTGAGTCGTTCGTCACCAAGGGCAAATCCTTTAGTGATATACTTTTTTAATACCAATGTTGTCCACTGGTGGAACTTCGTGTCTTTGATGGAATTGACACGATAGCCGACAGTGATGATGGCGTCGAGAGAGTAGAATATGAATTGAGACTTTTGAGTTTTACCTTTGATGGCTCCATGCTGAGTGGTTATTAGCGTGTAATTTGATATTAATCTTTTTTTTTATAAGTCTCTGAGGAACAACAAGTTACTCAGAGTTGTGACATGTGTAGAATTTCCAGTCAAGTTTGAGCAGGTGGAGGAGCTGGACCGCATGTTGGACAATATCGAGGCTCACGGACTTTACGTGCGCATGTTCCGTGCCGAAGAGCAGGTCATAGACAGGTACAATCAGCGAGGCTCTGATACTATCAAGTCGTGAGAGTGTTAAAAATGAGGTCTGATTTGACGAAAAACCGAATTCTGTATCGCTGTTTGGAAACAAAGCATTATCTTTGTACCATAATTCAAAACAAAATGGCCATCAACAAGCTAAAAGTAGTGTTGACAGAAGAAGCACAAGCTTTTTGGATGCGCAGCCATTCAAAGCTCAGCAGAAGATATACTACAACATCTTCAAGGTTGAGGAAGGAGTGATGAAAGTAGACATCTTCAAGAAACTGGAGAATACCGAGATATGGGAGTTTCGCACTCTCTACAATGGTATATCCTACAGGCTTTTCTCCTTTTGGGATACTGAGGAAGAGGCTTTGGTTATTGCCACACATGGCATAGTCAAGAAAACTCAGAAGACACCACTAAAGGAAATTGCCAAAGCAGAAGAAATAAGAAAAGAGTACTTTAATAATAAAAATAAATAGCATTATGGCACAGATGAAATTGATACCAGCAGACAATATGAAAGATAAACTTTGGGGTAAAAGAGGAACCCCAGAGCGTGAAGCAATGGAAACTAAACTCAAAGAAGATGTGAACGCCTATATTGTAGGCGAAGCCATACGCAAGGCTCGTTTGGCACAAAACCTCACGCAAGAACAACTTGGTGAACGTATCGGTGTGCAGCGTGCTCAAATTTCAAAGTTGGAGAAAGGTACAAGTGTTATCACCTTACCAACCATGAGCCGTGTATTCCAAGCATTGGGTATATCAACGGCTACCCTTGATTTGGGTATTGCAGAAAAGATTGCATTGTGGTAAAATGGAAAAGATAAAGAAACCTCGGTTATGTAACCTTTTGCTTATGCCAATTGCCTTGTTGGTATTGTTACATAAGCCATAAATAGAACTTACTTTTTATTTGTTTTATCCCTCTCTTTGTTGAATAAACTGACAAAAAACGGGCCTTATTTTGCGATTCTTTTCGACGAAGCCATCTTTTGCCTTGATTTTCTGAATTCTGAGCGATCTTCTGTAACTATCTGATTGTGAACATCTTATATTAAAGAAACCTCCATTTCAGACACTATACACCAAGCACAGTCACCAGCTCTTCGATGTACTTGAGCATGGTGGCAGTGCTCCATTTTCCACCTT
>CACYKX010000108.1 GCA_902775075.1 uncultured Prevotellaceae bacterium | reverse complement strand
TCTGGTTCAACATCAGAGATACGCATAGCAAAACGCAAACGAAGACTATTAGCATAACGCTGCCATGCCTTGGTATCACCATCAAAGTTGGTTACATCACCAGTAATACGATCTGTACCCTTATCCAACTGTTTTACACAAGAATCAAGTTCTGTGAAGAACCAGTTATAGATATCTTGTTGCTTATCATATTTAGGATTAGCAGTACCTTCTGTGTAACCCTTACCAGCCTCTGAGCATGGGATATCTCCATAGATATCTGTAAGAACAGACATCAGATATACCTTATGGATACGTAAAACAGCATTTAAATTGAGTTTTCCACTCTCCTCTGTATTCTTAATAGCATCAACAAGGTTCTTAATTGCGACCGTATAGAAGCGATCCCATACGAGACGAGACTGGTCATCCTGAGCATGTACACTACCCGCATAATTAGTAACATTCCACGCTCCTGCGAAATGCTGTGTAAAACCGGTAATATAACTACGATAAGTATCCATCATGCTGAAATCACCATAAGTCTGAAGCAGACAAGTCGTGAGTTGGCTATTAGGATTGATAATAGGGCTTTTACTTGGATCGGTATTAACGATCTCCATATGCTCGTCAGAGCATGATGCCATGAAACCTGTTGCCAATGGTAAAACTAAGGCAAGGCACAAGCCACTCTTTTTGATATATTTATTAATGAACGTTTTCATTATTGTCAGTATAAAACTTAGAATTTGAGATTAACATTAAGACCGTAGCTACGGCGAGATGGCAATGAACCATACTCAAGGCCAAGACCAGATGTATTATAACCTGAATCTGGATCGATGTTAGGAATATTCTTCCATACAATAAATGGGTTACGAGCTACGAATGAAACTGTAAGACCCTTAACGAAGTTACCAAGCATCTGCTTAGGGAACTCATAACCGAAAGTAATCTCACGACATTTAATGTAAGAGTTATCATAGATGAACATAGAAGGTGCATTGTCGGCAGCACTTGTCCAATATGACTCTGGGTTTACAGGGATTGTATTCTTCTCATAAACTGTCTTGCCATCACTTGTTGTGGTAGCGATAACACCTGGTACGATGTAACCTCTAGCGTTTCCTGATGCACGCCACTCATCGATAGTCTTACCTGCTGCCATACGAGCCTCCTCAGAAGCATACCACTCAGCACGACCTTCCAATGTTTCCTTAGCCTTACCTGTCTGGAATGCAGAACGCATTGACATAGAGAATAAGTCAGCACCTACCTTAACATCGAATGATGCAGAAAGGCGGAAGTTCTTATATGTAAAGGTATGATACATACCACCTGTCCAGT
Source organism: uncultured Prevotellaceae bacterium (assembly GCA_902775075.1). Next base: position 9,066 of record CACYKX010000108.1, on the reverse strand, counting down.
CCCAAGATGCGTTACCTAGTGTGTGGGTACCATCTGCAACCTCTGGAAGACCTGTCTTGGCATTAATGATTACCTGACCATCTTCTGTACGCTTAAAGTCTTTACCGATGATACTACCATAGTTCTGACCAACCTCAGCACCTACGCTGACGCCACACCAAGTAGCCTTCTCAAGTTCGAAATAGTCCATACCGTCAACAAGTTTCTTTACCTTGTTCACGTTCTTAGAGAAGTTAACACCCATATCCCAAGCGAAATCCTTTGCCTGAATCAGTCGACCGTTGAGGGCAACTTCGATACCTTTATTCTGAATCTCACCAGCATTGATCAGACGATTTGGATAACCACTGGCTGATGAAGATGCCAAACGGATGATCTGATCGCGAGAGTTCTGGTTGTAATAGGTTACATCCAAACCCATACGATAGTTGAAGAACTTCATCTCAAGACCGAGTTCATAACTGCTGGTCATTGTTGGCTTCAAATCCTTATTAGGCTGTGTATAGTTGTTGATCATACCAATAGTATAACCAGGATAGCTATACTTAGCATTAGCATAGTTCAAAGCGAGTTGATATGGATCGGTATCGCTACCTACTTGAGCCCATGATGCACGGAACTTACCAAAATTGATAATCTTCTTACTTTTGAGGAACTCAGAGAATACTACACTACCTGATACAGAAGGATATACATAAGTATTATTGTTTAAAGGAAGTGTAGATGACTTATCAGAACGAAGTGTTCCCTCCAAGTAGTAGATATGCTTGTAACCCAAACTTGCGCTACCATAAACAGAATTAATCTGCTTATTATATGTACTAGGTGTAATATGCTGCTCAGAATAATTTTCAATAGTCTGAAGATTATCCATCTGCTGGTTACGACCTACGATGCAAGTTGTCTCATTGTTTACCTTAAAGAGGTTACCACCAAGAGTTGCATTCAAATCGAAATCGCCCCAAGAATGGTTGTACAACATCAACAGCTCTGCATTTACCGTACGGTTATTATAAATATTCTGTGTAAGCGAACCAGCTGCGTTACCAGGAGTTGTTCTTGCGATGAAATCATTAAATGTCATCTTGTTGATGTCTGTACCGATGGTACCTTGCATCTTCAATTCCTTTGTAATGTTCCATGTTGCCTTACCAGTGAAGCGGAATACATCCTTCTTAGAATTATTACTATTTTTGTAAAGATCCCAATATGGATTCTTGTTATACTGGTCAAGACCATTCCAGTTAGCATAGGTTCCATCCTCATTCTGGTAGTGGGCAAGCCAAGCCTGATTATATGTACTAGCAAGAGTCATCAGGTTCTTACCAACATTACTCTGAGAATCACCCAAAGCGGGACGGTTCTTCACATCCTCACGTGTATAGTTAGCGGTAAAGTCGAAATCAACGGGACCATCAGATGTATTCACACGAAGGTTGAAGTTGTCACGACTCATATTTGTATTAGGTAAGATGTCTTTGTTACGCATATCGGTAACAGAGAAACGCATACCTGTCTTACCAGAACTTGCAGAAAGTACTGCTGTATTCTGCGCTGTAAGACCTGTACGGAAGAAGTTTGATGTGTTATCTTTATAGATTTGGAACGGACGAGCAACACCATCAAAGTAGGTTACCATATAATCATCAGCTTTTGGTCCCCAACTCATATTAGTACCTGACGTTGTTGTCTCAAGATACTGGCCCTTGTTACCCATACCATATACCTGCTGAATATTATCCCACTTAGCCAACTGAGTATCAACGGTAAAAGAACCATTATATTCAACGCTTACTTTATCCTTAGAAGCTTTCTTTGTCGTGATAAGGATTACACCATGAGAAGCGCGAGATCCATAAAGTGCAGATGCAGCAGGACCTTTCAATACGGTCATAGTCTCGATATCATCTGGGTTGATAGCAGAAATACCATCACCAAGGTCATATCCACCTGACTGACCAGCACTACCAAAGTTTGTGTTATCCAATGGCACACCATCAATAACATAAAGTGGTTGGTTATTACCTGTCATCTCGGTATTACCACGAAGAAGAACACGGGTAGAACCAGATGCACCACCAGCTGTATTCTGTACGACCAAACCAGCTACCTTACCAGAAAGAGAGTTGATGACATTAGTTTCCTTAGCTTTGGTTAGTTCTTCTCCTTTTACCTCGCTCAGACCGTAACCAAGAGCCTTACGATCACGCTTGATGCCAAGAGCTGTAACGACAACTTCGTCAAGAACTTTCTTATCCTCTACTAGGGTAATTTTCATGTTATTGCTAGCCTTAACAACCTTGTCTTTAAATCCGACATAACTAATAACAAGTTCTGTACCAGGTTTAACATCGATCTTGAAATTTCCATCAATATCGGTAATAACTCCCATACTTTTACCTTTTACCTTTACACTGGCACCGATAATAGGTTCGGTTCCATCTGTAACTGTTCCGGTAATTTCTGAAGATTGTTGAACGACAGCAACACCAGGAGTATTAGCTGCCATGATTTGTTGTACACTTGCAGGAAGAGCTAAAGCTGTAGCCGCAAGCATAAAAACAACTTTTCGATTGTTTGTCTTCATTTCTATATTTAGGTTTTGATAAAGTATTTAACGTTTTAACTATTTTCCCTCAAATTAGGTTTTGTCGAATTCCTCATTTACTTTTAATCACGTGGCAAAAATAGTTAAAAGAGGTAAAACGAAGGTTTGAATGCAAACAGAAAAGGTTTCAAAACTATCATATATACACATCGTATAGTTTTAAAACCTTTACCAACATACTTATAACTATTTGATTATCAATCAATTACTTACACTTACTCGGCGATACACCAAAATGTTTCTTAAACAAGGTACTAAAGTATTTAACATTCACAAAACCAGTTCTTACAGACACATCTAAAACACTATTACCTTGTTTCAAAAGTATCGCAGCACGTTCCAATTTTATCAGACGAATAAACTCTTGTGGTGCTTGAGAAGTAAGCGATTTCAATCGTCCATAAAAGAGCGTACGACTCATAGCCATCTCGGCACATAACTGGTCGATATTGAAATCTGCATCAGAAAGATTATCCAAAACAATACGTGTGGCCTTGTCGATAAACTCTTGGTCATCAACATCAAGTACCTTGGAAATTTGCTCTTCTTCCTGTTCCACAACCAACGATTCTTCAGGTTCGCCTTCTGCAGAACTGTCCTTAACCATTTCTATCGAACGACTAAGATAATATTGACTCAATCGCAAACGATTAGCAAGTATACTATCAATCTTGGTTCGAAGAAGTTCTGTGTCAAAAGGTTTCGTAATAAAGTCATCAGCCCCAACTTCTAAACCTTCGATGATAGAATCTCGTCCAGTTTTCGCCGTAAGCAATATCACAGGCAACCAAGAAGTCTCTTTATTGCTCTTGATAATCCTGCACAATTCGTCGCCCTGCATACCTGGCATCATCACATCACTTACTACGAAATCACAAAGTCCACCACCCTTTAGATATTCCAAGGCCTCCTCGGCACTTGCCACATCTATCACATGATAATAGTCTGAGAACGAAAGACGAATATAGGTACGCAACTCATCATTGTCATCAACAAATAACAATGTTGTGGAAGGTTTCGTTTTCTTTTCCGTCTCAAGAAGAACTTGGAAGGCTGTCTGTGCAAGTGACCCTTCATCACGAACACCCTTTGAAGGAGAAACAACAGGATTTTCTGATATATATTTCCTTAGATGTTCATTACCTAACGGAAGCACCAACGTAAAAGTAGTACCTCTACCCTCCTCACTTACAAAGGTAAGTTTTCCACCATGTCGACGCACAAGTCGGCGCGCAAGCATCAAACCGAGTCCACTTCCTGCAACCTTAGAGTTTACCGCATTTTCTGCACGATAGAAGTTCTGGAAAATATGATGTTGGGCAGCCTTCGGTATTCCTATACCATTATCAGCAATTTTAAATGAGATATGATCAGATGAAACAGAAGTTGATATAACAACTTTTCCACCTTCCGGAGTATATTTTACAGCATTACTAATAAGATTTTGGAATATCTTATCAGCCATAGAAGCATCCATCCAGACGGTCAGATTCTCTGGACAATCGGAAATTTGTATATCTATATCCTTCTGATCTGCAACCAGTTGGAACTTAGCCTTCTGAGCATAAAGAAGACGCTTCACATGAAGTTCTTGCACATACATAACACCATCTTGATTATCAGACTTTTGGAAATCAAGCAACTGGGTGATCATCGTAAGCAACTTGTTACCATTATTTCGAGCGATATCCAAGAAATAACGACTACGCTGACTCAACTCCTGATCTTTTGCTATATCTGATAATGGAGCCAATATCAAACTTAATGGCGTTCGTATGTCATGAGCAGTATGGATAAAGAAGTTGATCTTCTCATCGAAATATCTACGTTGTAAACGTTCCTTATAATATACCCACACAAAATGGATGAAAGCGCCGAAAACAAGTAGATAGAATATCCACATCCACCAAGTATTATACCATGGTTCACGAACCGTTATCTCGATACTATGTTGTGATATGATTCGTCCGTCATTATGACTCAGAGCACGCACATGAAGGATATAATGTCCCGGTGGAAGATTCACATAACGGGCCGTTTGCGAATTACTCGGAACAGACCACTGTTTATCAAATCCTTCAAGTTGATAACTGTATAATATATCGTGCTGATATTTAAAATTGATACTCTCAAAATGTACCAGGAAGGTATTCTGACGATGTGAAAGTATCACATCACTATCAGCCACCATCTTATAGATATCCTCATTAACCTCATCAATATCTTCTGGGTCTATACCGGAGACTTCAATTTGTGTAAAACGTAATGGGGCACGATAAGAAAGACGGTCGATACGACGTGGATCTATTATGACAGCACCATCATTACTACCCACAACAATACGCCCATCGAGCATATGCCATAACGACATACGTTTATATTCACGCTCCAAACCATTCACATAATTGATGTTTACCACTTCGTGGCTTTTAGGATAAACGAGTGCCAGGCCGTGGTCTGTGCTCACGACAATACGTCCTCGTCCATCATTAGCCAAGGTATAGATGGTATTAGAAGGTAACCCATTGGATGTAGTGAGATTGATAGCCTTACGTGTCTTCAAGTTATAATAGTACATACCACCACCATCGCTACCTATCCACACATGTTGGTCGTCAGCAAACAGAAGAGATTGTACAAAATTATTTCTATCAATATGGGGGGCTTCGGCATCAGTGAAATAGAGTTGTGTCTTCCCCGTTGACGGGTTCACGATATAAAATCCATTAGATGTACCCACAGCGATATTTCCATTGGAAATCTGCGTGATCACCTGTACTTGACTAATCGGATAATAATGTGCCTTATCGCCTTCCATACATACCAAATCACCATCTAAACAACCAATCCACACACGCCCCTGTCGGTCGGTAAAAAGACTAAATACATAGTCGGTCTTCAATTTCCCATTGGCTGCAGAATATACTTTATGGCTATCGCCTGACGGAGAGACAGCATAAACGCCATCTCCATAAGTTCCCACAAGGACCTGTCCATTAGCCGTACGGGTTAACGACAATGCCACCTTATTATATAGTCCATGACGCCAACTATGCGTGCGAGCATCATACACACTTATTCCACGGTCGGTGGCAAAGTACATCAATCCATCTGGTGATTGAATCACGGCATTAACACTATTGTTGAGCAAAGATTGCTGGTTGAGATACTCATGACGGATGATCGTAAGGACATTTCCCGTAGGCATAGCCATATCGACGCCACCGGAATAGCTACCTATCCATATATTACCAAAAGAGTCTCTACAGATACTATATACGCCATTGCCATGTAACGCGCTCCCTGTCTTGTCATCGGCATCGAAAAGAGGCCACACGGTTTTCCCCATCATATCGCCCGCATATACTCCGGCTCCATCAATACCGAAAAGCATGGTATAATTGTCTAATGGAGATATAGAGCGTACTGGATTAGTCGGTAATGTTGCAAGGGCTGGCATGGGAAGCTGTCGCCATGTATTCACATCAAACACCTTTACCCCCTCATGAAATGTTCCTACCCAGACAAGATGACTCAAGGGATTCAAATACATAGATTGTACTTGACAATGGGATACGACCAAACGATATTTTGATCGGGCAACATCCTTCACGAGAACGATTCCATTCTCCGTTCCAGCAAGATAGCCCACCTTACTGTTTACAATACATTCTATGGGGACATTTTTCACAATCCAATGCCCTTTTCTTTCTTTAGACATAAAATAAAGGCCTTGTGTCATGGCCATCAGCATAGAACCATCCGCGTTTACAAGCAAATGATTGAGCGAGACCCACCTACTCAACTCATTTTGCATGTTATACAGTTCCTCGAAGCGGTCGATGTAAGGATTGTACTTAGATATGTGTCCCTTATTATCGTAGGCAAAGATAAGTCCATTAGGCGCAATGGCGACATTCGATGAATGACCGCTGGCATCGCTGATACGGCTTTTTTCTGAAACCACATAATTGCGCACCCTATATCCATTATATCTATCCACGCCCATCTTAGTACCAATCCAGATGGCCCCATCGTGATCCTGCACAATACCAAATACACGATTACTACTCAACCCTTCTTTTGTAGAGAGATTGGATAGCATGAACATATGGCGATCAATAGGTAGTTGAGCTGATGAAATCATTGAGAACAATATCCCGACAATTACCATCAAACACCTTATTATATATATAATACCATGCTTCATTCAATTCTTGTATTAAAGAAATAACAAGTATCTGATGGCAAAATTACACAAAAATATTAGAAATCAAACCGCAAATGAGAGAAATCAAACCCTTTTCACATGAAAACTCACTAATTTTGCAAGCATAAAGCCAAAAATATAACCTAAAATGAAATTAAAACATATTCTAACAATCGCATCTCTTCTCGTAGCGACATTAGGCGAAGCACAAAGTGTAGGCCCAGATACAACTGGAATGAATATAGATGCTCACACATGGACTCGAAATGTACGATTAGGATGGAACTTAGGCAACCAACTTGAATGTGGTGGCACAGGATTAAATTGGGAAACGAGTTGGGGAAACCCTCGTGTAACAATAAAGACTATCAAAGCCGTGAAGGCTGCTGGTTTCAACGCGATCAGAATTCCTGTACAATGGGGACAGAATGTGGTCAACAAGGAAACCATGGAAATCGGGAAGAAATATCTCGACCGTGTACAAGAGGTCGTAGATTGGTGTCTTGCCGAAAATATGTGGGTAATTATCAACACGCATCATGAGAAATGGCTCGAAGAGAGTCCTTTCTATAAGGATCAGAAGGAGAATAATCGCAAACTTGCGGCCTTATGGCAACAGATTGCTACACGTTTCCGCGACTATGATGCGAGATTGGTGTTTGCCGGCATCAATGAGACTCAGGTAAACTGGCAGGCTCCTACTCAGGAGAATACGGATGTCACAAATAGTTATAATCAGACTTTTGTGAATACCGTGCGAGCTACAGGTGGTAAGAATACTTACCGAAATCTGATTGTGCAAACGTATTCTTGCAATCCACATTATGGTCTCAAAGGATTTGTAATTCCTACCGACCCAACACCAAACAGACTTTCGGTAGAGTTTCATTACTATAATCCTTATGTTTATTGTAGTGGAAAACTGCCTAAAGATGGTGGATTCTATTTCTGGGGAGATGCTTTCAAGGAATATGGCAAGACACCTGATGAGAATGAGACATCTCTCATACAGCTTTTCGATGAGATGAAAGCTAAATGGTATGATAAGGGACTCGGTATTGTCATGGGAGAATATGGTGTAAGTTCTCATTATACCGATGATGCAAACAAAATTGTCGAACAGGCCAACGAAACTTATTATCTCCAGAAGGTTACCAGTGAGGCTCGAAAACGTGGATATGCGCCTTTCGTATGGGACAACAATAAATTCGGAAATGGAGAAGAGCAATTTGGAATCTTCGACAGAAACGACCGTATGAAGGTTAAAAACACGTTCTTCTTACAGGGTCTGTTGGAAGGAGCTAAAGATGAATGATCTAACGATATAAAAAAGGATGTTAATATTCACTTGTTATAATAATCAGGCAAAATTGTCCTAAAGAATTGTTCAAGTAAAGTAAGTATTTAGTGTAGTTAGAACTAGAAAATACTCAAAGTGCAATAGTTGTTTTTAGTTAGATTAGTAAATTAGGTTAAGCATAAGAGGAGCACTCCGTGACGGACTACTCCTCTTTATTTATTTAAATACATGACGAAAAACTAGCATCTTAGTCTACGGACATGCTTACGATAAACCCGTAAGCACGCCATCTACAACATCTATACGTTCAGCTTGTGGACTCTTTGGCAAGCCTGGCATTCTCAGCATCTCACCCGCAATAGCAACGATCATACCGGCGCCGGCGTTCAACTCAACATCACGTATCGTAATGTTAAAATGTTCCGGAGCACCCATAATCTTGGCATCATCCGTAAATGAGTATTGTGTTTTGGCAATACATACAGGAAGATTCTCGAATCCCCATTCCTTGATTTGCTCAAGTTTACGCTTAGCTGTAGGTTTGAAGAGAACCTGATCAGCGCGATAGATTTCCTGAGCCACACGAGAAATTTTATCCTCCATCTTCTCTTCAAGAGAATATACATATTCTATATGATCAGAAGGATTACCATCAATCATATCTGTGATAGCCTGGGCCAATTCCATACAACCTTCACCACCCTTCATAAATGCTTCATTAATAGCAAAGGCGACACCCATCTGTTCACAATGCGCTTTGATTTCTTCCACCTGTTCATCCGTATCCGTAGCGAATCGGTTTAGCGTTATCACAACACGCTGGTTCATCTTTCGCAAGTTCTCAATATGGAGATCAAGGTTAGCAAGTCCATGAACGTTGATACCACGTGTGGTACAAACCAACACACAAGCTTCCGGATGAATACCAGCGGTACGACATTTGATATC
>CACYKX010000107.1 GCA_902775075.1 uncultured Prevotellaceae bacterium | reverse complement strand
GAAAGAGCCTGCTTGTAACCCAGGTGCAGCATGGTATACAGATTGGGTAAATGCCCCTAGTCTTTCAGAGATTCCTACACTTGCAAAACTTGTTGAGCAGGATCCTGAAGCAGGTTACAACACTGGTAACTTTGATGCTCGTATGCTCCGTCCGGCACTTAATATTGATTTCGAGATGCCAGATCGTCCTGGATTTCTTATTACTTCTGCTGAGGTTAATTTCCTTAAGGCCGAAGCTAAGACTAAGGGTTGGACTGTTGATGGTAGCGCCGAGACTCTTTATGAGCAGGGTGTAAAGGAGTCAATGGAAATTCTTAATGATTATTATCTCACAAATAGTGAGAAGATTTCTGATGAGGAGATCAATACCTTTATCGCTGCTAATCCTTTGGGTAGCAACCCTAAGGAGACCATCAATACTCAGGCATGGATCCTTCACATGATGAATCCTTCTGAGGCTTGGGCTAACCTTCGTCGTTCAGACTATCCTGTTATGCAGAATCGTGCGAACTTCAAGACCCATGATGGATTTACTTATGATGATGCAGATCTTTCAACTCCAACACGTTTGAAATATCCAATGCTCGAGGGTAAGTATAATACTGTCAATTATAATGATGCTATTCAGCGTCTTGGTGGTACAGATAACTGGCACAAACGTATGTGGTGGGATGCTAAAGATGTAAATGTTGATGCTCCGACTAAGAAGTAAATCTGTAAATCCGATATAATATCAATATTTTAAGCGTAGAATTATGAAATTCAATTATATTAAAAATGCAGCCCGTACATTCGGAATGCTTTTGTTGATGACAGCCCCAATGGCATTCACAGCATGTTCTTCGAGTGACGAGGCATTCTTTACTGCTGATGAGAATGATTCTCCACGAATCCTCAACACAGATATCCCAGAGTGGGTGAATGGTGAACCTGCAGTATTGAAGACAATTACCCGTACGGATAGTTTCAATTTCAAGGTGATTGCTACTCCTATCCACTATACAAGGGTAGATTGGTATCTTGATGGTGAAAAGGTTTTCGAAGGATCAACCATCAATCAGCCAGTAGAGGCAGGTACTTATATCCTTAAGATCGTTGCCACAACAACTAAGGGATTGTCAACCTCTCGTACTACTAAACTTGTGGTAAATCCTGCAGAAGGCGATCCTGTATTGGGCGAATCTACTACAGAGCGATTTATTTCTCCGGGTAAGACAGCTACTATTCATGGTCAGAACCTTGATAAGGTTTCTGGTATCGTCATAGGTGGCAAAGAGGCACAGAATGTCAAGGTTGATGGCGATGCAATCAGCTTTACTGTTCCTTCAGACCTTAAGGATAGTACTTATCGTGCATCTCTTGTAGGCGCAGACGGTTTCAAGTATGGTGTCGGTAAATTCAATGTCACATCATCAGTATTAGTAGCTAATGGCGACCTGCGCACAGATAACGGTGTCGTTACCTTGAATGGTCTTAACCTCGACAAGATAGCTTCTGTAAAGGTTGGTAACACTCAGGCAAACATTACCGAGCATACAGCTACTTCTATCACTTTGAACGTAGGTGATTTGGCAGCAGGCGAGTATGATGTAACAGCTACTACCAAGGATGGTAGTGCCGCATCATTCTATGTAGACAACAAAATGACTACTAAGGGTCGTCTTACAGTTCTCAGCGAAAAGATTATCTGGGAGAATGCTGAAGGATTTGGTGTCAACTGGAATGTTTTCGATCAGGTAAATGAACAGATTACAGCGGCTGCAAAGGTCGGTATGAAGATCAAGGTAGGATATATCATTAATGACCCTAAGGGTGAGAACTATCACCAGATTCGTTTCATGGGTGACTGGGATTTTGTCTTCCCAGAGTACGCAAACGACTACAAGCTGAATGGTGCCGTAGGAGAGAAGGGCATTGCAGAGATCACACTCTCTGATAAGGACGTAGATATTATCAAGAATCATGGTTTCCGCATGTCAGGTTATGGTTATGCGATTACAATGATTTCTTATAAGTAAGCGTTGTGTTGGTGAGATTATCATCTAATCTTGCCAAACACATCAAATAACAATCGTACTACTTCAAGATGGATTCTTGAGTAGTACGATTTTTTGTATTCCGCAATTCATATATTCACGATATCGTTTTCTGTAATCCTATTTTTTTTGTACTTTTGCACCAATTATAAGAGAAACATTATGATATCGTTTGAAAGTGATTACAACAATGGCGTAGAGCCTGCGATTTTAAGAAGACTCATAGAAACCAACAATGACAAAACTAGTGGATATGGATTTGATCCCTATTGCGAGCAGGCAAAAGCGAAAATTAAGAGAGCATGTGAACTCGAAGAAGCAGACATTTTCTTCCTTGTAGGAGGTACGCAAACCAATAGTACGGTCATAGATTCGCTATTGTGTAACTATGAGGGAGTAATTTGTGTAGATACGGGTCATATCAATGTTCACGAGGCAGGAGCCATAGAAGCTTTTAGTCACAAGGTCATCGCATTACCAAGTGCTGATGGCAAGTTGAAAGCCGACCAACTCGAGAAATATATGGCAGCCTTTACAGTCGATGAGAGTAGTCGTCACATGGTACAGCCAGGAATGGTGTACATCACTTTCCCTACAGAACTTGGCGGATTGTATACCAAGCAAGAAATTGCCGATATCTATGATGTGTGTCGTAAGTATTCCCTTTATCTCTATATCGATGGAGCCCGTCTAGGCTATGCGTTAGCTTCAGATAAGTGTGACGTAACCTTACCATTCCTTGCAAAGCATTGCGATGTCTTCTATATTGGAGGAACCAAGGTAGGGGCGATGTTTGGAGAAGCTGTAGTCTATACGAACACCCGCGCACTGAAGCGACTTTTTACCATTGTGAAGAACCACGGCGCATTACTTGCCAAAGGGCGCATGCTTGGTATCCAGTTTGATACATTGTTTAGCGACGATCTTTATTTCCGTATATCCCGTCACGCCATGCAGATGGCCATGAAGCTTAAGGCAGTCTTTGAACATCACGGATTCCGTATGGGTATAGATTCACCTACCAATCAACAGTTTGTTATACTAAGTCCGGAACAGAAAAAGATATTGATGCGAAAGATAGCCTTTGAAGTTTGGGAACCACTCAACGAGAATGAGATACTTTGTCGATTCGTTACCAGTTGGGCAACTACCGATGAAGACATCATAGCTCTCGATGAGGCATTGAATAATATCTGATTCTATTAGAATAATTTCTCATCTACACTAGAACTCTCGTAACTGTTACGAGAGACACCGATGTAGTGGGGAGAATATTCATCTATCACGGATAGAAAAGTACACATAAAAGAAGAGGACCGTATCCTCACAACACAGTCCTCTTTACGATTTTAACTTTTTTTGCTCGATAGCAAAAAGTAACTATGAATGTATTTTAATTTCCCATTAATAATTAGGGTTCTGATCGCAATCCTTATTCTTCAAAATCTCATCCTGAGGGATAGGCATATCCATCTTAGAGTCATCATATTCATATTCACGAGTAGTCCAAGGAATATTTGCCATATTAGCCTCGGCAGGACGTTTAGGATAGTTGTGAGCCACGTGGTCAGCCATGTAGCCAGAACGCTGCATATCAGGACGTAAAGACCATTCACAGTTGAACTCCTTACGACGCTCCTCGTTTACAGCAACCTTCCATACAGGAGAAGTGAAGCCCTTCTTAGCCTTCAGAGCGGTATAGTAAGTTTTGGCATCCTCGGCAGTATTTCCATGGCTACCGAAAGGAATAGGATAAGCAGAAAGTTTCTTCTTGAAACCATTAGGAACATTCTCTTCCGCATCACGGCCAACCCATTCTGCGAAACTATTATAGTAAGGCAAGTATTTAGTGGTAAGAGCCTTCTCGTTACCATCCTCCAGCTTACCGAAAGCACGCTTACGCAACTCATTGATCTGCTTCCAAGCCTCTACAGAGTTCTCACCCTCGGTACGGAACAAACATTCAGCATAATCCAACATCACGTTAGGCAAACGCTTCCAATAGATAGGAGTAGGACTCCAGTGGCCATCACCCCAAGACTTATAGTCAGCAGAAGCTGTACGCCACATCTTAGAACTCCAGATAGCTGGCGCCCATTCACCATTGGTAAAGTGATAGTTCACAGTCTTTGAAGTTACAGCCTTAAGATCACCAGGCTTGAACCATTTGTTAGGATCGTATTTGTCAGGATAATTCTTTGGATCCTTGTACATATTTTCATGATACTCATCAAGTTCCTTCTTAGTCCAGTAAACGATACCATTATGGCCTAAACGCTCCTGCAGATAAGGGTTGTTTCCATAAACAGGAGAAGTCTTGTCTACGATGTTGTAAGGTTTAGCGTCAGCTTTGTAATCTCTAGCATAGTAGTAAGGATTATTCTTGTAATAGATAGGCGACTTCTCGTCATTCTGTTCAGAATAAAGCGGTTTATACTTCTCATAGAGCGCCTTAGCTTCAGACTCCTCGAGAACAGCACCCGTGTAGCAAGAACCATCGCGACGCTTATCACCCTTTTCGTAACTAGAGTACCACTCCCAAGAGAGGAACAGAGAACCCCAGCCACCATTTTCAGGACAAGCTGTATACCATTTCAGCATCAACTTAGAAGTAAGGTTATTCCACTGTCCCCAGTTTTTACCCTCATCAAGTTGCTCGCACCAGATAGTCTCAGGTCCCCAAGCAGAAGCAGGGTCCCAAAGCGTAGTGAAAGATTCGTTGAGCTTATAAGTCTTACTGTCGAGGATTTGCTTGAAACATTCAGCAGCCTTCTTGTAAAGTTCCTTAGCCTGAGCTTCATCCTTAGTCTGACCATTAGAACCATCGGTAAGACGATAAGCCTTCCACATATAAGAATCCCCCAGATAAGCTAGAGCCATACCCTTTGTAGCGCGGCCATACTCATTATCCATAGGCGTCCATTGCAATTCCTTGGCAGCCTGTTCAAAGTCAGAGATAATGAAGTCCCACATCTCAGTATAAGTCTCAGCGCGTTTCTTGGTAGGCGTGTTGACATAGTTTTCGCCAGCCTCCAACATAGGGACACGACCGAACGTTGTAGCCAACCAATGATAGAAGAAACCACGAAGCGCATGAGCCTGTCCACTCAGATTCGTCTTATAAGCCTCCGTAAACTCACGGTTAGTCTCCGCTTTCTCCAGTCCGTCAAGATAGTCGTTGGCGCGCATGATACCCGCATAAACCTGTTTCCATCCCGAGAGCAACTCCGAAGAGTTAGCATTCCAAGCCTGAGAGTTCCAGTTTTTATCCCAACCCGTAGCCTGAGTATCGATAGTAGGGTGACAACCCGTAAACAAGTTAGGCTTGAAACCCCAGTCACCATCATAGTCATCATTAGGATACATCATATCATATACACCGTTGATACCTTTCACGGCATTGGAATTTTTCTCGAACAATCCCGAAGGATCAATTGTATTATAGTGTTCGACATCTAGGAACGCATCATTATCGCAAGATGTTAGTCCGAGAGACATCAATCCGCAAAATGTAGTTCCTAAAATATAATATTTATTTTTCATATTAGTATTCGAATTATAGTTTTACAAAGGAAGTGACGGATTAGAATGTAACGTTTACACCAGCCATGAAAGTACGAGGCTGAGGATAACGACCGGTATCCAAACCTGTATAAAGGACAGAACCAGAACCACACTCAGGGTCGCCATACTTGTTGTAACCAGAGATCGTGAACAAGTTGCTTACGCCAAGGTAAACACGAGCCTTCTCGATAGAGAGCTTAGTAGCGATAGCCTGTGGCAAGGTGTAACCAACCTGGAGGTTAGACAGACGGAGGAAGTCACCATTCTTAACCCACATATCACTTACACGATAGTTACGGTTAGGGTCGAGGATACTCAAGCGAGGAAGACTACCCTCACCATTGCGGAACGCAGCTTGATAAGCAGAAGGCAAGATGTTTGGAGTAGTCTGGTCATCGAGCTGACCCATAGCACTCATCTTCATAGCAGAATAAGAAAGGATATCCTGACCTAAGACACCATACATATAAATGTTGAAGTCAAAGTTCTTATAGTTAGCGCCAAAATTGATACCATAGTTCAATTTAGGGAAACCATTACCAAGGATGATACGGTCATTCTGGTCGATCTTATGGTCATTGTTAAGATCCTTGAACTTCATATCACCAATCTGCAATGGGTGGTCACCATCAACCTTAGACTCAGCATCCTGGAACTTTCCAGAATCATCAGTAAAGTAAGCCTTGTAAGCATCGAGGTCAGCCTGATCCTTGATGATACCATCAGTTACATAACCATAGAAAGAGCCAACAGCCTCGCCCTCCATACAGATAGAGTGATTGTTCCAGTAACCGCTACCATCGATAGCACCAACCTGAGAACCATCATAAGCGCTAGCACCATTGTTGCCAGAAGCTGTATTATACAGAGGTTCACCCATCTTCTTCACCTTGTTCTGGATAGTAGAACCATTCAAGCGAACGTTGAAACCAAAGTCCTTGTTCACTTGCTTGTGGTAACCGATAGAGAACTCAAAGCCCTTGTTCTGGATAGTACCATAGTTCGTGTAGATCTGCGTGAAACCAGCTGTAGGACGAATCTGCTGGAAGAGCAGAAGGTCTTTAGTATTCTTGATGAAGTAATCCAAGGTAACATCGATACAATCGAGCAAACCGAAATCAAGACCGATGTTAGTCATCTCTGTAGTTTCCCACTTCAAGTTAGTATCGACAAGCGGAGCGAACCAACCAGTCTGACGATTACGGTTACCACCGAAAGCACCAGAAACGCCATTTTCTCCATATGTATTGCAAGCAGCATCAGCGCTAAGGGCAGCAACAGCCTTACCAGCCATGTTACCAGCATTACCAGTCTGACCCCAACCGAGACGAAGTTTCAAGTTGTTGACATACTTTACATTCTTCATGAAAGGTTCCTCAGAAATACGCCAAGCACCAGCTACAGAAGGGAAAGTACCCCAACGGTTACCAGAACTGAAGTTAGAAGAACCATCACGACGGATAGTAGCAGTCAAGATGTAACGATCCATCAAACTGTATGACCCACGAGCAAAGTAAGAGATAGTACGCGCATCGTCGTTGTAAGCACCATTACCCTGTATATCTTCCGGCTTCTCTGTAAGAGAGATAGAACGGTTATACAGAGAAGGGAAGTTGCGTGCACTTGCGCTTACCCATTGCCCCCATGATTTGCTCACCTCGTTACCGACCATTAAAGTAAGGTTATGAATGTCGTAGTTTAGATTGTAAGTGAGATAGGTCTGAATACCGAGACTGTAACCATTAGAGTTGTTCAGAGAGAAAGCAAAAGACTGATCATCGTGCATAGGAACTTCGGTGAGTACATCATTAATATAATTATAACGATGGCGGCCACCAGTATAGTCAGAGCTGTTGTTGCCCCAATAAGTATAAGTACCCTGGCTCTTAGCGCTTAGTTTATGATGTTTTACGTTGAGTAGAGTAAGGTCGATGTAAGCAGTAGTCTGGATACGATCGTAGCCATTACGAGAGCGCTCACCATTCTCCATCTGAGAAGCGTAAGGGTTAGCGCCGATAGTTGTGTTACCCTCCCATCCATTAGGAGTCTGTTGGTAGCCCGTACCAAAAGTACCGTCAGGGTTCTTGAGGTTCACATTGATAATGTTACCACCAAGGACATTATCAGCTGTATAGTCCAAGGTAGGAGCTAAAGAAGCGAAGTCACGGAGAGAAGACATGTTCTGGTTGTTACCCAACGCCATGTTACTACCCTTGTTCTGACTGTGAGTATAGTTGATATCGCCACCAACCTCGAGGAACTTGTTCACCTTACTGGTAATATTAGCACGAGTGGTGAAGCGCTGATAGTTCGTATTTACTACAAGACCGTTAACGTCCAACCAACCGAAAGAAAGGTTATACTGAGTTTTGTCAGCACCACCATTCAGAGAAGCACCATACTGCTGACGAAGAGCAGGACGTGTCATTTCCTTCTGCCAGTTGATAGCGTTGCGCTTGCCATCATATTGCTCATCCCAAACCTGGTTAGCCAGATGACCACCATCATTAGCCTTTGCCTCGCGAAGAGCCTTAGCATAAGTGTCGATGTCAAGGACATCAAGCGTATAAGGCAAAGTCTGCAGACCGAAGTCAGCAGTAACGTTAATATTCATGTGGCCCTTGCTACCATGCTTAGTAGTGATCATGATTACACCGTTGGCACCGGCAGAACCATAGATAGCGGTAGCAGAAGCATCCTTCAACACCTCGATGCGCTCGATATCAGAAGGATTCACGAAGTCTGCATTAGTTCCAACCTGAACACCATCTACTACATAAAGAGGTGAAGCATCACCATTGATGGTTCCGACACCACGAATGCGAATAGCAGCTTTACCATCAGGAGAACCATCCTGCTGAGTAACCATCACACCGGCAGCAGCACCCTGGAGGGCCTGTCCGATATTCTGCGGCATACGCTTCATTACGGCTTCCTGATCTACTGTAGCTACAGAACCAGATATATCGCTCTTCTTCATGGTACCGTAACCGATTACTACAACGTCGTTAAGCGTTTTAGAATCTTCTTTAAGAATGATAGTAATGTTCTTTCTACCAGCCACATTTACGGTTTGCGACAAGAAACCGACATAAGAAACTGATAATTTAGAGTTAGGGTCAGCATTTACCTGGAAGTTACCATCAAGATCAGTAACAGCTCCCTCGTTTGTGCCAACCACTTTAACCGAAGCACCAATAATTGGTTCACCGGTTGCGTCCTTTACTAATCCCTTGATGATGCTCTGAGCCGATATTCCGAGAGGGAATAAACAGAGCAGGAATAGTAATACTAACGGCTTTTCGATAGATTTAAAGTACTTCATAAAAGAACCTAATTGGTTATTATTAGTTAGTATTAAATTGATATTAAGGTTGTAAAACCTGTTCTCTGCGAATTTCTCTTTTATTTATTCAAGCGCATTGTTTGTTTTTCATGTTATTGCGCATTTTGGTATCTTTTTCGGTTGCAAATATAACATATTTTTTGAAAACGAACCTTATTTTTTGTAACAAAAACCTTAATATTTGTATCAGAACCTTTGTATTGAGTATGCATAATACACTTATTCGTCAACCCCATTTTATCACTTATTTACTTGATAATTAGTCGATTATAGTATATTTTTGGTGTATTTGCGAGTATTATAAAATGTTTCATGATAATTTTTGGGTGTAAATTTGCCACATTTGTAATTTTTTGTTAATTTTGCACGTTGAATAAGATGATTGTAACTCAAGTATAAGTATAAGAAGAAATAACGGATGACGATTATTCAAGCGATAGCAATATATCGAGAATAAAAAACAGTAAGTTGAGATTTTCTTATTCCGTTTGGAGGGTCGGGAATCATCTCGATACTTCAAAGATATTGTTCCGGCATATCCCGAAGGGTGTGCCTGGCTACCAATACATAGCTCGTGTATCCTTCCGGGGTGCCATGAGTCGTATGATATGGCTCTCATCCGAGGGGGGACGGAGTATACCCGTGCAGATTGTGGGAAGGTATTGTGTGATAGAAAGTGAATTGTTCTTATATAAATTATGGTAGATTAATTTGAGAAAAGGTGCCGCTTGTGAAAGTCGCACCTTTATTTTTTTATATCCTTCGGGATGCTTTCGGGATTCCTTCGGGATTTTGCATGTTGAATCCAGGATTGTATAACGAACGTTAAATCCCTTAATTTTCCATCGCTAAAAGGTGCTCATAATTCGCAAATTCAGAATTGATGACGGGGTGATTATGAATATTAGAATTATGAGTAGAATACAATTTGCTGATAATCAGTAAGTTATGAGCATTTAAAAGATGCTATCTTCAAAATATACTGGGGATATAGGCTAGTTTAGTTAACTACGTAAGGCTATAAACCTATTCGCATGAGCTTACGAAGTTAACTTCGTAAGCCGATGCAGTTAACTTCGTTCAGAAAATCAACTTCTAGAGAAGTGTTTTTCTGTATTTTGAGAGCCTGCTAGGTTCAAGTTTGTTCTAGAAGGAGTGTAAAACGGTACACTATTTCTGTTAACAGTATCTGATTCAAAGTTTAAATAATACAAAATATTCCTTCAGGATTCCTATAGAAGTCATTTTGAATTCCTCATTTGTCGGATGATGTTATCCAACTTGTTTATGTTGTACTTGTTAATGAAGGGAATCTTTATTCTATTTGGGATATATACTATAAACTATTAAAGCAAAATTGCAAAGAAAAATCCACCGTTAAGAATGATGGACAGGGATCATCACAACGGCGGAAAGGACATTTAATAATTAACGACTGTTGTTGCTTATCTTGCAAAGATACTAATTAAGCAAATCACAACAATAAATGAGCGGGTGACCGTTGAAGAACTTCTAGGTATCGCGATGGGGTGTATAGGAATGAGTCTCCAAGACTTTGACCAATGCACCCCATTTGAATTCGAGAAGATCTATTTTTGAAAGGGTGGGAAAGGCGCACGGACTACTTTAGGGCTTATGTGTGCCTAAAATGAACCATACAATGAATGCCATGGCTGTTATGTGTATTCCAATGAAGAAAGGAAGCGCTGACCAACTTATGGCAAACAGGATAGATGCCGTGAGACTGGCAATCATAGTGTAGTATGCAGTATT
>CACYKX010000106.1 GCA_902775075.1 uncultured Prevotellaceae bacterium | reverse complement strand
CGCGCCTGGGACTATGGCGAAGAGAATCTGGAGGGAGTCCGCCATCCCCATGAAATCATGCAAGGATGCTATGTCAATCTGAACATCGACCTCAATATTCATGGTGTGGGTGGCATCGACACATGGGGCAGGCGCACCTTACCCCAGTACACCATCGACGGCAATAAGCCTTATCGCTATGCCTTTATACTCAGTTGGCAAAACAAATATAACTAAAATAACTTGGAATAACAAAGAGCAATTAAGAACGCTTAACACAACAAAAGCCCTCAAAATGAGAGCTTTAGTAGTAGTTTATCCAAATTGTTCCAAGTTGTTTATAATCAGCTATTTGCCCACGCAGAAATGCTTAAAGATATTGTTTAATGTCTCTTGTGGAGTGATCTGTCCACCTGTGATCTCCGCCAATTGTTCAAGGCAGATACGGAGATCCTCGGCCAGTAAGTCTCCACTAAGGCCCATATCCATTCCTTCGATGACGCGTTCTATGGTCTCCTTGGCATGGACGAGGGCTTCATAATGACGGGCAGAAGTTACGATGATACTATTCTCGTTGATTTCCGGAATGTCGGCAACAGTATAGAGTTCATGCTCCAGACTATCAAGATGCTCTCCTTGTTTTGCTGATATCTGGATGTATGCTGCATGAGGTATCGTGATGTCGTAAGGAGTTGATACCTTGTCTATCTTGTTTTGGATGATGATAAGCTGTTTATCCTTACAACGTTCTGCGATGTCGTTTTGTTCGTCAGATGTAGGCTGAGCGTCGATGAGCCAAAGAACGATACTGGCTTCCCCAAGTTTCTGATAAGTACGCTCGATACCCATCTGTTCAATTGTGTCATCCGTATGGCGTATACCAGCCGTATCGATGAAGCGGAAGGTGATACCTTGGATGATGGTGGTGTCTTCGATAACATCACGTGTTGTTCCATCGATGTCGCTCACGATAGCTCTCTCTTCATGGAGCAAATGGTTGAGTAGGGTACTTTTGCCAACGTTGGTTTTGCCGACGATGGCTACGGCTATACCTTGTTTCAAGGCGTTTCCGGTCTCGAAACTGCGGGCGAGGGTGGTGATACGATTGTCTATTTTCTCGGCCAGTTGGCGTAATTCGCTACGGTCGGCAAACTCGAGATCCTCGTGGTCGCTGAAGTCTAACTCAAGTTCTAGAAGAGAGGTCATTTTAAGCAACTGGTCACGTAAGGTACTCAGTTCGCTACTAAAATGTCCTTTCAACTGACTGAGGGCGAGTTTGTGGGTAGCACGATTGCTGGCTGCGATAAGGTCGGCAACGGCCTCGGCCTGGCTCAGATCCATCTTTCCGTTGAGATAAGCCCGTTGAGTGTATTCGCCAGGAAGAGCCTGACGAGCTCCAGCCTCGATAAGCGCATGAACGGCTTGGTTGAGGATATAGCGACTACCATGGCATGATATCTCTACAGATTCTTCGCCTGTATAACTATGGGGCGCTCGGAATATGCTGACGAGGACGTCGTCGATTTCCTCGCCTGACAGATTGCGTAGAATTCCATATTTGATACTGTTGGCTGGAGCATCGATAATATTTTTGTTGAAGAGACGTGATGTGATGGCGATAGCTTCTGGACCACTAAGTCTAATAATGCCAATGGCGCCTCCCGCAGGAGTCGCCAAGGCGCAAATCGTATCGTTATGTATTTGCATTTTAGATTCGCTCAAGTACTTTTGTTATCAAACTGTCGATGCTGTTCTTATAGTTGGCATTAGCCTTCTTGGCTCTACGGTTGGCGATAACCATACAACAAGTGAGGGCCTTATGTCCCATAAGTTTGCTAAGTCCGGCAAGAGCAGAACTTTCCATCTCGAAGTTGGTGATTCTCAAGCCTTTATATTCAAAGCTTTCGATCTTTTCGTTAAGGTTAGGATCAGCCAAAGGAAGTCGCAACTCTCGACCTTGTGGACCATAGAAACCGCCACAAGCGATAGTTACACCATGTACCATATCGTTTTGAGCGATACGCTCTATGAGTTCCGAATCGTTATCTACACAATAAGGATTGCCCATGTGAAGACTCCAACCTACGTGGTCTTTGAAATGTTTCTCGAAGTCAAGGTCGCTGGCTTTGTCACGATTAGCATAATAGTTGAGCAGACCATCGAAACCAATACTCTTCACGCTGGCGATAAATGTGCCGGTAGGGGTGTTAGGCTGGAGTCCGCCGCATGTTCCTATGCGCACGATGTTGAGCTGATGGAATTCAGGTTTCAACTCACGAGTTTTGAAGTCGATATTCTTGAGGGCATCAAGTTCGTTGACAACGATATCGATGTTATCGCATCCGATACCTGTACTTACCACCGTGATGCGCTTATCTTTGAAAGTTCCCGTAATGGAATGGAACTCACGACTTTCTACTTCGCATTCTATATTGTTGAAATGTGATGCCACAAGGGATACTCTGCCAGGGTCTCCAACAAGGATTACTTTATCGGCTAATTGTTCTGGACGAATATGCAGATGAAAACAACTTCCATCCGGATTTATTATCAATTCTGATTCTTCAAAATGTTTACTCATTTTCTTCTCTTTTTGGTTAGTACTCTTATTTCGCTTATATATTCTGCATACAAATATACAAAGAAATAAATAGTGTCGCAAAATGTTTTTAAACTATTTAACCACTTATTTTAAGAAAACTAGATAAACGGCTGCGATAAGGCAGAGGAATGCGAGGGCGTGATTCCAATGTAGGGATTCTCCTTGGAACATGACTCCGGCAATAACCGTAAAGACAACGAGCGAGATGCATTCTTGTATCACTTTGAGTTGTACTAGCGAGAATGGTCCGCCGTTGTCGTGGAAGCCTATGCGATTAGCCGGTACTTGGCAACAATATTCCAGGAAGGCTATACACCAGGAGAAAAGGATTACGCCTATCAGAGGCCAATGTGTGCTGACCCCAGTCTGTTGTAGTTTCAGATGCCCGTACCAGGCCAATGTCATAAAGATGTTGCTCATGACGAGCAAGATAATTGTGTAAATTCCGTTCATTTTATTCAATTAATTTTTGTGCCATGTTGGCTGCTGCCCGACGACCGTCGCCCATAGCGAGGATTACGGTTGCGCCCCCACGCACGATGTCGCCTCCGGCATACAGATTCTTGATGTTGCTCTGCATGCTGTCGTCTACGACGATCGTGTTCTTTCTACCGAGTTCGATACCTTCTATCGACTTGGGTACTAATGGGTTAGGGCTCACTCCCACGGCCACGATGACTTGATCGCAACTGAGGGTTTGAGTGTTTCCTGTTGGCTCAGGACGTCTGCGTCCGCTGGCATCAGGTTCGCCTAAAGCCATTTCTTCGAGCACAACACCCGACACGCGTCCGTTTTCGTCGGCCAGATATTCTTTTGGGTTGTGTAATGTCAAGAAATGTATACCTTCTTCTTTGGCATGCTTCACCTCTTCGAGGCGTGCTGGCATCTCGGCTTCACTTCGTCTATATACGAGGGTCACGTCGGCTCCCAGTCGTTTGGCTGTGCGACAAGAGTCCATGGCTGTATTGCCACCACCCACGACGAGAACTTTTTTACCGATATTTATAGGAGTATCGGTCTTGGGATTGGCAGCATCCATGAGGTTCACACGAGTAAGATATTCGTTACTACTCATAATATTGATGAAGTTTTCTCCGGGAGTGCCCATGAAGTTAGGTAGTCCGGCACCCGAACCTACGAAAAATCCACGGAACCCTTGGCGCTCTAAATCCTCGATTTTGATCGTTTTGCCTACGATACAATCGGTTTGGAAATGTACGCCCATCTTACGAAGATTGTTGATTTCAACATCTACGATTTTGTTAGGAAGTCGGAATTCCGGTATTCCGTATTTTAATACTCCGCCTATCTCATGAAGAGCCTCGAAAACATAAACTTCAAATCCGCGCTTTACCATATCGCCCGCAAAACTTAATCCGGATGGTCCAGAACCTATAACGGCTACTTTGATGCCATTAGAAGGAGCAATCCGAGGTAGGGTGGTGTGCCCATTTTCCCGTTCATAGTCGGCCGCGAAACGTTCCAGATAGCCTATGGCCACGGCAGGTTTGTTCATCTTGAGATGGATGCATCGGCTCTCACATTGTTTTTCCTGTGGGCAAACACGTCCGCAAACAGCCGGAAGGGCAGAAGTATTCTTGAGGACCTTGGCAGCCGCAAGGAAATTTTCACGTTCGATATTCTTGATGAATGATGGAATGTTGATGTTGACAGGACACCCCTCGACGCATGTCGGATGAGCGCAGTCGAGACAACGATGTGCTTCGGTAACAGCCATCTCCTTCGTAAGTCCCTTGTTTACCTCCTCCAATCGGGTAGTTGCTCGATAGGCTGCGTCTAATTCCGGCATCTGTACCCGAGGGATAGCCATACGCTCCTTTGGTTTCATCAAACCGCGTAAATTGCTGCGCCATTCGGAGTTACGATCTGTGAGGACCTCGATGGGATCTTCATCGGAATCGTCATCCGAAGCCACCACCTCCGTATTTTCCTGTACCGGTATATCGGTTGTAGAACATACATGGTCGGAATAATGATCCATCTCCTCGCGCTCAACATTCTTGAAGGTTCCCATACGCTTGAACATCTCGTCCCAGTCTACCATGTCTCCGTCAAACTCAGGTCCGTCGATACATACGAATTTAGTTTTTCCGCCAATGGTAAGTCGGCAAGCCCCACACATTCCCGTACCATCAACCATAATCGTGTTGAGCGACACATCGTTAGGAATGCCGTATTTGTGAGCAAGTAATGAAGTAAACTTCATCATGATTGGAGGTCCTATAGCCAACACCTTGTCGACATGTTCACGTTGGATTACTTTCTCCACACCTTGAGTGACGACGCCCTTTTCGCCAAGACTTCCGTCATCGGTCATGATGATGACCTCGTCGGAGTATTTGCGTACATCGTCTATCATGATCACAAGTTCCTTTGTTCTTCCGGCAAGTACAGAGATGACCTTGTTTCCCGCCTTTTTCAAGGCTGTGAGGATAGGGAGGATAGCAGCAATACCGATGCCGCCTCCCGCACAGATTACCGTACCGTAATTCTCGATATGCGAAGCATTTCCCAGAGGGCCTACGATATCGAGTATAGAGTCGCCCACATTAAGTTGGCAGAATTTCGTAGAAGAGAGTCCAACCTCCTGTACTACAAGTGTTAACGTTCCTCTCTGAGCGTCAGCTTTAGCTATCGTGTAAGGCACACGTTCACTATTTTTGTCGACACGTACGATAATGAAATTGCCCGGTCGACAGCTATGGGCGATGAGAGGAGCTTCTACTTCCATGCAGAAAACCTTCTCGGAGAATTGTTCTTTATTAAGGATCTTGTTCATGATATTAGTTCTTTATGGTGTTTTATGGAATGATATTCTTTGAGTAGTGTTTGTGTCAAAAAAAAGGGAATACATTCTTGTGTGTATAAAAGTAAGTTCAGAGATCCAAGGGGTTGGAATGGAATCTCTGAACTTTTATATGTTTTAGTCCATCTTGTCGTCGAGCATCTCGAAACCACAGTATGGTACGAGAACCTTTGGTACACGGATACCTTCTGGTGTCTGATTGTTCTCGAGGATTGTTGCGACAATACGAGGGAGAGCCAAAGCAGAACCATTAAGAGTGTGGCAAAGTTCGATCTTCTTGTCATCTGCATGGCGATAACGGCAATGGAGACGATTAGCCTGATAGCTCTCGAAGTTGGAAACAGAAGAAACCTCGAGCCAACGCTTCTGAGCAGCAGAATAAGTTTCAAAGTCAACACAGATGCTTGAAGTGAAACTCATGTCGCCACCACAGAGGAGCAACAGATGATAAGGTAATTCCAACTTCTTGAGCAATCCTTCTACATGGTCGAGCATCTCGTGCCATGAAGTATAAGAATGTTCAGGAGTATCGATACGAACGATTTCCACCTTATCAAACTGATGTAGACGGTTAAGTCCGCGAACATCCTTACCATAGCTTCCAGCCTCACGACGGAAACAAGCAGAATATGCGCAACGCTTGATAGGGAGATCTTTCTCGTCGAGAATCTCATCGCGGAAGATGTTGGTTACAGGAACCTCAGCGGTAGGGATGAGGAAGAGATTGTCCAGATTAGCATGATACATCTGGCCCTCCTTGTCAGGCAACTGACCTGTGCCATAACCGGAAGCCTCGTTGACAACATAAGGAGGCTGAATCTCAACATATCCCGACTTGCGAGCTTCGTCGAGGAAGAAAGCCTCGAGGGCACGCTGGAAGCGAGCCATCTTGCCGATGTAAACAGGGAAGCCGGCACCTGTGATCTTAACGCCAAGGTCGAAATCCACGAGATTGAATTTCTTGAGCAAATCCCAATGGCAAAGGGCGTCGTCGCCAAGGTTTGGCAAGTTGCTCACATCCTCCTTGATAACGACATTACTAGAAGCGTCCTTACCCTCAGGAACTTTGTCGTTTGGAATGTTAGGGATGTCGAGGAGCTGGCGAGTCATATCTTCCTGCGCCTTGTCCATGATTTCCTCCAAGGCTTTGTCGGCAGCCTTTAACTGAGCAACTTCTTCTTTTATCTTGTTGGCTTCATCTTTCTTACCTTCTTTCATCAGGCCACCAATTTGCTTGGAAAGCTGATTCTGTTGCTGCTTGTTTGCATCCAACTTCTGTTGAGCTTCTCGACGGATCTTGTCGAATTCTAGTACTTTCTCAATGGCTTCACGAGCACCATTGAAATGCTTTTTCTCAAGACCTTTGATTACGCGTTCGGTCTCTTCACTAATGAGTTTAAGTGTAAGCATACTTAATATCTTATTTTAAATTTTACTATCTAAGACGCAAAATTAATAAAATAAATTGATATACGAGAAAGATGAAGGGAAAAAAACGAGAAAAAGAGGGGGAGAATAGGTAGATATAAGACAGCAGAAAGCCTATCCTTGGTGAGGATAGGCTTCTATGTTTGTTTGGAATAAGTTTTGACTTTTATAATTTAAGCTTCAGCCTTCTTAGTTTTTTCAGCGTAAGCTTCTGGTGAAAGTACAGAAACAGTACTCTTATCCTTGCGACCCTTGTGGAAGTATACAATACCATCTGCAAGAGCGTAAAGAGTATCGTCTTTACCCTGTGCTACATTCTCACCTGGGAAGTGCTTGTTACCGCGCTGGCGAACGATGATGTTACCTGCAACGATCTTCTGACCACCCCAAATCTTAACGCCTAATCTCTGAGCTGCTGACTCGCGGCCGTTCTTAGAACTACCTACACCTTTTTTATGTGCCATAATTACCTCCGATTTTAAGCGATTACTTGTTTAACTTCTACTTCTGTGAACTGTGAACGATGACCGTTCTTCTTGCGATAGTCCTTGCGGCGCTTCATCTTGAAGACGATAACCTTGTCACCCTTAACGAGTGGGTTCACAACTTCTACTACTACCTTTGCTCCATTTACAGTAGGGGCACCAACTGTGACATTACCCTCGTTGTCTACGAGAAGTACCTTGTCAAACTCAACAGTCTTACCAGCTTCTACATCTTTGAGGTGGTGTACGAAAAGCTTCTTACCTTCCTCAGCCTTGAACTGCTGACCGTTAATTTCTACAATTGCGTACATTTTAATTTATTAAACGGGTTTTTCCGCTAGGCGATTGGCGGATGCCAACACTTATTCGAGCCCAAACGGACTAAATCGGCTGCAAATTTACAAAATATCTTTCACTTTTTGGCTCTTTTATGTTTTAAAATGTGTATTTTAAGATTAATTAGCTTTTCGGGAACATATACAAAAAAAGCGATGGACTTCACAGTCGACCGCTCCAAATCTTCAATAGGTATTAGTTTTTTTAAGGTAAAAAGATTGTTTTCAGGATAACAGTCACAAAGGTATGTATTTTTTTTTATTTACCAAATTTTTAATGTGTTTTTTTTATCAACTCTTAATTGTGTGCCCGCACAAGGTCGTTTTTTAACACTCTTTAGTGAAAACGTTTGCGCGTGAACTCAACTAGTAAGTGTAAATATACGATATTTTTCATAAAAGCATTCAGATGTTGTCCTTTCTTGAACTTGCTGTATGATATAATTAGGTGTACGAAAATTCTTTGAAAGAATTGATTTTGAGATTTTTAGCCTCTCATGCAACTTTGCAATCCCATCGTTTTACGTTTTTACGTTTTACATTTTTACGCTCCGAGTGGTTGCTCCATATCTGCGTACTCCACTCTGTCGTTACGTATATTCTCCGGAGGGGATACAATCTGTTCTGAATACCTATTTTTAGCTAATAGCGTTTTAGTAGAGACCTAGTAGGTAGGGCCTGAAGAACACTCATTTTTGGGTATTGTGGCAACTAGATTTTCATCGTATCTTTGCATCATGATTAATGAAGGTTTCATCGAAGAACTTGGAATATAATTTTTTACGTAATTAAGATCATAGAATTATGAGAATTGAAAAAATTCATGCAAGAGAAATCCTCGATTCAAGAGGTAATCCGACTGTTGAGGTAGAAGTAACACTCGAAAATGGTGTAATGGGACGTGCGGCCGTACCGTCAGGTGCTTCAACAGGTGAAAATGAGGCTTTGGAACTTCGTGATGGTGATAAGAATCGCTATCTGGGTAAGGGCGTCCTGAAGGCTGTCGACAACGTGAATAAGGTGATTGCGCCAGCTCTAAAGGGTGATTGTGTGTTTGAACAACGTGCTATCGACTATAAGATGTTGGCGCTCGATGGCACTCCTACAAAGTCTAATTTGGGCGCTAATGCTATCCTTGGTGTATCGTTGGCATGTGCCAAGGCTGCGGCCAAGGCTCTTAACATTCCACTTTATAGATATATAGGTGGCTGTAATGCTTATACATTACCTGTTCCTATGATGAATATCGTGAATGGAGGCGCCCATTCTGCTGCGCCTATCGCTTTCCAGGAGTTTATGATTCGTCCTGTTGGTGCCGCCAACGAGCGTGAGGCCATCCGTATGGGTTCTGAGGTGTTCCATAACTTGGCAAAGTTGTTGAAGGCTCGTGGACTCTCTACGGCGGTAGGCGACGAGGGTGGATATGCGCCTAACTTTGATGGCATCGAGGATGCGCTCGACACCATCGTGGAGGCCATCAAGAAAGCTGGTTATGAACCGGGCAAGGATGTTAAGATTGCCATGGATTGTGCCGCTTCTGAGTTTGCTACATGCGAGGATGGTAAGTGGTATTATGACTATCGCCAACTGAAGAATGGAACTAAGAAGGACCCTAACGGCAAGAAACTTTCGGCCGATGAGCAGATCGCGTATCTAGAAAAATTGATTTCTAAATATCCTATCGACTCTATCGAGGACGGACTTGATGAGAACGACTGGGACAATTGGGTGAAGTTGACGGAGAGAATCGGCGACCGTTGCCAGTTGGTTGGCGATGACTTGTTTGTTACCAATACGAAATTCTTGGAGAAGGGTATCAAGATGGGAGCTGCCAACTCTATACTTATCAAGGTGAATCAGATAGGTTCGCTTACAGAGACTTTGGAGGCTATAGAGATGGCACATCGTCATGGATATACTACGGTAACCTCACATCGTTCGGGCGAAACCGAGGATACCACGATAGCCGACATAGCTGTAGCCACTAATTCCGGACAGATCAAGACGGGTTCGCTCTCTCGTACCGATCGTATGGCTAAATATAATCAGTTGATTCGTATTGAGGAGGAATTGGATGATATTGCTGCATACGGATATAAGCGACTGAAATAGACAACTATTGCGCTTTTTTTGAATAAATCATAAAATCACAAAGCATGTTGATGCAGATAAGCTGTGAAGCTTGTCTGCATCTTTTTTTTACCTAATTTTGAGGCTTCATCCGGTTATGCTCAAGTGGTGTCGGAACCTAATCTGCCTCCATACGATGAGAATGGTAATCCTTACTGGTTGTTGGAGAATACTAACTTCACAGCTCCGTTGAGTATCCTCAACTATGATGGTAGCAATAACGCCCTATCGTTAAGTACTAGTTTTAATGGTAGTTATCGTGTGTGGAATCAATTGGCTGTAAAGTTGCAGGCTGGTTACAACTATAGTTCGAGCGACCAACAGAATTTGTATCTGCGCAGTTATTATCATCCTCTTAGTACTACCGCTTATAATCAGGCGCGTTATTACACTATGAATACAAGTACGTTGATCGTAGAGCCGCAACTCACGTTTAATTGTGAGATCTTGGGTGGAAAAACAGATTTCCTTTTGGGTACAACATATCAAAGTTCGGATACTCATGTGTTGTATCTTTATGGACAGTATTTACATTACGCAGTCCCTCATTTCTATTTTGGAGTGAGGGACTTTTCTTGTCTGCTCTTGTTTTGTTTGATGATGCACATGTACAATTCCATCGAGTTTACCTTTTACCTTTTTATGCTCTGAGTGGTTGCTCCACATCTGCATGCTTGCATATACCCGGAAGGGCACTCCCGAGTTTGATGTAGTACGGGCAATCCCTTCGCGGTGTAACTATGCGCTAGATATACCACCCCTAGAAGATGGGTACACGAGCTACGCAAGATTTCCCAGAAGGGTATGGTCTGTAGAGGATGATATGCTGAAGATACCCTCAGAAAACGTAAAATGTAAAAACGTAAAAACGTAAAACGATGGGATTGTACATGTGCATATTGTCCCCTAGAGAAAATTCGTAAACCTACACACCTA
>CACYKX010000105.1 GCA_902775075.1 uncultured Prevotellaceae bacterium | reverse complement strand
AATTTCTTTAAGGGCCTTCAACTTTCCTTTCACGCCTAGTGAATGTGAAACAAACATGTCGGCTAGATGGACTATTGCAAGATCCTGATTGCCTAAAAGAGACCGGTAAATTTCTTCGGCCTGATCTAGACAATTTTTTGATACCAGACGGTCTGCTTTATCCAAGCGACTATCATAGTATTTGCCTTTTATCCAGCTTATTAATCCCATATTATTTTATTATCAAAGTATCACCAACAATTAATGGAGTTTCAATAGTTCTATTATTTTGCTTGGCAATTTCATCTGCACGGGTTCCCGTTCCATAGAACTTTTTACTTACAGACCAATATGAATCCCCTTTAATCACAACATACTTATAGTTAGAACTTGGTTGTTCTCTCACAGTCTTATTCTGAGCCAATTGGGTATTTAAGACCCCAACAGAATCCCTTAATTGAGACAATTCTTCTGTCAAAGATGACGGAACAGAGGGCTTTTGAGTGAAAAGCATTACCCCCAATCCCGCAGCCGCTATAATAGCGACTACGGAGATTGGTTTCCAAATATTTGTTTTATGTCCTTCTTCAGGTATCTGTTCTATCACACGATAGATGCTTAAATCGCTTCCACAGCAAGGACACTTTACGTCTTCATTAAGGAAATCTGGAATACCAGTTTTCCCACACACTGGACATTTTGTATTTTCAGCCATAATATTATCCAATACCTATGCCCGTGGTAGCACCAGTAGCAGGCAGATTGATATTACCAATTAAATGTTCATTTGCAGATAGAATATCTCTTGCACGCTGTACATTACCTTCATTGAGTGCAGCCATAAACTGATTGAATGCAACCAAAGCTTTATTAGCGCGTACTGGATCATCCTGGTCATGACCAGCAATATTTAGCATAAATCCATGAGTAAACAATCCATACTTCTCTGTCAGATCATCCAACTTGTTTACAGCATCGTTCTTCTCCATTGGTGAAGAAGCATTCTTGTAGCGGTCAAGCTCACTACGCATTGCAGTTTTATCTTCGTCTTTGATAAAGCGTCCAAAATTCTCCAATTGTATCTGGGCGATTATCAACTGTACGGGAATATCTTCATCCTTGGTTGTCGCTACTTGGCTTGCAGATTTCAAAGAATCTTCAATCTTCTGCCATTCACTACTCTCTGGAGAATAGTTGCAAGAAGATATAGTGTCAATAACTTTCTGCAGCTTATCTACGAAATCAGCTTTCTTTGAATCACTGATATTCGGGTCGTTCATTACCCTGTCAAAAGCTGGAGCCACAGCTTCAAGACAATGAGCGTCCAAAGCTCCTCT
Organism: uncultured Prevotellaceae bacterium; assembly: GCA_902775075.1. The sequence goes on along the minus strand of CACYKX010000105.1, from coordinate 9,434 downwards.
ACTCAAAACAACATTTGTTGTCTTACCTGTTGCGGGAACCCTTACCCTAACATTCATATTTTCATCCTCATTTAGGCTGAAAGTGAATTGCAGCTCACTGTGGACTGGAAGGTTTTCAGGGATAGTAAAGTAACCTGTACCCAATTTCTCCCTCTGATTATTTTCGGCATCACTAAACAGTTTGACACCGACAATTTTTTGATTCTCTACCAATGTGTAGAATTTACGGTTTTCTTCACAAGGCAATGGAGTATTTTCGTCTATAATCATCTCATACTGGACATTATCAGCATCATCTGATACCTGTATGAATGACTTATGCTTGGTAGTGTGACTTACTTGTACACCTCCTTCTTCAACCGAAACCTGTTGGACGGCCTCTACAGGCTGGTGGCAATGAGGGCATTCTGAAGTACCTGCAGGAATAGCCTTGCCACAATGTGGGCACTCAACTTCAGTACCAAGAGAATGCGATAAAATAGCCGCACCTTCTGCTATTGCAAGCATAGGTTTCTCTGAAGAGAGAATTTTATCCTTTCCATACTTATCACAAAGCATCTTCCTAACGAGAGGTATGCATGAAGAACCACCAACTAAAAGAATATTATCAATAGTGTCTATTGGATAAGCCGTCTTTTCCAGAAGGTCATCAATCAGATCCAGGGTGCGTTGAACAAGAGGACGAATCATACTTTCGAATTTTTCGCGTGTCAGTTTCACCTCAATATCAATGGGGTCCCCATCTTCATTTTCCAACCTATCATATATTGAAATTGTTGCAGATTCGGATTGACTTAGAGCCTTTTTAACACTCTCAATTTCTTTCTTCAGTTCACCTTGAAAACCAAATTTTTTCCTGTCAGGTAAAGCATTTATAACTTCGTGAATGTCAACATTGTTTGCTTTTCCTGCTTCTGAAAGAACGTATTCAGATAACAAACGGTCAATGTCATCACCGCCAAGCCAACGGTCACCACCTGTACCAGATTCTATGAAGTTTCCACCAGAAGCTACCAGGATTGATAAGTCAAATGTACCACCTCCAAAGTCATATACGAGGAAGATTTTATCTTCATCAGCAGCCATTTTGTCAGCACCATAAGAAATTGCTGCCGCAGTTGGTTCGGCCAGCAATCTTTGAACTTTCAAACCTGCCAATTCTGCGGCTTTACGAGTGGCTGATTTCTGTTTTTCATTAAAATAAGCAGGAACAGTAATAACAGCATGGGTAACTTCACCGCCAAGCTTTACAGAAGCATCATTCTTTAACTGGCGAAGAATCTCTGCACTGATTTGTTCAGGAGTGTACTCATTACCATTCATAATGACAACAACAGACTCGTCTGTTCCTCCAGACATCTTTGAAATTCCATAAGGATACATGTCTTTATCAGCTTTCATCTTTTGTACCTGAGGGTCGGAGATAGAAGCACCCATTAAACGCTTAGCGGAAACAACAATATTGGGGGCATATTTTCCCCAATTCTTGTAAGGAACATTACCGACATTAATGCTTCCGCTTTTGTCAATAGCTACACATGAACGACATAGGTCCTCATTGTTTGGGCCTGTTGCAATAACTCTTACAGTCGCATCCTTAAATGCAACAACGGAATTGGTGGTTCCGAGGTCAATACCAATTGATTTACCCATAATAAAATCTGTTATTTAAATTATTTAATATCTTTCGTTAGAGGTTGAACAGGTTGATTCCTGCTAACTAATAGTTCGCGAATATCGATGTGTAACAAGTCCGATATTTTAGATAGCGTCAACAAATCAGGCTGAGTGGTATTTGTACACCACTTTGACACGGTCACAGGATCCTTGCCTAACTGCTCTGCCAACCATTTGTTCGTTTGGCCAGCATCTGCAAGAACAGCTTTCAGTCTATTTAAATTCTCCATGCGTTAAAAAATTAAATTCAAATGCAAATATAATAAACTCTGCTTGGATTATTCGTGAAAATACAAGAAAAATTCTCATTTTTAACGATAATAAATGAAAAACCTATAAAATGACACTATAATTACACATTTTTGCATTAAAATATCAAATGAACAAATTAAATCATAAATTAGCAGATAGCATATATTAACTCAATATATATCAAGATAGGTATTATCACGCAAATAATAACAGAACTTATCACATAATTCCAGCCAATCCGTTTAAACCATAATAAAAATTCGACAGATTTGCTAAACATCAAGTCACATCGGTCTCTAAATCTCAGCTGATCTTTCCAAAGAAAGATAATCCATGCCATTACGAACATCGGCGTGAGGAATGGTAGCTTTGTGAGATAGTCGGCCATTATCACCCATGATAGAGGAATCAGTAAGTAGTATATTACAATATTCACCTCATTGTATGTTGCGCCAGTGAGTTTGGCTATGACGTGTTCAACCCCAGCAACGAAACCGAAGATGGGAAGTGCTATAATCAGTACGAACTTTTCTAGGAGAGAGAACCTCTTCCAATGAGTCTTGGTGCTATTCATCTTTGGATAGTTGTTCTATTATTTGAGTTGCATTCTTTAAATATTTCTCTTGTACAGGATGGTCTTCCAACCCTTGTTCTATTGATTTTTTGAAGACACTGTCATTTTCCAATGGGTTTACCACCTTCTTTAGTTTGATTGTACCAATTATCAAATCGCCTATTTCTTGCGCTTCATCCCAATCCTGAGCATAAAAGTTTTCATTGAAGTAAACTACAATGTGAGAATCCTGGAGATAGGTGACGAACTGTTTCTGAATAATGGTGTCATTATCCACATAATTTGCAAAGTACAGAATACTTGTAGGATAACCTCCGACTTCCACACTGTCTATCTCATGGATTAGTTCCGCATCATCACCACTGATTGCCCGTGCAGTCTTTGCCATATCTTTCGCTTCATCAATGTTCTTCCATTTAATGGGCATGAAAGTTTTGACAAAATGAAACCATACGACATTACCATTAGGGTCAAATATCTCTACTACGTTCTGTAAAGAGTCCAAACCTTTCCAGCCCGAAGAATCGCATACCCAGCCTTTGGGTAAATCAATTGAAAACAGGTCGTTTTCATAAGTTATTGGGAATGGGTCGTCGTTAATGGTATTTCTTGCTGTTGGCTTGGTGCATGAAATCATTCCGACGACAGTCATCCCAAGTATCAAAAATCCAATAGTTCTCATGATGATTGAATTTTGAACACTTCACAATTGTTGATTTCTAATCTCTCTCGAATGGATGAAACAATCTTTTTCAGAAAAGCATCTTTAACTGTTACGGATTCAAGGATGGTTCTTGCGGTTTCCATATCACCAATCTCTCGATAGAATTCCGCTTTCATCACATTGTCTGTAATCAGATTGTTTATTAGCCAAAGGCCATTTTCACGAAATAGTTTTTTGTCTTCTTCGAGAATGTCCTTCTTGTCACCATTCCGATAATAGTAGTCATTATATGCGTGATGCAGCATCATACGCACGTTGATTTCTTCTTTTTCGTCAATAAAACCTTCTTTAGCTAATTGTGCGAAAGCTTCCTTCGTTTCAGGAAATGTCAGAAGACCTTTCTCAAAGCAATAGCCATCTTTGGCATACTTAACAGCTTGTCTTCCCTTGATGAAATATTTACCGCAATGGGGACATTTCTGGACATAAGAGATTTCTGGTAGCATTGGAGCTATCTGTTTATTATCAGACCACAGTTCTGAGCCAAAAGTGTTTCCAGACACTAATGACATGATTTCTTTCTCTTTGCCACAGAAGGGACAAGTGAGAATTTGGGGATTACCTGGCATCATAATACGTATATTTTAATGGGGTATAAATTAGTATTGAGTTATCTTTATTACTTTTTTGGCATTGTCAATCTCTATTTTGCCAAGTCTTGCGAGTACGCTTTGTCCGAGTAGGAGGGGGGCTTTTTGGTTCCTGACAACAGATGCACGTATATTGTTCAGATCCAGACCTCCAAAATTGACATTCTTGATGTTGATTACGGTTCCGACATTGACATCGCCATTTGCATCCATATACCTTTGATTTCCTATCACGTCGTTTTTCGACAGGTAACCGTTTTTCATCATGAATGTTGCTTCGACCATTGAAAGCGTAACATCGCTGGCACCTGTGTCAAACACAAAATGAAGCGGCAATCCGTTTATCTGACATTTTACCTTGCAGATGCCATCTTCCTTTGTAAATGGTATTTCAGAGATAATCAGCTCTTTCTTAGAGACATTATTACTTTGTTCCCTGTTTATAGAAGAACTTGCAGATTTGTATTTTGTTATGAGGGCCTTAAACTCTTCTGTTTCTCGCAAGAAATCCATGTCAAAATCTCGTTCAATGTGAGCAAACCTGTTATAGCCAAGTTCAAGACATTTCTCCAAGCATCTTAGCGCATTGCTTTTATCTTGCATACGAGAGTATAGGCAAGCTGCATCATAATAGTTGCCAGAGTCTGTGGAATCTCGTGCAATAATACTGTCCATTGCAGCGATTGCCTTGGCATTTTCTCCTAAACCTTGGTAAGCGTAATGAATACAGTCATATTTGTCGGGCGTATCTTCTATCTCTATTACCTTTTTGAAATCGGCTTCAGCCAACTCTTTCTTGCCCTGTTTCATGTAAATGTCGCCTCTGCTGACGTATGAGTAAGAATAATCTGGATCTAAAACGATAGACATTGATAGGTCTTCTATTGCCCCTTCCATATCACCGGCCAATTCCTTGAACCATCCCCTCCGATAGTAGCCAAAACCATATTCAGGCTGGGCTGTCAACACATTATCCCACTCAGCGATGGCGGAATGTACTTCTCCCATCTCATAATAGATATTGGCTCTACGAGCTTTATATGAAAGGTCTGTACTATCTAGACTTAATGCTTGGTTTATGCTGTTCAAGGCATCTTCATATTTTCCCATCTCATAATGACATATTGAGATTCGTTGATATACACTTGGTGACACGTCCTTACTATTAGCAGTCTCGTAGTATTCAATAGCTTTTGTATAATGTTTGTTTTGTTCATACATGGTTCCAAGAATATAGGGCCATGTCGCTTCATTCGGAGATTTGGCGGACTGTACTTTAATTTTAGAGACAAGCATGGTGAAAGCTGGTTCTTTGAGCGTTCCTGCCAGATAGTGGGCTTTTCTGTCCCAATCAAGGCTTAGAGCTTTCACAATATCATCGGTAGCTTCTGCCCACTTCTCTTTTCCGATGTATGATTCAGCCCTAAAAGCGTAACCTTGCGAATAATCACTTGCCAGTTTAGTAACATAATCAAATTGCTTGATTGCATCATCCCACCTTTTTTGTGAGTTTGCATTACGTCCCAGTCCCATGTAGCCCATCGTCTCGCCAGGTTTCAGTTCAATCATCTTCTGATAGTCGGCATCGGCAAGGTCATATCTTTCCTGCTCATAATAGATTTGAGCACGTTTTTCGTATAAGCTGTTTTCTTCTGGTTTAATCTTGATAGCGGTTGTTAGGTCGGAAATCGCCTTAACGGTATCTTCAAGATTCAGATAAACATCAGCTCTTGTTGTGTATGCAAAGATGACATACTCCGCATCCTTCTTTGGGAGCAATTTGATAGCCATATCTGCAGCAGTGAGTGCTCGGCCATGTTCTTCCTGATGTTCTCTCAGCATGGCTATCCATGAGTATGAATAGCCGTTCTTGGGATTTTCTTGTATGTCCTTGTTAAAGAACTCTAGGGCTTCTTCCGTTTTCTCATTTTGTACGGCTTCAACCCCTCTCATGTAGTTATATGATGTAGGGCGGCCTTTTTTGTCTTGCGCTGTTGCGCTAATCGCTACTGCGAAAAGTAGCATAATCAAATAATTCTTCATACGCGACGATTGTTTATTGGATATTTGGATTTTTCACTTTAACGATGACTAATACATCTTTAACCCCAAGACATCCCAGAAGTCAGAAGGCAGGGCCACGTTTTCCAAAGGAATACACTCTTTGAAAAGTGGAGCTACTTGATTGGCAGAATAGCCAGCAATTCCGCACCCGATGCGAGTTACCAGGAAGCGCATATTGGAATGTTCAGCTGCGAATAATGTGAATCGTTGAATGGCTGTGCTCATTTCTGCAATACCTTCCATTGTGGGAATAGCGTAGCTTTGACCTTGAAGCCCTTCGCCCTGTCCCCATATAGCTCCGAATCTGCGCATGGCGTGTGCTGCTGCCCCTCCACCATGGAAGCCTCCGGCATTGCTGCCAAATACGAATATTTCATTCTCTTCCAGATGATCAATTCGGTCTGGTGAGACTCTTGGCCCATAGTATTCCTTGGCATAGCGACGCTTCCTTTCCAGAATTTCCTCCCTTGACATACTTCTTTCTTCACTATACATCATGTTCATCTTTTCATAGTAGGCGCGTCTAGATGACCGCTCACGTCCCCAGGTGCTACCGGCTCCAAGGTCGTTATGGCTGAATTCAACAACGTTTTCAATGGAGAGCAAATCTGTCACTTCCTTCACATTATGTGCTGACCCCATATATGCGAATGACCAACCTTCCGATTTAAGTTGCTCTATCAGACGGCGTAATCCGGCAGCATCCCATTCCCTTGATGCGTTTTCCAGACCATCCGTTAGTACTGTGACTACGGCAGTTGCATCTTTATCATCTTTTATGCGGTCATGAAGGTGGGTCAATGACAGTCCCATTGCATCATAAAGTGGAGTACACCCATTGGGCATGTAATCCTTGAAATCTTTCACTCTAGAGATAGGTTGGTTGTCAATCATTGTGCGAACATCTGGTCTGTTTGATCCTGAGTCGAATGTTACAAGAGTTAATGTGTGCTCCTGTGTAGTCATAAACTCTTCTTGTGCACTTCGAATCGTACAGATGGTTTCATTGATTCCAGATAGTGTTGCCTCTCTGAGGTGGCTCATAGAACCACTCTCGTCAACAATAATCAGATTATAAATACGTGCTTTACCGTTACTCATTTTATCCTCTTTTGAATCAAAATTGTTTTCACTTTGTTCTGTAGCTTTTTCTTCCTTGCTTGTTGTTTCAGAGGGGGCGGTTTCAACCTTGGTCGATTCCGGCTTTTCCACAGTTTCTGTATGTTGGTTATTATCCTTATTGAATAACCTCCAGAATTTACTGATTTTTTTCATGTCGTTATTTCTTTATTTATTTCCGTACTTATTCTCGAACTCAGTTATTATATCAAGAAACTCTGCAGGAAGATACTTTATTGCCTGCTTCCTCAATTCGTCAGGAACTCCGAAATATGCTTCTGCAATACTTCCTGTAATACATCCGATAGTATCGCTGTCACCCCCGATGGATATTGCGTTTCGGACAGAATCCTCAAAGTCTTTACCATCGAGAAATGCTACTATGGCCTGTGGAACACTATCTTGACATGTTCCTCCCCATGTGTAGGTCGGTCTGATTTCATCACAGGTAAACTGCAGATTGTATTCAAAGCGTTTTTCTATTTCAGTGCGAATATCTTCCTTGCCACATCCTTGCCTTGCCATCATAATGGCTAATGCTGTTGCTTGGGCACCTTTTATTCCTTCGGGATGATCATGAGTACACTCAGAACTTTTCTTCGCCATAGCAAGAATGTCTTCCTTTGTGTTGAAAGCCCATCCAACAGGACCAATACGCATGGCTGACCCATTACCACAGCTGTTGTAAGGTCGATAATCTTGTTGCCGAATCGTGCGGACAAGCCATAGTTTAAATCCACCACCATATCCTCCCATTGGCCAAGGATATTTTTCTCCATACCTACTATAGTAGTGTGCGACCTCACCTCCATGTAAAAGCCAGTCAGCTGTTGCAATAGTCAGAATACTATCGTCCGTATAACTACCATTCTCGTTAAAGAACTTGAATTCCTTTGTTTTGATGTTGTTAGGAGTGAATTCATATACACTCCCTACTATGTCACCTATAATGCTGCCAATCATAACTTTCTGTTTTTAGGTTGTCAATCGATATTCCAATAAGCATCAGGGTCGCCATCGAAGGCATCGTCAATTACGTCGTCGCTATATCCTGCAACATCTTGTGCGTAGGTTCCAGCGTACTTTCCATAATGTGTTCCATATTCCTCTTCATAGGAATCATCTTGGAACATTTCATAATCATCATACTCATCCATAATGAAACGTTTTTAGAGGTTATTATATTAAAGTAATAGTCTATACGATGCGGTAACGGCATTATAACCGAAACCATTTACATATTCTGTTGCTGCCAGCATCCTTACGTGTTCACCATTAACCTTATAGAACCTTTCGCCTTCAATAATCTTGACGTACAAGGTCTGCGAAACTATGGAGTTATCACATATTCGCTGTACAGAAACGTCTGCGATATTGTGCCATTCAGGGATTGACTTTTCGTAATTCTCATTCATATCTTTTTCTATTTAATTGATACTATACCTTGTTTCATTGTGTATTATTGACGCTTTGAGAATTTGGGGCCATTAAAACCTCCCAGTAGGGGAGGCTAATGGTGTGACTCTTTTAGAATTCCAGTCTCATCCCAATTTTCTTGGCATCCTTATATGCTTCTTCATCAAAGGTATATAGCTTTGGAGAGCGATATGGATTGCCAGTTACTTTCTTTCCTGTTTCTCTGATATAGCCAAGTTTTAGCATCTTTTTAGGAAAGTTTCTTCTGTCGCGTATCGTGTTGTCATCTTCAGGTGGATTGAGAATGGCAATGTATATGTTTTGCAACTGAGGCATAGTGAATTCCTTGTCGAGAAGATTAAAACCAATCGGTTCAAAGTGAATCCTTTCTCTAAGTCGATCAATTGCATCTTGAATTATCTGTGCGTGGTCAAATGCAAGTTTCAAATTAGGTATTTCGTCAATTGAAAACCATTTGGCTTCTGCTGCATCATCGCCGCCTTTGATTATATACTTGTCCTTTTTGACAAGTGCATAATATGCTACGGTTACAACGAACTCTCGTGGGTCTCTTCCTCGTGCCGAATATGTTTTGAGTTGTTCAATAAACTCTGGTTGGATGCCTTTGTCATTATTAAAGAGCCTCATTGATGATTCTTCAAATAATTCTCTATGGACACATTCGTCAGTAGGCTCGTCTTTTTGGATAAAACCACCGGGTAATGCCCAATAGCCTTCGAAAGCAGGAGTCTCATCTGGTTTAGCTTTTCCTCTTTTGATAAGAAGGACTTGCAAAGAACCATCTTCCTTGTCGAATCCGAAAACTACAGCGTCTGTTGTTAATGCCGGATGCCAATATGGGGATTCCCATTTGCCTGTTTTCTTATTATATTCCATACTATTATAGTTTCATTGTGTATTATTTACGCTGCAAATTTACAAAACATTTCTAACTCCACCAAACTTTATTGCGTAAAAATTACACATTAGGATAAAATTTCAGGAGAATTAACATTTA
>CACYKX010000104.1 GCA_902775075.1 uncultured Prevotellaceae bacterium | reverse complement strand
GCCTGTTATATAATCTTGGATTACCAAGAAAACGAATGATCAGTCTTTCTTCTTATCGTAGGCATGAACAGGATAATCCACAGTATAATGCAGACCGCGGCTCTCCTTTCTCTCAATAGCCATACGAGTGATAAGATATCCAGTGTTGATCATGTTTCGCAGTTCACAAAGTTCCTTGCTCACCTTAACACGTTTAAAGAGATTCTCCGTCTCTTCGTAAAGCAGATCAAGACGATCCCATGCACGTTTCAGTCGCAAGTCACTACGAACGATACCTACATAGTTACTCATAATCTCGCCCACCTCTTTGACACTCTGAGTGATGAGCACCTTCTCCTCATTGGTGAGCGTACCCTCATCATTCCAAGCAGGCACCTGATCATTGAAATCATAGTCATCCACGTGCTCGATACTGTGCTTAGCGGCAGCGTCAGCATAAACAACAGCCTCGATAAGAGAGTTGCTGGCCAGTCGGTTACCACCGTGCAGGCCGGTACAAGAGCACTCACCGAGAGCATACAACCGTTCAATACTAGAGCAACCATTCAAGTCGACCTTGATACCACCACACATATAATGAGCAGCAGGGCGAACAGGAATCATCTGTTTGGTAATATCGATGCCAATGGTCAAACACTTAGCATAGATATTAGGGAAGTGGCGTTTTGTTTCTTCAGCGTCCTTATCCGTTACATCGAGGAAAACATGATCTAAACCATGAATCTTCATCTCATGGTCGATAGCACGAGCCACGATATCACGTGGAGCCAAAGAACCACGTTTATCATATTTCTCCATGAAGGTTTCACCGTTTGGCAGCTTCAGTATACCGCCATAGCCACGCATAGCCTCAGTGATCAAGAAGGCAGGGTGCGTTTCCCCCTGATGATAAAGAGAAGTAGGGTGGAACTGTACAAATTCCATATCTTTCACAGTACCCTTTGCACGATATACCATAGCCTCGCCGTCACCCGTAGCAATGGCAGGATTGGTTGTATTGTTGTACACAGCTCCACAACCGCCCGTACACATTACGGTAACCTTGCTGAGATAAGTATCCACCTTTTTAGTATCAGGATTCAACACATAAGCACCATAACAATATATATAAGGTGTGCGTCGAGTAACGCGAGCTCCCAGATGATGCTGAGTAATCAATTCCACAGCAAAATGATTCTCCTTGATGTCGATGTTAGGGTTCGAGCGTACCGCAACCATCAAGGCGCGTTGAATTTCCGCACCAGTATCATCAGCATGGTGAAGGATTCGAAATTCAGAGTGGCCACCCTCACGATGAAGGTCAAAGTTACCATTCTGTAGTTTATCGAAGTTGGTTCCCCATTCCACGAGTTCCTTAATCTGAGAAGGAGCTTTAGTAACTACTTGCTTTACTGCATTATAATCGCTGATATAATCGCCGGCGATCATAGTGTCTTGAATGTGTTTGTCGAAATTATCGACCTCGAGATTAGTGACCGAAGCCACTCCGCCCTGAGCGAAAGATGTGTTAGCCTCGTCAAGGCTAGTCTTGCAGATGAGGCAGACTTTACCTTTGTGCGATTTAGCTACTTTCAGGGCATAGCTCATACCGGCGATACCTGCGCCGATAATCAAAAAGTCGTATTTGTAAGTCATACAATTATTGTTATAACGTGTGCAAAAGTAATAATTTATTAGCATAATACGGCAGAAAAGATATTTTTTTTGTAATTTTGCAAACGAAATTAGTAACATTATGGACCGAAGATTTCATCAGCGCTTTACTGTTGCTGCAAAGAGCGGAATTGCCCTTTTTGTGCTTTTGGCCTTTTATTTCTTTTGGGCAAAGAAGGCCATCGTAGGGTTGTTTCTCATAATTATTGTTGTGGGAATGATAGAGCGTGTTATTCATACATCCTATATTTTTCGTCGCGTGAAACCCATTGACCGTGATGAAGAGCATGAATTCCTGATTATAGACAAAGGTCGATTCTCTTTCAATAAGAACATTCCCGTTGAAGAGATTACCAAGGTGACCCCGATGAAATCCAATTTCGGTTTGAGTCATTATCTGCTGCTAGAGTATGGCGCAGGAAATCTGACTACGGTAATGCCTGAGAATGAACAGGCTTTTATCGAAGAATTGAAAAGAAGACGAACAAAATGATTAATTTTAAATATATCCTTTTAGGTGCATTCCTAGGCTTGTTGGCGCCTATGAATGCTCAAAACACCAAAGAAGAGATTCTTGATGACGACTCCCTGCAGACTGAAGTTTCCGATTCTGCGATGGTAGATAGTCTACAAGCCGACTCGATACCGAATCTTCCTTGGCCAGAATCAGTAAAGTATCGTATCGACCGATTGCTGGAGAGCAAGATGTTTGAAACATCACAAGTTGGTATGATGGTATGGGATTTGAGTTCCGACTCCTGTATCTATGCGCATAATGCCAGATGGCTGATGCGTCCCGCCTCTTGTATGAAAGTCGTTACGGCGATAACAGCCCTCGATAAACTTGGAGGCAGTTACCAGTTCAAGACCCAGTTGAAATATACCGGTGCAATTCATGAGAATGTCATTGATGGCGATGTATATTGCGTTGGTGGCATGGATCCACGATTCAATAATGACGACCTGTCGGCGTTCGTGTCAAGTTTAAAGGAATTAGGCGTCGACACGATTCGAGGAAGTATCTATGCCGACAACAGCATGAAAGATGCCAACCCTTATGGTGAAGGATGGTGCTGGGACGACAAGAACTACACACTCACCCCGTTGCTGTTAGGACGAAAAGATCAGTTTATGAGTCGCTTTATCAGTAAATTGCGTGAGGTAGGAATCTATTATGCAGGATACGGTTCCAGCGAAAAGAGATGTCCGAGCGACGCCTTCCTGATAACCACCCGTACCCATTCCATTGATCAGATATTGACAAGGATGATGAAGGAAAGCGATAACCTTTATGCCGAGTCGATGTACTATCAGATAGCCGCATCCACGGGTAACCGACCGGCATCAGCCCGAAGTGCCCGTTCCGTGGAACGTCAGTTGATCAGTAAGATCGGTCTCGACGACGGACGATATAAACTAGCGGACGGTTCCGGACTATCCCTATATAACTATGTAAGTCCCGAGCTCCTAGTTCGTTTACTGCGTTATGCCTATCAGAATGAGAACATCTATAACCATCTGCGCTCGGCTCTACCAATAGCAGGTGTAGACGGAACCCTGAAGAAACGTATGAGAGGAACTTTTGCCCAAGACAACGTACATGCGAAGACAGGCACAGTGACCGGCATCATCTCTTTGGCAGGCTATTGCAAGGCCAGCAACAATCATATGCTATGTTTTGCGATTATCAATCAAGGCATCATGCACGGAAGTAATGCCCGCGCATTCCAAGATCGTGTATGCAATGCACTTTGTCAGCCACAATAATTTATGATCTCACGTGATATGGAAATAGTAAGAATCAATGTAGAGCATCTGCTCCGGTTTATTGGTCTTTCAGGGAATATGGTCCCTTTGATGTACCATGTCCTTCTGATCATCATATCTTTTCTTGTCGCATGGTTTTGTGATTGGGCCAGTCGCCGACTATTCATTCCCATAGCACGTCGACTTACCAAATACACCGAAGCCCAATGGGACGACATCCTATTCAATGAGAAAGTCCTCCGCTCAGCGTGTCATATCATTCCGGCGATAGTGATATGGAAGTTGATGCCGATGATATTCTATCAGCACAGTGTCGTTCAAGAAATACTAGCCCGTATCACCGCCATCTATATCACCGTGATGTCTACCCGCACGGCAGTCACCTTTATCGCAGGTTTTGACCAGATCGACACCGACAAGCAACGCTCCGCGGCACATCAATACCTCAAGAGCTTCTGTGGCGTGTTGCGCATCCTTATCATCTGCGTTTCTATCGTCATCATCATAGCCCTAGCATTGGGCAAGAATCCGATGACCCTTTTTGCAGGTTTGGGTGCTACATCAGCAGTGTTGATGTTAGTGTTCAAGGACACCATCGAAGGATTTGCGGCAGGAATTCGTCTTACCAGTAACGATATGCTTCATCGTGGAGATTGGATTACCGTACCCGGAACCGATGTGAACGGCATCGTGAAAAATATATCCCTTACCACCGTTAAGGTACAGAATTTTGATAATACCATAATTACCGTGTCCCCAAAGATGCTTGTCAACGGATCTTTTCAGAATTGGATAGGCATGCAACAGTCATCAGGACGCCGAGTACAACGAAAAGTATATTTCGACGTGAGGAGCATAGCTTTCACCGATAGCAAACATACCGAAACCAATATAGGGCGTTTCCGCAAAGACGTAGAAGAATACCTACGCCAACGTAAAGACGTCAATGCAGATATGCTGATCATGGTTCGCCAGATCGAAGCCACCCAGTGCGGCATCCCTATGGAGTTCTATTTCTTCCTGAAGCAGAAAGAATGGAAACAATATGAGATGCATTTGGCAGAAATCATGGAACACATCTATGCCCTAGCCCCAACATACGGATTAAAGATTTACGAACAATATCCAGAACAATAATGGAAAATTTTGAAGAACGACTACATAACGATTTGCACCAGTATCTACAACAGTTAGGCAAGTGCGATGCACACATGCCCGAGTGTCCTGATGTAGAAGCAAAGTGGGAACAGATTGCCCGCAGCTACATCCCTGACGGTGCCCGCGAGTTTGCCCATTATCCCACAGCCTCGTTAGGTTGGATGATGTATATAGGAATGGCAATGGCCAAATACTGGGATACCGAGTGGGAAATCTATGACAAGATAGAAGCCCCGTATCATTATCTTCGTGATAAGCGAGGATACGACAACATGGATGAATTTATCCGTCAGGAAGTATTGTTGCTCGAAGGCGAAGAATATAAATCTACAGAGAATCTTGTTGGAGAATGTGCCTCAAGAGTATATAATATCCTCCAGCATCAAGGATTCGAACCAGGAACACCTGATGCATTCCGCGGTTATGTCGCTTGTCTGCATCAACTGTATCTCATGGGAATGGCCATACAGTTGAAAGCTATGGGATACCATATGCAGAAACTTTAATTCAAGTTTCTGCATATCCATCTTAATCCTTCAGAGAGTAAGTAACCGTTGTCACTACTCTAATCTTCTTAATCCAAGGCGTATTAGAATCCCTGTCCTCGATAGAGAACTGTCCTTGATCAGCATTGATGATCTTGCTAAGTTTAGAATGACTGTTAGCAGCAAACTGTTGAGCCGTCTTTTCCGCATTCTCTATAGCCTCCTGCATCATCTTAGGTTTCATCTTTTTGAAAGCCACAAACTCATACGTAGTAGGATTCTCATAGCCACCGGAAACGATAGCGATACCCTGATTGAGCAATTCTCCTTGTCGTGAAATGATTTCTCTCACGAGTTTCACGTTATTAGACGTAACAGTGATAATAGACGTGATGTTGTATCGCTCATCATGATGATTATTGGAGTAAGTGTCAGCATTCATATCAACCACCTTAGGCGCGTTGATACTCATCTCACTATCCTTGATACCATGAGCCTTCAAGAACGCCTTGATTTTCTTTTGCTTGGCAGCGATACGAGAGTATAATTCAGGAAGGTCATTGCCCAGTTCAGTGAAAGCGACAGGCCATGTCACCTTATCCGCTTCAACCTCTTGCTCAGCAAGTCCTTTTACCTCAACCTTTCTGTCTTTGTTGGCGAAATCATCTATTCCCCATTTCATGCAGACACCTAATATAATAATTCCCAGTGCTATCAGAGCTGCAGATATTATTCTATTGTCTTTCATATATTAAAACGTTTTTAATGATTAATAATAACTTTCGAATCTTGATATATCATCATGATGATTCGTTGCAAATATATGAAATAATCAAGTTACAGGTCGTCAAAATACTGTTAAAAAAACGAATACTATATAAATGAAGTTTTTTGTATCCATTATTCGTAATTCATCATTCGGTCATATTTCTTGCTCCATCGCCATACGGTAGCGCGTGACAATCCCGTCAACAGAGGAATTAAATTTCTGGATACACCGATATGAATAAGATAGCACACTTGCATCTGTTGCTCATTGCAAGAGCCCAATTCCTTGAAAAGACTATCCTTGAACGAAGGATATAACTTATCTACAGCCTTATAGAGAAGTTTCCAATCAGCAGTCTCCAAACTTCTCTTGTCCTCGGCCGATTTCTTTATTGCGCGTACTATCTCCTCAGCATTATCTTCCAATTTAGACAAGTGTAGCAGTCTTGCGATTTCCTTATTCTGTTTTTTCTTATCCGACAGTTCCTGCTCTTTCTCGTTGAGCCTTTTACTATAAATAACCAACTCCTCATTTACACATTGCAGTTCCTCTTTTGCCTTATCCAGTTCTATGGAGTTTTTGTCAAGCCCTTCCTTTGAATTCCTCAGTTCTATCTCCTTTTGCTCTATCTCCTCATGTAGTTTCCGATCGTCCTCAGAGATACGTTGTAGTTCAGAAGAAAGAGCAAGTATGTTCTGCAGGTCCTTATTTTTTTTCTTCACATATAAGACATAGGCGATACATACCATCAGAATCATGAAGAAAGAACCACCGACAAGCAAATTCCTATATCTGTTTATCTTACAATTTAGAGCATGTTCTTTTTTTTCATCTAAATGATATTGAAACTCATTGTTTACCGTTGCAGCCATTTCCTGTCGCTTTCCGAAATCAATAGAATCGCTCATTCTCATAGTGATATCCGCATATTTACAAGCATCACCTGCATTTCCGTTCTTCTCATATATACGAAACAAAAGTCTGGAAGCATCATATATATACGTGATATCCTTTACGTTATCAACAATCCGTTTACAATATATAATCGCGGAATCATGATTCCCCATGGCATCATAATACTGTGCAAAGGCCATACAAGAGGCAGCCGAAGAGTCTGCTAATGCACTTTTGTCAATCAGAGACATACATTTCTTAGCCTTCGCTATATCTTTCATATCCGAATAATCTTCCAACATATCGATCAGTAGACTCTGGTATTTAGAGATATTCTTAGCCCTAACGATAAGAGCTAACGCAGCATCGAATGCAGCTTTAGCCTGCTTCGTACGATGTAAGGCGAGATAAGAAGAGCCGATGTGCAAATTAGGCAACACCTCATCAGTCCCTAAACTTTTGCACATCTCATATTCTTTCTTTGCCATCTTAACAGCCTCCTTGTAATTCTGCACAAGATATTGAAGATAGTTAATATCCGAGTATGTGTTACGCAGCATAATAGAATCACATTTTCCCCTATTGGCGTAATCTATCGACTTCAAGAAGTTTGTCAAAGCCCGTGGTGTATCATGTAAGTCACGATAAACGCTACCGGCATAATAGAAAACCTCCTGTTTATCCTCATTAGAGCCATTATTCTTGAAATATGCTATAAGGTTTTTTATCATGATATCAGAGTTAGGCACGTGTTCAGCCTTATCATTCAGTCTGATGCGTAGCAAGTCATACTTATTCTTAACATATTCATTTTCCCCTCTGATTTCTAGTTCAAGCGAGTCGAGCATAGACAAAGCCATGTCAGGGTTCTTATCACCTACACCTTTTATTCTCTCCAATTCATCCAACATAGGATTCCTGGAACAGGAAAACGACAAGCATACACAAAGCATGCACAGTAGAAATATGATGTGTTTTTTTATTTTCATGTGGCATTTTAATTGTAGATGTAAAGGTAACAATAATATCTCAAATTACCAAATAAAGACAGAATTTTGTTTCAAAGTGTTTCATCCCGTTTTATAATTGTAGATATTTGTTCTCAAAAAACGTATTTTTAACATATTTTGTAAATGACTAATATGCAGACTTTTATACCGTCTTTGAATAAAGATGTAACATTATTTAATATATGGTGAAACACATTGAAACAACTAAAATTTCTCTTTCTTGATAATTTGAGATAACTTTGCGCTCAACAATTAAGCTAATCAGAGAAAATATATGTATAAAATTTTATTCCTATTATGTTTTTCCCTTCTGACACCATTATCAGGTGTAGGCCAGAAGAGAGACAGCACTTTCAAAGATACAATAAAATTACAGGAAGTTGTTGTTACCCAGAAATATATCAAGCACGAGGCAGGAAAGTATATCGTCAACGTGGTGCCGTTACGCAAGGGAAGGACTGACCTCATAGACCTTTTGGGACAAATTCCGGGCATCATCATCGCAGATGATAAGATCAACATACAAGGCAAAGGTAGCGTGAAGGTGATGTTCAACGGAAGACTACAAAAACTTTCTGCTGACGAGGTCTATTCTATCCTGAAATCACGACCTGCTTATAACGTAACAAAAGTCGAGGTGATTAAAGACCCTGGTTCTAAATATGATGCAGAAGGTAATTATGGTATTCTGAACATTGTAACCGGAAAGAAGATTGATTTCATAGGTGGCGATGCTGGAGAAGAAATCAGTTATCAGAACAAGTGGACCAATAAGGCTCATTCTAGTATGAACTATAGCAAGGGTAAGATTGATGCGACATTAAATGCTGGATGGACGTATGGCAAGATTGACTATACAGAATCCAATACCACACATTTCTCTAACCTTACTCGATATGGTTCTACGCGTTATACTCCTCTTCAGAATGAATACAACCTCTCGGGAATGTTGGACCTACATCTTGACAGTTTGTCAACGGCTGGTATCTCCGTCTCTTATATGAATACATATAAGAAGAACAATGGATTGAATAATCTGAACTCCTATAATCAGAAGGACGAGATGGTTAGTAGTGGTAATTCATACTCCTTTACCCGTACACCAAGGGAAAATCTGACCACGAGTTTCTATATTGATCGAAAATGGAATTCTACAGATAAGATTTCTTTGATGGCCGATTGTTTTCGATACAATTATCATAACGATTATGACTTTCGTTCCAATATTATCGGAAGTGAAGGCACAGAAACTCGCGATAATTTTACAAACCAAGGACACTCTCTTCTCAATGGATTTAATGTAGCACTCGATTTGGAGAAACAACTCCCGTGGAATGTCATGTTAAGTGTCGGTGGTAAACTTACACAGTCGACAACGAAGAATACAACGGTCTATGATATAACGACTCTTCCTCTTCAGAATGATGCTTTTAGATATTCGGAAGACATCTATGCCGGTTATCTGAGCATGGATAAGAAGGTGGAAAATTATGAATTCATTGTCGGTGGAAGATATGAACAGACTAAGACAAAATCTGTTTCCAACGATGAAATCAGCAACAATAAATCTTATGGACAGTTCTTTCCCGATGTCAGGGTATCCTATAACTTCAACGATGGTTCCAATATCGCATTTAGTTTGAACAGTTCTATAGATCGTCCGAGCATTAGACATATCAATCCCTTTGCCTATTATGTAAGTCGTTATGATATTGCCAAAGGTAACCCGGAGCTAAGACCATCGACATGGTGGAATATCCGACTTAGCAACAGTATAGAGTTTAATGGTGGTGAACTGATTTCTGATATGACCTATGCATGCCTATCGAATGTCATCGACCAAACTACGACATTGGATGAAATATCGAATATTTCTATAACTCAATGGAATAATGCAATAAAGCAAAAGACTCTTGGTTTTGAATCTATTTTGTATTATTATAAGCTGAAATGGTTGAAGATTACAGCCTCTGCAGCTTTTGATTTATCCAAGAGTTCTTCCGACATATCTTATCTGACAGGATATCAAAGGAGTTTTGGTCAGTTTTATTCTGCGAATCTCAGGTTTATCCTAAACAAGAAGCAATCTTGGACGGGTTTCTTGTCATCTTCGTATAACGGTAGTGAGAAAAACATAAATGGTAAAACCGGCGGCTTCTTCAACATGAGTTGTGGCATCAATCACTCGTGCTTTAGAAACTGTCTGAATATGAGGTTTGCTGTGAGCAACATCTTGGCAAGTAAGTTTAGTGGATACACTCGTGCCAATGATGGTATGTACATGAGTTTTAAGAATGATTATCATCCTCTGACCTTTATTTTTGCCGTGTCATACAACTTTGGAAAAGATATCAGCATTCGTTCTAAAAGACATAACAATGAAGATATGGAAAGTCGATTCCAATAAATGTATGAATTTGTTTCCTTTTTATAAACAGTATGATTCCATGCAATGCGGCATAGCATGTATGGCGATGATTTGCAAGTACTATGGGAAAGGGTATTCCTTTGAAACTCTTTCCCATCTATGTACTGCAACAACAGAAGGGGTGTCATTATTAAGTCTAAAGAAATTAGGAGAGGAACTTGGGTTGGAAACTCTTTATGGAAGAATAAGTATATCACAGATATCAGAAATCAATTCTCCTTGTATCCTCCACTGGAACCAAAACCATTTTGTGGTGTTATACAAAGTAAAGAAGGGAAAGAAGTTCTATATCGCCGATCCTGGCAAGGGCCTCGTGAAGTATAGCCTTTTGAACTCTTCTAAGTCATAATTCACCAAGCCTTTTCCTGGGTCTGCAATATAAAAATTCTTCCCTTTTTTAACTTTATAAAGCAGCACAAAATGATTTTGATTCCAATGAAGAATACAAGGAAAATCTCCTTTGGTAAGTCCATTAACACTTATTCTCCCACTTACAGTTTTGAACCCAATATCCGTAGCAACATTATTTATTCCAAGAAGCGAAACACCCTCATGAGTGGCACAGCACATTTCCGACAGGAATGTATGATTCACATCC
>CACYKX010000103.1 GCA_902775075.1 uncultured Prevotellaceae bacterium | reverse complement strand
AGCTGCTGATGAGTTGGCTCTTGATTGGTTGGCTGAGACGTTTGGTGCAGATGATGGCTATACAAACAAAGTTGGCATTGCCAACCTGTTGTGTGCCTTGCTTTTCATGGGGCCAGACAGTGTAAGTGGTGGTGGTAGTCATCCACATATGGACATCAGAATTGATTTGCTGATGAAGCGAATGGACGTCCCGGAGATAGATGTACTGTGGGGTTATGTTGGTAGTGCGCTGAGATTATGGCTCATGGTGTATGGAGGTTATTCTATCGCAGAAGACATGGCTCTAAAACCCTTCAATTTTTACAAGGATTTCTATGATTATTATTTGGCAAAACTAAGGGAAACGAGGCAGAGATTGTTCCCTGAATGGGTGAAGCCGGATTGGTATGTGGAATAAAAGGATTGGAATGAAATGGATTACAGCAGAGTATATCAATTGAACAGGCTGATGGCCTTGGCTCAGGGAGTATCAGAAGAACAATACGATAAAAAGGAAACTTGGTATTACGATGAGACGGACAACGTGAAGCATTTAGTGCTATTGCCAGAAAAGCGTGTTAATGCCTCAGAAAATGCCTGTTTTGTTTTGGGTGGTGTACAGGCAGAGGATATTGTTTCGGATGATGAACTTCATACTGCATTAGGTAAAGAGCCAGGACGGGAGCTGAAATCAACGAAAGATTTGAGAGGCTCTTTTGTAGAAATTCTGCGTAAGGATGCCTTTCAGAGGACGTTTGACTTGGTTGAAAGCAAGAGGTGGAATGTGCATTTCATCATGGTTCCGGTGTGGTATTATGCCTTCGTGGATGTGATAGATTCCATCTGTGATGATGTTATGTTGGCGCATAATCTAAAAGCGATTCTTTACAGAATATTGAAGTCATCACCGGAGGAAACCGTTAAACTGTTTGGGAAGTATCGCTATCCTGATATTAAAGACAAAGATAAAATAGTATTTTTAGACGGTTTGGAAGCAAAGGTTTTAAAGTTCATTGGAACAGTGCCAAATCCACACGATAAAATGATGGCGAGTATTCTGGTGAAGAAGATTAATGAAGCAAAGAAGAAAGATGAACTCACATTCATACAGGATGAGACCCCAGATGAATGGGTGAAAATGTTTGTACAATTCTACTCTGCTGAAATATATTCTTATCCAAATAGGACTTTGGTTTTTGATACTGAGAAACAGGTCGAAAAACTGTTGACGGAAGACACAATTGAAGTAAATGGTACGAAGCTTAATAACTATAGTTTTTCTGATTCTGCAACCAACCCAATGATTCAAGTATGTGATTATGTGGTCTCAATATTGAGAAAATATTTCATCTTTGTAGACAGGACATTAAATGAGATTGTTGCTGACATAGAAAAATTCGATAAACAGCAAATGCAACGTTATAGACTTCTGAACAAAGTGCTGAAAAGGTCACTTGACAATAATCCTTTGTTTTTTCATTATATAGCCAGTGTTGAGACACAGTACAATATAAACCAGTTGATGGAGAAATACGCATGATAGCCTCTATTTCATTGTTTTTAGCACCTGTCCTTCAGAGCCTGATTGCCACGGCAATTTTTGAGTCGGGGAAGGAAAGCGTGTCTTTTCTTGCAGACAAGAAGTCGATGGAGAAAAGGTATAGGAATGCTTTTGAGAGGGCTATCAGCAGGTTTTATGCAGACCCCGAATATGCAGGGAACGAAGCAAGGAGGGAATACGATCATTATCTGGAGGCACTTAAAGAAGAATTTAAGGTGGCCCCGGATTTTGACCCGCAGAAAGGACAATACAAGAAATTACTGGAATTGTTTGAAGAAGAAGTTTGCAAGGATACTCGACTGAAGGTTTGGACGCAATTCAAGCTGCTAAGAATGTCAGCTGCCAGTCTGAAGCAAATAGAGAACGACCAGAAAACTATATTAGAACAACTGTCAGGTGCAAGAAAAGAAACAAAACAAAGCCTGACCGCTATCAATGATAAACTTGACATAATTGTCAAGAATGTGCAGGCTTCACCTGAATTGAAACAGGTGTCGGTCATTCCATCCTCTCTATCAGTCTTGCGGAATGCTGATATGAATAATCTGCATATTGTGAAACGCGAAGCACTGGTGCAGCAATGTGTTCAGCATTGTAACGAAGGAAAGGTGCTTGTGTTGTTCGGGAGTGTGAAAACAGGGAAACGAACTTTGTCAGAGCTGGTGCTCAGCAATGTCAAAGATGGTTTTGTTTGTACGGATGTGCCATCAGGTCATCTCAATGAAGTAATACGGCTCTGTTATCAAGAATTACAAGAAGGAAAAAAGCCAGTCGTCACTACAGACGCTCCTATAGATGAGAATATGACTTTGGTGGATATGAGCCGTGTGGCACAGGTGGAAGTCCCGTTGTTGACAGAAGTAGAAACCAAGGAACTGATAGAGACCTATTCGCCAAGACAAGACTTCAGCAAGTTTATTTGGGCACACAGTTACGGACATCCAGTATTGGTAAGAGCACTATGTACATATCTTTCTTCCTGTAACTGGGTGATAGATGAGAAGGTGTTTGGACAGATGCTGAACTATTCTTTTGATCATAAACTCTCTCGCTCGTTGGCAGAGTTGATGCAAAGGATGATTCCTGATTCTGATACCAGAAGTCTGCTGAACCGTCTGATGCTGGTGAAAACAGTCTTTTCAGAGGATGATGTGAAGGCTTTGGCTTCGGTCAGTCCGCAGATTGCGGAAACAAGGAGTAAGCTGATGTCTCTGACACCAGGATGGGTGACGGAAGAAAGCGGACTCTATAAAGTGACACCTCTTTATGATAAGGCATGGACTCCTGATATGGATAATGAATGCTATAGGAGTTGTAACTGGCTATTGGCATCCAGAATAATGATTAAGACTGAGCCCCTTAATGAATTGGATGTGCTTCACTACATACTCTATGCGCAGAATGCAGAACGGTATGATGAAGCAGGACTGATGTATATGCGGGCTTTGGAGAAAATCAGGAAAGAAGATTTGCCCAAACTGACTATTCTGCCTTCTATGTGGGTGGATGTCCCACTGCCCATTCAGATGACTGAGAATTTGCGAATTGCTATCAGAGTTCAGCAACTTACGATACTGAAGGACCTGTCTTCTAGCAAGAGAAATTACATACTGAATGATCTTTGCAGGATAATTGAAGGCGCGGCGGAAAGTGAACTGACTGCTGCCTATTATAGTGTACTGAGCGTTTTGTGCTGGTCGGAGGACAGAATTCAAGCTGGCTTGAAATATCACAACCTGTCTATCGAAAAACGTAATAAGAATAGCAAGGGTGTGGATGAACTGGACGAGATGGATGAACTGTACAAAAAGAGCATCTGGTTTTTGCCACTCCGCTTCACAAAGATAGAAGAGTTTGAGACCTGGCTGAAAGATTTTGCAGCTAAACCTTTTGAGTATAACCACTCGGACAGTGATATTTGTGAGCATTGCTACTTGACAGGATACCAGTTAGTGAATAGAGAGTGGAAAAGTTGGGAACAGGGAGATATCATAGCGGGTTTACAGCATATATTGGCTAAATCAATTGAGTATAGATGTCCGGAAATAGCAATTTCTGCCCTGTTTGAGATGATGGAGACATTCACTAAAGCAGGACGCTACGAGGATACAAGAAGGGTATATGGCAACTATTATACTCAGTTTGAAGAATATCCCTTGGCGAAAGTGCTATTAAATGGCTCAATGGCATACTCAATCTATTCGAATAAAGATGTAGAAAACAAAGAGACGTTGCCGTTTATCGAAGCCATGCAGACGGCAGAGTATGGTGAAGTAATACCAAATATCCATCTTCATTTGGGCCAGATAAAGGCGTATGTGATGAGCGAGACGGATGTGAATGAAGGCATCGCTCAGTTGAAGAAAGTTATTGACTATGTCCAAAAGCCTGGGCATTCAAGTACAATATATGAGTATTACCAATGTTTGGGCGAGTTGTCGCTGATGTATTGGAATGCTGGCGAAAAGGTACGATCTGTGGAGCTGGTCTCAGAGTGTGTCAAGTATGTGTCAAGTGAAGAAGGATTAAAATCGCCTTTTGCCAAGACATATCTTTGCCTTTGCGACTGCCTGTTAGTGAACTATCTTGACGAATTAGGTGCGAGAGAGATTCCAGATGGGCAGGCGAGGTCGTACCGCGGTATGTTTACTGAGCAGGATGCGCAAGCCTTGGATAGTCTTTATTCTGAGGACAGAATCTTTACTTCTAGCTATCTGATGTACCAGATATGTGATGCATTAAAGATGGAAAAGATGAAAACTGATTGGGCATATAGAGTGCTGGAATCCATTAGGAGAAGAGGGGAAACAAAGGAGATTCATTTTATTGCCACTCTTTTGGTGCCTGTGTTCCTGAAAGAACAGGACTTTGATGCGGTGGCGCAGATAGCAGACATTTCCACTTTGTCTCAGACAAAGACATTTGAGACGCATCCAGAGATGAAACGGGAGAGTGCAGACTCCGAGTTCGTTGAATATGTTATCACTCCTGTTCTGTTTTTAGCCTTGCGTATGGCTCTTGTCGGTGACAAAACCGGGTTGGTAAAGATACATGATATATTGCAACGGTATAAACCAGTTGTTAGCGAGGAAGTAGTAAATGAGGTAATAGCTGTATTTGAGCGCGAGCGTTATGATAATGATTATATAAATGAAGTGCACAAACTGGATATGAATAAGTATTATCCAGTGTATCTTTGTGCCTATCTTATAACATCGCTTTATGTGAATTCTTATCATGCCTTTAAACTGATAATGGCTGTAATCGTAAGGCTTGAGAGCGACTTAGTAAAGGTGGCTGGGAAGGACGTGAAGGGTGTCATCAATGAGTTCATAGCCTCCTTCTGGCGAGCACGGATACTTACTGCACCAGAACAATTCTTGAATTATAGTTTCCTTGCAAGCAAAGGATTGAAAATCATAAATGATTATTCCGGGAGGGAGAATCAAGCCAATCATACAATGTTTGTAGTGAGGAATCATCTGCCTTACGAGGTAAACTTGAATGATTTACAAGAAGAATGGTTGGATAAATAAAATAAGCGTACTGATTATATGAGCATAGCAGGAACGGGGGGACGGTACTGTCCCGGTGGTTCATAATAGATTATGTTTCAAAATGACTTAAGTTTTTTGAGCAAATATCGAAAAGATGAAATGATTAGATACCTTTCTTGTCTACATCTTTTTCCTCAGAATTCTTCAAATATTCTGAGACTATCGATGTTGTTATATGAAATATTAGGTGGCAAAGGTGGCCGTAAACATCTTCATATTCCTACATTTCAGAAGGAAATTGAAAAGAACTATAGCCATGACATGTATGAGGATCCACAGGAATACATGTTTGTAGATCTTGTGCATACTCCTAAGGGGTCCTATCGTGTTTATCCTGGGATATTCACCTTCCTTCAATATAATCTTACACGACTATTTGAATTGGCTGAGGATGAGCATGTCGAGGCAGGAGCACTTTCATCTGTTTATGCCTTATTGGAATTGTCTGATATACTAGCTCAAAAGACTGGTATGGGGCGTTACGAAATGGGGGATAAGGAGCACGTGGAGTTATATTGTTCAAACTACCAAGAAACGGCTATATACGAGAGCATCGTGTCATTCCCCAAAAAAGATTTGGTGACTCTTTTTTCTAAGTATGGATTCGAACCGTCGTTTGTACAAACATTAGTCTATCATTCGAGGAGTAAGGCTGTCAAGCAATTCAAAATGACGATGGACGGCTATAGCCCCGTAGAAAAAACGCCTCTATATGCTGATGAACTAGGGAATTGTGTGGTTATACAACCTTCATCATTGTTGAGTTGTGCCTATCTTCACTGCCTAGAAATACTGAGAGAGCGATTGGGGGAAGAAAAGCTGAACCGCCGATATTTGGATGTGCTAATGGGCGAGGTGGCTTTAGCAATGAAGCAAACCGGAACCCATAATTGCGGTGGTGGGATAAAAGAAAATATAGGGTATTTGCTGTTTACCTACGATAATGGCGGCAAGGTTTGTGTGACAATTGCCCATCAGAAGTATGATGAAAAGAATTACAACCAAGTAAAGGATATAGCGAAAAAACAATATCCCAATGATGATTTGCTTTATGTGGATATCAAGAGTTCCCTTAGTCTGAATATCGAAGCATCAAATCAGTATTTTGACCACGTCAGCTTGCTGATAGATGATTTTAAAGTGATGATGGCTCAAAAGCATATGAATGCTACAGAGCTTTATTATTATTCGCAAGCACGAAAGCGTCTTTCTGGACACAATATAGGACAGGAAATCGATATGTTTGCCTTTTACTGGGACAATAAACATACCTTTTACCGTGACCAGACTTATGACTTTTATAGTTTTGAAACGGGATTAGCATATGATATACGGTGCCAATACCTGACAGAGCGCGATGAACACTTGGTGGACGGGCCTGGTCATTTAATGATGATTTGTCATTTTGATGATTATCCCAAGGAGATTCCCATTTATGTCCCGATAGGAAATGATTCACCCAAAGTGTTTGTAGGTGAATATGGAAATACGAGACTGACTACGATTCTTCATACGAGAGATAATGATGAGGTGTTGGGGCTACGCGAGATAGCCAAGAGTCTTGTTGTGTGGACTTACGGTTTTACCTATAAGTACGGGGAAGAATTACTGAACAGAAAACTAAAGCTAATGCTGAGTTTCTATGATGGAACAAATCCCAAAATGAAACAATTGGATGATGATTTCTTAGAGTTTTCTATTCCGAGGAAGGTATTTGAAAGAAAACCTAAAGGGAAAACATATGATTACCTGTTTTTCGACTTTTGGATTGAAGCCCTTTTAGAGTTTGGCTTGTGTGACGTGGAGGCTGTGAAGGAAAAGTCGGATGTGTTGTTTGAAGAATGTAAAGGTGAACTGCTCTTAATTGAACCTAAGGGAATTGTGTACTGGGCGGAGAATGATGGACATCAAGCCACATATTTTACGAATGATAATGCCTGCGACAGGGTATTGGATGACATTGCAGCCTATTTGAAAATGGGTGGTACCCCCAAAGCACTCGACCTAAAAGAATCGAAAGCTTTGACACTGAAGATAATAGATTTTTTGGGTACAACCCTTAACGATTTGTTGTCACAATACGCTACGTCGAGATTTGTGGAGTCATTAATGGAACTGCATCATGGAACATTGTTCTGGTTAGCTTCTACCAGTATGAGATTTGAGAAGGTGAATGCTGTCATGACCTATTTGGGGGCTGATTATAGTGAGCAGAAAGCATACCTGTTCAAATATTCAGAAACGAACAATCTAACGCAATGCTTGCTGGAGCGCATCGTAGCAAATGACTTCCATTCAGAGAATGATCCAAAACTTGTTGATATAGACAAAATATTTGCCTATATGCATGAATTGTACACCTTCGGCATATATTTGGATTTCTTGACTTTCAAAATACCTGGTACAGAGTTGGCAATACTGGCTAATGGTCGCGTTGGACTGCCACAGGAACAGATAAACAAGCAGATGGCATATTTCTCTGATATGAGAGAAAATGAACTGTACAGACCTGACAGTTATCGGAAACTTCATGCTATGCAGAAAAGTCCTAATATAGACACAAAGGACGAAAACTTCTTGGATGCATTCAAAGAAGAATATCATATTGAGTATAGCCAGTGGAAGAAACTGCTTGAGGAATCGCTTAATTATGCCATTGGTCATGAAGAACCAATAGTGAATATTACATGGAAGACATTTGTTGATGAGATTCTGTTGAAAGTTATCACGAAAGAGGACGTAGAGCCGTTTAAGAAAACCTTCTGCATGTATAATGGCATGTCGGAAGGTGCGCTGCCAAGTGAGAGTTTCTCTCAGAGGTTTAACCGTAAATATCAAATATCGTCACGCCCTTGGGTATGTTATAGAGACTGCGTGATGTACAGCACCAAGTCATTGCACCAGCACGAACATGTGATGCTTGAAAGATTGGACGAAGGAAAGGTCCATGCGGAGGCTCAGAAGATGAGTAATTATATGAGTGACCTTAATCGCAGGAAAGGAATCGTTTTTGAGAATAATCTCAGAAACTATTATGACTCTTTGGGGATAGAAACGCTATTGGCTTTCCGTGGCGTTGAAATTGGCCCTGGTGAGCGGCTCGATAATAAAGAACCGCTGGGCGATATAGATGTGTTACTCATTGATACGAAATGCAAGAAGATTGTCTGCATAGAAACCAAGGACTATTATGAGAGTAGGACTATTTATGAAGTTCTTACGGAGAATCGGAAAACGAGTGATGACATGGAAATGCCTATTAAACGTGACGAATGGTGTAAGAGCCATATAAGTGCTTTTGCCAGTCTTTGTAAAGAAGTTGATGATACCTACACTTGCTCATCGGTTTTTGTTACAGTGAACATGCCAGCCTACCAATATGGGCACAGTGAAGAGAAAAGTCCGATTCGGATAATACCTGCATTGGATTTAATGGAAGACCCATTGATGGTATTTGAGGATGAAGAGGGGTGAATGATTCGCAGTATTTTAGAGTTACGGAACTATGGATCAAGAAACGAGATGGCTAACCAAATATAAGGAGGTGATGGAGTTTATTGAACGATGTCATCGGAACCCTTCGCGTCATAGAATAGAGGAGCATGATATGCTGAACTGGGTGAAGGCGAATAGGAAGAGAATGAATGCCGGGGAGTTGAAGGAGCCTCGGTTGGGAAAGTTCAAAGAGCTGCTTGCGTTGAGTGAACAGTATAAACGGAAAAATCAATATGAGTAATAAGTTGGTTACTTTTACTAAGGATAAATAGTTTGATTACTATGCCAAAGACTAGAAATCATTACAAGATAGGGATTAATCTCTCTCGAGACAATACCATAATTAAAAGCATTGACGTTCCATTTATCAATGCTGCAGCAGGACAGCTAGATAAAGTTTCGTTTTCCAAGCAGAAAATAGTAATAACAGCTGTTCGCAGTAAGAAATTTAAGGTTAATGATATTCTTAGCAATAAAGGTAATAGTCTGTATCAGCAGATTCTGAAAAGCATTATTTATCTCTATGTGGTTAATGGTGAGCGTGTAAGGATTACGAAAATTAGAATAGAACGTTCAACTACTAGGGTTCATGAGGTAGTAAAAGAATATGAATTGGATAAAGATGCACAACCAATAACTGGTTCGTTTATCTTCCGCCATGCGATGCCAAATGCGGTTATAGACAGGATTTGGGGTGAAAGTGACGGTGACTATCTTCTACGGACAGTTTTGACACATTTTATAGGAGCATTGGCATCTGGCAACAGATATTACATATTTGAAAGACTTTGGAGAACATTTGAGCAGCTGTGTTTGTATCATAACAGAGCTGCGAATCCGAATAGGGATGTTGAGGCTTTGCAGAATATGAGAGGTTATATTGTTGCCAATACAGGTAAGTTCAACGATGCAATAACCATGGCAACAGGTATCACAGAGGCTCAGTTCTTATTGTTTGATTGGGAAGGGTATGTTGAAGGTAGTTTTAAACATACTACATCAACCGACAGCAAGTTGTACAAAAACGTATTCCCGAATTATTTTGTGGGACTTAATACTGACGAGAGAATAGTGAAGATGTTGAGAATGATATTGCCATTGAGAAGTAGTGAACTATCGAATAATGGCACATTAGCTGTGGTACAAAGTCATATTACGACCAATCTTGCGACATTGACGCGGAGTGATGAGCAGGTGTTGTGTATACTTTGCTGTAGGTATGCCTACTATTTAAGAAATAAGATATTTCATGGTGAGTTGCCGGATTTCTCATTTAACTTCTCGCAGGGTACACAAGATGACAAGAGGTTAGATAAGATAAATCTGTTGTTAGAGGATTTGAATTATGAATTGCTTTTGGACTTTAATGCATTGTAAGATAGACAAGAATCAGCCTGCGGGTTGATTCTTGTCGTTTTATTTGCAATTGGTTCGAAGAAAAAAGTGATAATTTTTGATGGAAGGGGTGGAAGATTGGAGAAGATGTTGTATATTTGCAGTGGAAATATTTAGATGCATTTGATTATGAAATATGCGTATATAGATGAATATGGAGCCTATGGTTTTAAGTTCTCAGATCTGGGATGCACAGCACACTATATGGATACCCTTCTTAACATAGCGAAAGGGTATAGGGATAATCAGAAAGACGATTTTCTGGCCATTTCTGTTATTCAGACATGTATAGATGTTGTTCCCGATTTCTATCATCTGCCCAAAACCATTCAAAAACGGTGAAACATCAACTTGGGATTGAAGAGAAAGTGAAAATAGAATCAATAGCACTTTCTAACGAACAGCAAATGAGTCTGAAAAAGCAAGTAGCTAATATTCTGTATTCAACAAGAAATAGCATCGTTCACACAAAATCAAGCTATGAGCCTAATGGATTGGAGTGCCCACCAGACTCACTTGAAGAAGTTAATCAGATGATGTCTTCGATAGGAAGGGCTTTAATTCAATGGAATGAAAATCAAGCTGATTATATCAGGGTGTAGATCCTGAGGAAATCATAGTAATATCCACAGACGAACCAATGAATTTCTTGAATTCAAATTGATAATGCAACAAATGTGTCAAAGAAGTAAGTGAGCAAGGAGCATGAAAAAAGGGACAAAAGTTCCACAAGATCTTTTGTCCCCGGCATTAAATGCTTACCTTTGCAGACAAACTTCCACATAAGTTGCAAATATGACAAAGCATCTAACTGCGCAGCAAAGGTACGAAATATCTTTCAGACTGCAAAATAAAGAACGTCCAACAGACATAGCCAGGGCTCTTGGTGTGCACCGCAGCACCATTAGCCGAGAAATTAGGCGCAACAAGACACCCCATGGCAGGTATAATGCGGAAAAGGCCCAGTGGCTGTCAGACAGGAGAATGAGCGCAAGAAAGCACTATACCGTCCTTACGGACGAAATAAAGGTTTACATTGACCATAAACTCACACAGGAACAGTGGTCTCCCGAGCAGATATCCGGAAGGCGGCGTGCACTGGGATTACCGACCATCTCACACGAAACCATCTACAGATATGTGTGGGAGGAGAAGCACAAATGGGGAAAGCCTCTCTATAAGCATCTGCGCCACAGGGGCAGGCGCTATAACAAGCGCGGTTCATCATATAAGTCAAGGGGAATACCTGGCCGTGTCGGGATAGAGCAAAGACCTGCGGTCGTTGATGAGAAAGGAAGGTTCGGAGATCTTGAGATCGACACCATTGTGGGGAAGAACAGGCGGAACGTCATCATGACTATCAATGATAGGGAGTCCGGGTTCCTAATCATGAGAAAGCTTCCTTCAAAAGAGGCAGAGCCACTGGCGGAGGCAGCCATTGCCGCACTTAAGCCGATAAGAAAGGGATTGCATACCATGACCGCAGATAATGGTACAGAGTTCTCCAGGCACCAGCAGATTGCCAGATCACTGAAAATAGACATCTTCTTTGCAAGACCATACCACTCATGGGAAAGAGGTGCTAATGAAAACACTAACGGTCTAGTCAGGCAATACTTCCTTAAAGGGAGTGATTTTACAAAGATAACAGATAAAGACATCAATATGGTACAGGACAGAATCAACAACAGGCCAAGAAAGAGATTGAATTACAAAACGCCTGTCGAGTTTATCAGACAAAAATACGGAGAGAA
>CACYKX010000102.1 GCA_902775075.1 uncultured Prevotellaceae bacterium | reverse complement strand
TGTCCGCTATCGGCCCAGGTGAGGAGGGTCAATAGTAGACATATAGATGTTAATAATTTCTTTTTAAATGATTTTTGTACTTTCTTCATGGTTGTGCAAAAATAGCAACTTTATTGCTAACATGCAAGTTTTTTCACTTGATAGTGTGTGGAGTTTCTGTTCCGAACAGATATTGTGGTTGATACCCTTGTCCGTTGACAACGATTTTCTCGAACACGATTCCTGGGTCGAGTGGTTGTATGGTCAGGGTATGGTGACCCTCGTGATGTTGCCATGGAACACGTACCTTACTTTCTATCACTCTACGCGCTATGGTAGGATAATAGATGCTATAGATGTTTTCCGGTTTTTCGTTCAGGTTACCGTTCATGTTCACAACTATTGGCTGTTGGTCGTCAAGTTGTACGGAGAAGCGTAGACCGCCTTTGTTCAGGAAGTCAAGTGTTGACTTTGTGATGATGTGGATGTCTACATTTTCCACGTTTTCATCGCTCATCTTGAACAGATAGGTAAGCGAAGCCCCCTTGGTAGATACTGTGTAAGGTTGCAGGGAAATTCCACTGAGTGTTCTGCCCATGAAAGGGATGACCGTCCATGTGCCCTTGGTGGTATTCTGGGCATGATGGAAATGTTCGGCCTCCATGACAACGTATTTTGTGGAATCGTTGAAACAGAAACCTCCGAGTTGTTTGTGTTCAAGACGGAAGGTCTCCGGAAGCATATCGTGAGGGAAGTCATCATTCCAATTCTTGTATCCAATATGCTTTTGAATCATCATCCCGTCCCATTTACCATTGGCAATATTTTTATTATATTCACGGCAGAGAATGCTGTCTCGCTTAAAGGCTTCCTGCACGCGGTCGGCCCATTCGTTGCATTCCGGATTACCCTGGCGATAGAGTTCATGATTCATGGCCTGGGCATAGTACATCTGATAAATATTGGATACAGCCTGTACGGGGAAGAGGATGAGTTCACGATAGGCATCACGGTATTCTGGTTGAAGGGTAATAAACTGTCGTAGGGCTTCCGTCTCCAGACGCATATAGTCATCGGCAACTTTTTCCCATTCGCCGGAATGAAGGTTGTAGGTCTTGCTGTCGAGCATCTCGGCGGTGATTCTACCGGAATATTTTCCTTGAAGGTTGAGGATGCGTGCAGCCTCTTGAGCCTGATCAGCACCGAACGCTCTCGTACAGAAGTCTAAGGTATGATTCAATAAGGAAGAGGCGTTATATCTGGTAGGATTCCATGCCATATCCATGAATAAGTCGATAGGATATTCCATAGGTTTGAGGTCGCCGACATTGAGTATCCAGACTCTGTCGAGTCCATATTGATAGGCGAGAGACAGTTGTTCCCACATGTTTTGAGTAGGTGTGACGTTGAGCCATTTAGAGTTGCGTGGCGCTCCTACGTAATCGACATGGTAATAGAGTCCCCATCCACCTGGGTGTCGGCGCTCCTTGGCTGTCGGCACGCGACGGATGTTGCCCCAGTTGTCATCGCATAGCATGATGGTTACATCGTCAGGGACGCGCATTCCTTTGTCGTAGTAGTCGAGGACTTCTTTATATAATGCCCATACTTGTGGTGTCTCTTTGGCTGGATGCCCGGTGACATCGGCAATGATCTTACGTTGGTTGTCGACGATTCTTTCGAGGAGTTTTGTGTCGGCTTCGGCACTCATGGCTTCGTCGCCGTCGCCTCGCATTCCTATGGTGATGACATCTTCGCCACCCTTTACGCGTTTGATACCTTCGCGGAAGAACTTATCAAGGACTTTCTGGTTCGTTTGATAGTTCCAAGCTCCGTTCTTGCCACGGGAACGTGCCCATTCCTGATGGTTCCTGGCCATAGGTTCATGATGGGATGTCCCCATGATTATTCCCATTTCATCGGCCGTTTTGTGGTTTTCGGGATCATCGGCATAGAAGGCATATCCCCACATGGCAGGCCACATGAAGTTGCCTTTCAGACGGAGAATCAATTCGAAGACCTTGGCATAGAATTCATGACCGGCGTATGGGGTCTTGAAGGTGTTGGCAATCCATGTTGTGAGACAAGGGGCTTCATCGTTGAGGAAGAGACCTCGGTATCTGACGACGGGTTCACCATCGGTATATACACCTTTCTTTATATATATGTGCTGATGCTTCTTTACAGGGACGTCTGCCCAGTAGTACCATGGTGATACGCCAATCTGTCGACTGAGTTCGTAGATGCCATAGATGGTTCCTCGGCGGTCGCTTCCGGCAATCAAAAGTTTGTCGCCTTGTGTCTTGATGATAAACTTCTCGCGCTTGCCTTTCAATAGTTTCTTATCGATGAAACGGTCGATAATTGCAGAATGACCGATGGTTCCGATGATAATCTTCGCATCGGTGTTGTCGGTGATGGATACGTTTGCTCCGCACACCTTATTAATATCTGTACATAGGTTGCGTGCTGCAATGTCAACACCTTTCGGTTCTTGGGAAGATAAATGAATGCTGATGTGCTGCTTCTCGTTGAGAAGGAGGTCTCCTTTCCCGAAGTTGACAAATGTTTCGCAGGCATTTGCCGCTATAGGCAGGCATAATATCAGCAGAAGAGTTAATACATAAGGTTTAAGATAGTTCATAGTTATATTTGTTTTTCTGCAAAATTACCATTTGTTTCATTTCAAACCTAATATAGAATGGAAAAAAATGTCTAAATGAAACAAATAGAAAAGTATAGGTTACGTTAGAAATGAATTTTCTTCGTGGATATTCGTAAATTTGCAGCAAATACCTATTAATCATGAAAAGTTTATATTCTTTTTTAGTTATGGCCTTGATGGCTTTGCCGGTATCGGCTCAGAAAAATCTTCCTTGGGTAGGAACTTTCGCTACTGCTGCTGAGTTTGCAGGTAAGTCGGATCTGCCACAAAAGACGAATCTTGCGAATACTTCTTTGCGTGAGATCGTTCAGGTTTCTTTAGGTGGAAAGAATCTGCAGTTGCAGTTCTCGAATCAGTTTAGTAAGCAACCGGTAAAAATCAAGTCTGTTTATATCGCTGATAGTAAGGATAGCTGTGATATTGATGCGAAGTCGGCAACTTATCTTAAGTTCAATGGTAAGAAGTCTGTTGTGATTCCTGCCGGTGGAATTGTATATTGTGATGAACTGAAATATGATTTGAAACCACTTCAGCGCTTGACGATAACGATCTGTTATGGGGAACAGGTGCCAACGAATGCTACTGCGCATCGTGGCTCGCGTACTACTTCGTATATTGCACAGGGTACTGTGAAACCGGGAATGAAGTTCCAGGCTTTCGAAAAACTCGACCATTGGTATAATATCGCTCAAATCAATGTGAGATCTAAAGCTGAGGCTATTGCTATCTTGGGTAACTCGATTACGGATGGTCGTGGAAGTACGACTAATCTGCAGAACCGTTGGCCTGACCGTATGGCACTTGCCCTGAATGGTGGAGTCGGTGTACTGAACTTGGGTATCGGTGGAAACTGTGTGGTACAGTATGGCCTTAGTGAACCGGCAATGAAGCGCTTTGATCGTGATATCCTCGGTCAGAAGGGTGTGAAGAAGTTGATTATCTTCGAAGGTACCAATGATATCGGTATCAGCAATGGAAATTATGAGCATGTGGCTGATACGATGATTGCTTGTTATAAGGTGCTGATAACAAAAGCTCGTGCTCATGGTATGAAGGTGTATGGTGGTACGATTACTCCGACAAAGGGTAATGGCTGGTTTTCTTTCTTCCATGAGGCTATTCGTCAGACGGTAAATGCGTGGATTAGAACACCGGGCAACTTTGATGGGGTTATCGACTTCGATAAGATGGCTCGTGACCCTCAGGATGAACAGAAACTCAAAGCTGAATATTCTGATGACTGGTTGCATCTGAATCCGAAAGGATACGATGAAATGGGAAAATTTGCAGCAAAATACTTTGAAAAATAATAATGACAAATATTATGGAAACAAATGAAATGAATGAATCTAAGGGATTCTATAAATTAAATTGGATACAGAGAATAGGTTATGGGTCTGGTGACCTTGCACAGAATTTGATCTTCCAGACGGTAGCATGCTTCTTGATGCTATATCTTACAACGGTATTGAAGATTAACCCGGCTTTCGTTGGTGGACTCATTCTTGCTGTACGACTTCTTGACTGTTTCTGGAGTCCAATTGTCGGACGATATATTGATAATCGTAACCCTAAATTAGGTAAGTATCGTGCTTATCTTCTCTACGGTGGTATCCCTCTTACCGCTGCTGCTTGTTTGCTGATGCTTCCTCAGGTGGCATGTTGGTCTATGTCGATGAAGATTGTTTATGCAACAGTTAGTTATACGGTGCTGAGTATGATCTATTCTGTCGTGAACATTCCTTATGGTTCTATCATGGCAAGTATGACTCGTGATAATGATGAGGTTCTTAAACTTACTTCCACTCGTATGGTATGTGCCAATATCGGTCAGATCACCGTTCAGGCTGGTTTCCCTATCGGACTTGCTATCGTTGCTCAGGCTGTCATAGATTGGAATCAGGCTTTGTTTATGGCTATCGGTACTATCCCTGCCTTTGTCATCTTGCCATCTTTGCCATTCTTGAAAAGAGTGTTCGGAAAGAAGGGACTGTATTATTTGCTTCTTTCTATAGGTTTCTTGGGCTTTGTGATCTTGTATACCATTCCAAAGGTTTCTGATGTCGCAAGTTGTAATACTATGGTTCAAACAGCTAAGGTGATGACTGGTGTGGGTCTGCTCGTCGGATCTTTGATGTGGGCTCTTGTTCCGGAGGTTATCACGGAAGCAGAATATCGTACAGGAAATAGACCGGCAGCAACGGTTAATGCGCTCGCCGGTGTTGCCTTCAAGGCTGGTTTCTCTATCGCTGGTTGGATTACTCCATTGGCAATGGGATTGGTAGGATTCGATTTGGCAAACGAACAATCAGCTTTGCAAACAGACCCTAATGCGTGGTTTGTCGTTACTTGCTGTTTTGCAATTATCGGTTTTGTCCTCTTGTTGCTTTGCTTTAATGGTTGTAAAGAAAGAATCGCTACAACACCGAAAAAACCTGTTTCTTATGGTGAGATGTTCCAGGAATTTAAGGCTAACAAGTGTCTTCAGTTGATGCTTTGTATCTTTGTGGTGGTTTTCCTTGCTTCGTTCATCAGTGCACCTGTGAATGCTTATTATCCTAAGTTGGCAGATTATTCTGCTACTTCGCAGGAGGCTATCTTGTGGTTTACATGTGTTATCCCTGCTATCCTCCTTGTTGTTGTGGGCTATCTTATATATAAGTATCCACTTACAGATGAGGTGATCAATAAGATGAACCAGGAAATCGAGAATCGTAAATAATTAATAAACATATATAGTTTAAATGAATAAAAGAATTCTATCCATCGCGCTGGCTTCTCTGATGCTTGTTCCTGTGACAGGTGTGGCTCAGAAAAGTCAGCCAACAATGAAAGATGTACTCGGTAAGTATTTCCTTATTGGCGCTGCGGTAAACGTGAATACTGTTTGGAATCGTGACGCAAAGGCTGCGGAAGTGGTGAAGAAGAATTTTAATTCTATCGTTGCCGAGAACTGTATGAAAGGTGAGGAAATTCATCCGGAGGAGAATGTTTATGACTGGAAAGATGCCGATCAAACCGTTAAATTCGGTGAGGAGAATGGACTGACTGTTATAGGACATTGTCTGGTGTGGCACTCTCAGGCTCCAAAGTGGATGTTTGTCGATAAAGAGGGCAAAACGGTTAGCCGTGAGGTCTTGATCGATCGTATGTATCATCATATCACTGAGGTCGTGGGAAGATATAAGGGCCGTATCAAGGGCTGGGATGTCATCAACGAGGCCTTCAACGATGATGGTACTTATCGTGAGACTCCTTATTATAAAATCATCGGCCCTGATTATTTTGAGTTGGCTTTTAAGTTTGCTCATGCTGCTGACCCTGATGCGGAACTCTATTATAATGATTATTCGATGTCGAAACCGGAGAAGCGTGATGCTGTGTGTAAACTGGTACGCGAGTTGAAGGCTAAGGGATGCAGAATTGATGCTGTGGGTATGCAAAGTCATAATGGCTTGGACTATCCTGATCTGACCGACTATGAAAATTCTATCAAGGCTTTGGCTAAAGAGGGTGTGAAGGTTCAGTTCACGGAACTTGACCTGAATATGCTTCCTAATCCTCAGAACTTCGGGGGTGCTGAAATCAGTCAGCATGCAAATTATATGAAGAAGATGGATCCTTATAAGAAAGGGCTTACAAAGGCTGCTCAGAAGCAGTTCAATGAGCGCTATCTCGCATTCTTCAAGATTTATAAGAAGTATGCTAAGGATATTGAACGTGTAACGATATGGGGTGTGGACGATGGCACGAGTTGGTTGAACGATTGGCCTATCCCGGGTCGCACCAACTATGGCTTACTTATCGATAGAAATTATCAGGTGAAACCTGTTGTTAAGGATATTATTAAATTATTTGAATGATGAAAGCAAGATATTTATTTCCAGAAGATTACATGGCAGATCCTTCTGCTAATGTGTTTAATGGTAAACTGTACATCTATCCTTCTCATGACTGGGATAGTGGTGAGTGTTTTGATGATGATGGTGGTCATTTCCAGATGAAAGACTATCATGTGCTTTGCATTGACGGAGATCCTATGACTGCTGAGGTAAAGGACTGTGGTAAGATTCTCGATGTGGAGAATGTGGCATGGGCTGAAAAACAGATGTGGGATAATGATGTCGTTGAGAAAGACGGTAAGTATTATCTGATCTTCTCTGCAAAGGATTATAATGGTGTGTTCCATCTCGGTGTGGCAGTCGCTGATAAACCGGAGGGTCCTTTCATCGCTAATCCGGATCCTATCCGTGGCTCATATAGTATCGACCCTTGTGTCTTCAAGGATGATGATGGTAGCATCTATGTTTACTTCGGTGGTATCTGGGGTGGCCAGTTGCAGTGGTACAAGGATAATAAGGCTTTGAAATGCGAACATTTGCCTGAAGGTAAAGAAGATCCGTTACCTTCTCGTGTCGCTAAGTTGACGGATGATGTTCAACAGTTTGCTGAGATGCCTAAGGGTGTGGTTATCCTTGATGAGAATGGTAAACCTTTGCCTGCAGATGATCCTCATCGCTTCTTTGAGGCTAGTTGGATGCATAAGTATAATGGTAAGTATTATTTCAGCTATTCTACCGGTGATAGTCATTTGCTTTGCTATGCGATAAGTGATAATCCTTATGGTCCTTTCACTTATCAGGGTGTCATCTTGGAGCCTGTTGTTGGTTGGACTACACATCATAGTATCGCTGAGGTTGGTGGCAAGTGGTATTTGTTCCACCATGACTGTGTTCCTTCTAATGATACGACATGGCTTAGATCATTAAAGGTTATGCCTTTGGAATATGATGAGAATGGTAAGATCATTACCATGAAGAGTGAGTAATCTCCTATCCTCCGTGGATAGTGTATAGATGATATAAAAAAGAGGATTTAGCAAATTGCTAAATCCTCTTTTGCTTTTTATCTCTTCAATCAGAATCTTCTTACTGGTGAAGTAAATTCATCTTTGTATTCAAAGGAAGTGAGTTGGTTGTCTTCTCGGTATACTCTGAGAGGTTCAGACTGGCTGTGCCCTTGATGCTTTCTACGTTGTCACCAACACAGAATTCGTATTTACCGGCATCAACTTTCCACTGACTGTTGGCTTCGTCGAAACTTGCCAAGTCGCGCTTAGCGATGACCATCTTCAAAGTTTCGCTCTGACCAGGTTTTAGATTCTTGGTCTTGGCAAAGGCCTTCAACTCGCAAGCTGGCTTCTCATAAGCGCCCTTAGGAGCCTTTACGTAAACCTGAGCAACTTGTTTACCAGCTACCTTTCCTGTGTTCTTGACAGAAACTGTAACTGTAATATTGTCACCATTCAGAGAAACAGAAGGCTTACCGAATTCGAAGGTGGTGAAACTAAGTCCGTAACCAAATGGATAGGCCACCTTCTTGTTGAAAGTGTCGAAATAACGATAGCCTACGTAGATGTCTTCTTCGTGGTTTGTGTAGTTGACACCTTTCATATTGTTGCTATAGAGCTTGTCGGAGAGGTTGTAGTAAGCAGGCTCTTGTGGGAAGTTTTTGGTAGAAGGAACATCTGCAGCGCTGATAGGCCATGTGCTGGTGAGGTGACCTGAAGGGTTTGCTTTACCGGTAAGAACATCGGCTACACTATTACCACCTTCTTCTCCTGGCTGCCATGCAACGAGGATGGCATCAACACGATCACGCCAAGAGGCTGTCTCCATGACACTTCCTGAGTTGATGATGACAATAACTGGTTTGTTGTTGGCATGGAATACATCGCTGACACGAGAAATCATGGCTTTCTCATGATCTGTAAGGTTGAATTCTCCCTCGATGGAACGGTCCATTCCTTCACCTGCCTGACGAGCAATTGTGATGATGGCTGCGTCTGCATCACCGACTTCGTGCTCTACACAACGCTTGGTAATCTCGATTTCATCGAGCTTTGGCTGTCCTTGATCTAGGAACCACATCTCCGGATTCTTGTCTGCCTTTAACTTGGCCTTGGCATATTTTACATAGTTCTCGTAAATCTCGGTGAGCTGTTTGGTTGTTGCTATACCTGCATTTTGGAGTCCATGAACCATATCGACAACATAAGGAACGTTGACGCAACCGGAACCAAGACCACCACTAAGGAAATCGTATGAGTTGACACCGAATAGGGCAACTTTCTTCATGTTCTTGACAGGAAG
Organism: uncultured Prevotellaceae bacterium; assembly: GCA_902775075.1. The sequence continues at coordinate 2,649 of CACYKX010000102.1, read as the reverse complement.
GATGTTGTTGTCGTTCTTTAGAAGAACCATGCCTTCTGTTGAGGCTTGACGCGTGATCTGTGCGTGTGCCTTCAGGTCTGGTTGGTTGGTGTATTTGTATTTCTTGTAACGAGGTGTCTTGAGAATGTACTCAAGCATATTCTTGATGTTGCGATCGACATCCTTGATGTCAAGGCGTCCTGCCTTAACTGCCTCTACAATGTGTTTTGCCTGATCTGCATACCCCGGCATCATAAGGTCGTTGCCAGCTTCTACTTCTGTCTCTACAGGAAGGTCGGCACGCTCACCGATCCAGTCGGTCATAACGATACCTTTGAATCCCCAGTCTTTACGAAGAATGTTAGTGAGCAGGTCTTTGCTGCCTTGAGTATATGTGCCATTGATCTTGTTGTAAGATGACATCAATGTCCAAGGCTTGCTGTCGCGAACCATGATTTCGAATCCTTTGAGATATAATTCGCGGAGTGCGCGCTGAGAGATGCGCTCGTCGACACGGGTACGGTCGCTTTCTTGTGAGTTGGCTGCAAAGTGTTTTGCACTAACTCCAACGCCCTGACTCTGGATACCTTTTACCATGGCAGAGCCAATGAGACCTGTGACAATAGGGTCTTCACTATAATATTCGAAGTTGCGACCACAGAGTGGACTGCGGTGTAAGTTCATACCGGGGCCTAAGATAACGTCGATGCCATATTCCAAAGTCTCGTTTCCAATGGCTTTTCCTACATGATATACTAAATCGGTATTCCAGGTAGAAGCCAAACATGTACCGATAGGAAAACCTGTTGCGTAGAAAGTTTGATTTGTTCCAGGTCGGGTAGGATTTATGTGGACACCTGCAGGACCATCTGCAACGACTGTCGCAGGGATACCGAGGCGTGAAATTTCTGCTGTCTGTCCGGCAGCACCGGCAACAAGGCGTGAATGTTGTCCGAGCATAGCTCCGGAACCTACGAAGTCTTGATGCCCAACACCCACGAGAAGTTGTGCCTTCTCCTCTAAGGTCATCGCGGCGATGACCTCCTCGATATTTTTCTTGTTTAGTTGTGGTGCTTTTTGTGCCATCATTGTAGTTGATAAAAGTCCTACAGCTAAGGTAAGACTAAGTTTACTGTGTTTCATTTGATAGGATAATTTTGTTGTTTATTTCGTTGCAAATATACAATAAATAATCTAAAAGCTAAAATCGTTTTGTTTTTTTCTTTGTCATTTCGCGTAATTACAGTATCTTTGCAGACTAAAGAAATATTTATTAAATAGGTATATTTAAGTTATGGCAAAGAAAGCTTTATTGATGATTCTCGATGGATGGGGAATCGGTAAGCATGGTAAAGGTGATGTAATCTATAATACACCAACTCCTTACCTCGATTATTTAACAGCAGTTTCTGCACATTCAAAACTTCAGACCTCTGGTGAAGATGTTGGTCTTCCTGCAGGTCAGATGGGAAACTCTGAGGTAGGTCACCTGAATATTGGTGCTGGCCGTATTGTTTATCAGGATCTTGTTAAGATTAACAAGGCTTGTGAAAGTGGTGATATTCTAAAGAATCAGCAGGTTATCGATGCATATAGCTATGCTCAGAAGACTGGCAAGAAGCTTCACTTGATGGGTCTTACCTCTACTGGTGGCGTGCATTCTTCTTTGAATCATCTGTTCAAGATGATTGAGATTGGTAAGGAATACAATCTCAAGGATGTTTATGTACACTGTTTCATGGATGGTCGTGATACTGACCCTAAGAGCGGTAAGGGCTTTATTGAGGAAGTTCAACAGTGCTGCGATAAGAATGGTGCTCATATCGCTAGTATCATCGGTCGTTTCTATGCAATGGATCGTGATAAGCGATGGAATCGTGTGAAAGAGGCTTATGATTTGCTCGTTAAGGGTGAAGGTAAGCAGGCTGAGGATATGGTTAAGGCCATGCAGGAAAGCTATGATGAAGGTGTAACAGATGAGTTTGTCAAGGCTATCAATAATAGTAAGGTAAACGGTACTATCGAAGAGGGTGACGTTGTTATCTTCATCAATTATCGTAACGACCGTGCTAAGGAGATCACTCAGGTTCTTACTCAGCAGGATATAAGGAGATCACTCAGGTTCTTACTCAGCAGGATATGCCGGAGGAAGGTATGAATACTGTTAAGGATTTGAAGTACTATTGTATGACTCCTTATGATCCTAACTTTAAGAATGTTCATGTTCTCTTCCCTAAGGAAAATGTACAGGATACTTTGGGCGAATATCTTTCTAAGTTGGGCAAAAAGCAGTTGCATACTGCTGAAACAGAAAAGTATGCTCACGTGACATTCTTCTTCAATGGTGGTCGCGAGGCTCCTTATGAGGGTGAGAATCGTATCTTGGTTCCTTCTCCAAAGGTTGCTACTTATGACTTGAAGCCTGAAATGAGTGCCTTTGAGGTTAAAGATAAACTTGTCGCTGCTATCAATGAGGATAAGTATGATTTCATCGTTGTAAACTTCGCAAATGGTGATATGGTAGGTCATACAGGTATCTATAATGCTATCGCAAAAGCTGTTTGGGCTGTAGATAATTGTGTGAAAGAGGTTATCGAGGCTGCTAAGGCTAATGACTATGAGGCTATCATCATCGCCGATCATGGTAATGCAGATAATGCAATCAATGAA